>NZ_LRRB01000317.1 GCF_001646865.1 Aldersonia kunmingensis | reverse complement strand
GGTGATCTTCTTCGAGCCCAAGCGCCGCTACTGGGACAAGGCAGAAGTCGACCTGGACGCCACCCCGGACCTGCCACTCGACCGCGCCCGTGTCCTAGTGCCGGGCACCGATGCCACGATCGTCTGCTACGGCACGATGGTCGCCACGGCGAAGACATCCGCTGAAATCGCTGCCACGGAAGGTCATTCGCTGGAGGTGATCGATCTGCGCTCGCTCGCGCCGATCGACTTCGACACCATCGAGGCCTCGGTGCGCAAGACCGGTCGTCTCGTGGTCGTACACGAAGCGCCCGGCTACGTCGGGATCGGAGCCGAGATCGCTGCCCGCATCACCGAACGCTGCTTCTACCAGCTCGAGGCGCCCGTGCTGCGCGTATGCGGCTACGACATCCCCTATCCCCCGGCGAAGCTCGAGGAGCACCACCTGCCCGACCCGGATCGGATCCTGGCCGCGGTGGACCGCGCGATGGCAGCCTAGTGAGCACATCGCAGGAGTTCCGCCTGCCTGACCTCGGCGAGGGGCTGACCGACGCCGAACTTGTCTCGTGGGCCGTGGCGGTGGGCGACGTGGTGGCGTTGAACCAGAATATCGCCGAGGTCGAGACAGCGAAGGCCCTTGTCGAGCTGCCCTCACCGTTCGTCGGCACGGTGACCGAACTGCTCGCCGAGCCCGGTGACACGGTGATCGTTGGCGCGCCGTTGCTGCGCATCGCAATCGATGCCCCGGCGGAGTCTGCGCCTGAAGCTGCCCCGCCCGAAGCCGATTCGGAGACCGGCGAGCGGCAGGCGGTTCTCGTTGGTTACGGGCCATCCGCGGCGGCGGTCACTCGTCGGCGTCGGCCCCCACTCAACGGCACGACGACAACGAATGGCACCGATGCCTCCACGCGGCCGGACGCCGTCCCCGCTGCGCGCAAACGGGCACGGGAACTCGGCGTCGACCTCGCCACCGTCGCCGGGAGTGGCTTCGGCGGCGCGATCACCGTGTCCGACGTCGAGGGACAGACCGGTGTCCCCGCGGTGTCCTCCGAACGTGAGACGCGCATCCCCATCGCGGGTGTGCGTAAGCGGACCGCCGCGGCAATGACATTGAGCGCGAGCACGATTCCACAGGTCACCGAGTTCGTCACATGTGACGTCACCGAGTCCGTGGAATTGCTGCACCGGCTGCGCGCGGCACCACTGTTCGACGGCGTCAAGCTCACCCCGCTCGCACTGGTCGCCAAGACGATCGTGACCGCACTGGCCGATCACCCGACGCTGAACTCGCGCTGGGACGAGGACAACGGCGATATCGTGCTGCACCGCTACGTGAACCTCGGCATCGCCGCGGCCACCGAGCGCGGGCTCCTCGTGCCCAAACTTGCCGACGCGCAGCGATACGACCTGAAAGCGCTCGCGGTCGAACTGGACCGGACCATCGCCCTGGCCCGCTCCGGCTCCGCGACCCCGGCAGACCTCACCGGGGCGACCTTCACGATCACCAATGTCGGCGGATACGGCATCGACACCGGCACGCCGATGGTCAACCCGGGCGAGGCAGCGATCCTGTGCCTCGGCGCGTTCGCGAAGCGACCGTGGGTGCTGCCCGGGACCGATGAGATCGCGGCGCGGTGGGTGACCACGCTCGGCCTCTCGTTCGACCACCGGCTGGTCGACGGCGAACAGGCGTCGAAGTTCCTCGCCGACGTCGCCGCCATGCTGACCGAGCCGGGGCTACTGCTCGCGCGCGCCTGACGAGTCGGCGTCAGCCGATTAGGTTGGGAAGGCGTGGCCGTCCCTGTCGTCGCTCCCGAACTCCGCGCCGCCCGCGCAGGCGTGTTCGGGATCTTCGCGCTCAACGGCTTCATGCTCGCGATGTGGGTTGTGCACATCCCGGTGATCAGCGAGCGCGCCGGCGTTTCGAAGGCGACGCTGGGCCTGCTGATCCTGGTGCTGGCCGGCGGCGCGTTGATCGGCATGCAACTCGCTGGGCCGCTGGCGGATCGATTCGGCAGCCGCACGATGGTGACTGCGGCCGCAGTGGCGCTGTGCGTGACCGTGCTCGGACCCGGCTTCGCGCACAACGCGGTTGCCCTCGGCATCGCGCTCATCGTGTTCGGATTCGCCAATGGCGCGCTCGACGTGTCGATGAACGCGCAGGCCGTGCACGTCGAACAGCAGTACAGCCGGCCGATCCTGGCCGCGTTCCACGCGCTGTTCTCGTGCGGCGGGCTAGCTGGTTCGCTCGTCGGAGCCGCGACCCTGGCTATGGGATGGGATGTGCGGTTGACGCTGGCCGTCGCGGCCGCGACCGGACTCGTGGTGACCGCGGCGTGCGTGACCCGCATGCTCCCGCATGTCCCCCACCCACCCACGCACGCGGCGAAGCCCTCCCGGCAACGTTCGCGCACGGTGATCGCTCTCGGCCTGATCGCGTTCGCACTCCTGATGTCGGAGGGCACCGCGCTCGACTGGAGCGCGCTGCAGGTGAAGGAGCACCTCGATACGAGCGACGCCGCAGCAGCCCTCGCCTTCGGCGCGTTCTCGGTCATGATGACGCTCGGCCGATTCGGCGCCGACCGGGTCAGCGCCGCCATCGGCCCGGTGCGCGTCGTCCGCTACGGCACGCTGATCGCCGCGGCCGGCATCGCGGTGGTGATCTTCTCGGATTGGCCGCTGCTGACCCTGGCCGGCTGGGCGCTGTTCGGGCTCGGACTGTCCGGCGGCATCCCCCAGATCTTCACCGCGGCAGGCAACCTGTCCGGCGGCAGCCCGAGCACAAATATGTCGCGCGTGTTCGGGATGGGCTACGTCGGACTGCTCGCGGGGCCGGCCGTGATCGGTTGGCTGACCAAGCTGATCTCGCTCAACTCCGCACTGGTGGTGCCACTGGTGGCGGTACTGCTCGCCTCCGTGTTCGCCGGGGTTGTCTCACCGCGGAGTCCGACCGACCACTGATCCGGGGTTGCCGCTCACGATGTAAGACGGCGCGCAAACCGTGAACGGAAGTTCAGTTGCGCTCAGCGGAGTGAACGGAATCGTTCGTTGCGTCTAACGCACCAAATCTTCCGTTCACCATGTGGGACGCCGCGCAAACCGTGAACGGAAGTTCAGTTGCGCTCAGCGGAGTGAACGGAATCGTTCGTTGCGTCTAACGCACCAAATCTTCCGTTCACCATGTGGGATCTGCTCACTAGGTGGGATTGGCGTCCCGTTCGAGCCGGTGTCAGGAGTTCATGCGGCGGTGCACCCGGACTGTGACATCCGGCCACGGCGGCCTGCGCACTACCGCGATCAGCGACAGGACTGTCGCGGCCAGGCCGACGAAGGTCCCAAACGTCGCAAGGGCGGTGTCATCGGTGACGGCGTGCCAGGTCGCTTTCTCATCAGCGGCTTTGCCGTCGTCGATCACGAAAATGCCGAGGGGCCGCGCGGGCCGAAACCAGCCCGCCGGACGCGTGACGGGAATGATCGTCACTCCATCGGGCGTGCGAAACGGCACGCCGAACACCGCCGAATCACCGGCAACCGCAGGAAGATCGAACTGTTCATGCTCCGTCATCTCCAGCCCTTTCCCGAATCCCGTCAAAATCTTCATTCAGGATAGGAACGGGTCCATCGCGCCGCAGATATGAAAATGGCGGCCAGTCCCTCAGAACCGGCCGCCATTCTGCACACTCCGTCTAGAGCGCTTTCAACTCCTCGGTAACCGCGCCGACCGACTTCTTGGCGTCGCCGAACAACATGCTGGTGTGATCGGAGTAGAACAGCGGATTGTCGATGCCGGCGAACCCGGAGTTCATCGACCGCTTCAGCACGATCACCGACCGGGCCTGGTCGACGTTGAGAACCGGCATGCCGTAGATCGGCGAGGCCGCATCCTCGCGCGCGGCCGGGTTGGTGACGTCGTTGGCGCCGA
The DNA here is from genome assembly GCF_001646865.1 of Aldersonia kunmingensis. GTDB lineage: Bacteria > Actinomycetota > Actinomycetes > Mycobacteriales > Mycobacteriaceae > Aldersonia > Aldersonia kunmingensis. The sequence continues at coordinate 34,902 of NZ_LRRB01000317.1, read as the reverse complement.
TGACCAGGGCAACATCGGTGCGGTTGAACTCGCCGTTGACGTCGTCCATTTCCTTCATCGCGTCATAGGACACCTCGGCCTCGGCAAGCAGCACGTTCATATGCCCCGGCATGCGGCCGGCGACCGGATGGATCGCGTACTTCACCTCGACGCCCTTGGCCTCGAGCAGCGACGCCATCTCCTTCACCGCGTGCTGTGCCTGCGCGACGGCCATGCCGTAGCCGGGCACCACGATCACCTGGTTGGCGTAGGCCATCTGGATCGCCGCATCCGCCGCGGAGGTGGCCTTGGCCTGCTTCTGCTCGCCGTCGCCGGAGGACACGGCACCGCCGCCGCCACCGAAACCGCCCGCGACGATCGCCGGGATCGAGCGGTTCATGGCCTTGGCCATCAGGTTGGTCAGGATCGAACCGGACGCGCCGACGATCATGCCGGCGACGATCATCGCGGTGTTGTTCAGCGCGAGACCCGCCGCGGCAGCCGACAATCCGGTCAGCGCGTTGAGCAGCGAGATGACAACGGGCATGTCCGCGCCACCGATCGGCAGCACCACCATCAGGCCCAGCACACCGGCGGCGACCAGCAGAATTCCCATCCACAACGGGTCCACACCGCCCTCGGACGCGCCGAGTCCGATCAGCACAGCCGCGCCCACCGCGACGATCAGTAACAGCAGGTTCACCGGCTGCTGCAACCGGCCAAGCCCGATCGGGCGGCCGGGCAGGATCTCCTGCAGCTTGCCGAACGCGATCAGCGAACCCCAGAACGAGATCGAGCCGATGATCGCCGCGAACAGCGAGCCGACGATGATGTGCACGGTCGGTTCCTCGCCGTGCTCGAAGTTCGAAAAGCCGCTGGTGTTGAGGAATTCCGCCCAGGCGATGAGTGCGACCGTGCCACCACCGACACCGTTGAACAGCGCCACCAGCTGCGGCATCGCCGTCATCTTCGTGTACTTCGCCGGCGGAACACCCAGCGCGACACCGATGATCAGGCCCAGTGCGATCAGGATCCATTGGCTGGTGTCACGGATCGCGATCAGCGTCGCGATCACGGCGATCGCCATACCCACCGCGGCGATCTGGTTGCCGCGCACCGCGGTCTTCGGGCCGGTCAGGCCCATCAGACCGTAGATGAACATCGAGAACGCGACGATATAGAGAATGTTGACGAGGTAGTCCATCAGCGCGTGCCCTCCTTGGCAGCAGCCTCACCGTTGGCGGCGGCCTTGGCGGGTTCTTCCTTCTTCGTCTTGAACATGCCGAGCATGCGGTCGGTGACCACGAAGCCACCGATCACGTTCAGGGTTCCGAAGATCAGCGCCACGAACAGGATGATCTGGATCAAAACCGACGGGTTCTCCATCCGGCCCAGCGTCACCAGCGCGCCGAGGACCACGATGCCGTGGATGGCGTTCGTGCCCGACATCAGCGGCGTGTGCAGGGTGTTGGGCACCTTCGAGATCACGGCGAACCCGACGAACCCGGACAACACCAGGATCGCGATATTCGCGAGCAGTTCGTCGTACATCAGTTCCCCTTCGCTTCGCTCGCAACAGGTTCCGCGTCGCGGGTGACGCAGGAATCGGCGAGCACCTGATCCGAGAAGTCGGGGGCGAACTTGCCGTCCACCAACATCAGCTCGAGCAGTGCCGAGATGTTCTTCGCGTACAGCTCCGAGGCGTGCTCGGGCATCGTCGCGGGCAGATTCAACGGCGAGCAGATCGTCACGTCATGTTTGACGGCGGTCTGGCCCGGCTCGGTGAGCTCGCAGTTACCGCCGGTCTCGCCGGCAAGGTCCACGATCACGCTGCCCGGCTTCATGCCCTCCACAGCGGCCGCGGTCACCAGGCGCGGCGCGGGCCGACCGGGCACCAGCGCGGTCGTGATCACCACGTCGAAGCTCTTGATCGCGTTCTCGAGCGCCTGCTGCTGCTGGGCCTGCTCTTCATCGGTCAGCTGACGCGCGTAGCCACCCTCGCCGGCTGCGTCGATGCCGAGATCGAGCCACTGGGCGCCCACCGAGCGCACCTGATCGGCCACCTCGGGACGCACGTCGTAGCCGGTGGTGCGTCCACCGAGGCGCTTCGCCGTGGCGAGCGCCTGCAGGCCGGCCACACCGACGCCGAGTACGAGTACCGTTGCCGGCTTCACCGTTCCGGCCGCGGTGGTCAGCATCGGGAAGAACCGGGTCGATTCCGACGCCGCGAGCAGCACGGCCTTGTAGCCGGCCACGTTCGCCTGTGAGGACAACGCATCCATCACCTGCGCGCGCGAGATGCGCGGGATCGCCTCCACCGCGAACGCCTGCACACCCGCACGCTTCAACTCGGCGATCTTGTTGTCGGCATTTCGCGGGGCCAGGAACCCGATCACCGTCTGCCCACCCGACAGGCGTGCGATCTCGTCATCGGTGGGCGGCGCGACCTTGACCACGACATCGGCCGACCAAGGATCGCCGACCGTCGCCCCGGCGTCGGTGTACAGCTCATCGGGAATGAGGGCGCCGAGACCGGCCTTCTCCTCGACGATCACGTCGACGCCCTTGCTCACGAGGCCCGACACGATCTTGGGCACCAGCGCGACACGGCGTTCGCCGGTCGCGACTTCGCGCACTATCCCGACTCTCGGACGGTTCACAGTCACACCCTCTAACGATGGATTGGTTGTCTCCACAGCTCTGCGGCCTCTCCTATGTCAGCGACGGCAACCCGCAAGTTCATAGAGAGTACTATGAGAGTTGTAATTGTCACTCCCCACGGAGCAGAGCCGTGAGCCTAACGGACAACACATCGGAATTGTGAGGCGAAAGTTACGCTACCGTAGGTGACGGTTCCTCTTCCTGTTGAACTTCAGGCTCTCGCTGCGGAAACGCGCACAATCACGGTCCTCACCGGCGCTGGGATGTCCGCCGAGAGCGGAGTTCCGACCTTCCGTGACGCCCAGACCGGCCTGTGGGCCCGCGTCGATCCCGCGGACCTCGCCACCCCGCACGCGTGGGAATCGGACCCCGCCCTGGTGTGGGCCTGGTACCAGTGGCGCGCCGGGCTCGTGCGCCGCGCCCAGCCCAACGACGGCCACTTCGCGCTCGCCCGCTGGGCCGCGCACGCGGATGTCCGCGTGGTGACCCAGAATGTCGACGATCTGCACGAGCGCGCCGGTAGCGAGGTTGCCTCCCATCTACACGGCAGCCTCTTCGCGCCGCGCTGCAGTGAATGCGGAACACCCGCCGATTCGGTTGAGCCACTCGATGATCCAGTCGAACGGCTCGATCCGCCGGACTGCGACCGTTGCGGCGGTTTGATCCGGCCCGGCGCGGTGTGGTTCGGCGAAGCAATGCCCTCCGAACCGCTCGAACGCGCGATGGAGTGCGCCCAGACCTGCGATCTCATGCTCGTCGTCGGCACATCCGGAGTCGTCTACCCCGCAGCCGGACTGCCCGGGCTCGCGCGCGAAGCCGGTGCGACCGTCGTCGAGATCAATCCCGAACCGACCGGGATCAGCGAGCAGGCCGACCACGTCTGGCGCACGACGGCAGCCGTCGGCCTGGAACTACTGGCGCCGCGCTGAGGTTTTGGTGAGTTCCCACAGCCGCAGCCAGTCCCAGGCGGGGCGCAGCGGCGGGACCCCCGGGCGGTCGCGAGGCAGCCGGACACGCAGGGCCCCCGGCTGGATGCGGCACTTCACCGGCGTCGGAAACATGATCGACTCGCCATCCACGCCCACTGCGATCTCCGCGGCCTCGGAATCGACCACCACCTCGCTGGCCTCGAGGCGAACCATCCCGCGGTTGTGCGCCCGGTTGAACAGGCCGACCGCCTGCCGGGCGCCGCGCACCGAAATCGTCACCACGCCGAGAAGGCCGCTATCGAGTTGCGCCCGCCGGCCGAGTCCGGCGAGGTCGTCGGTCCGGTAGGGGCCGTTGCTCACCAGCACGGCCTGCGGGCCCATGACCGTCGTGTTCTCGGCTCGCGCCACGAGCGGCGCGCCGCGCTTGCCGGCCAGCACGTCGGGCAGCAGATCGAGGACGGTCCGTACTTTGTCGGCGCGATAAGCGGGACTACGAACCACCTCGGCGTAAACGCCGAACGAGGCGTTGTTCACGAACGGGTGGCCACCCACTTCTCCGAGGTCGACGCGAATCTCGACCCCATCGGTCAGCGCGGATAGTGACCGGACCGGATCGTCGCGGTCGATGCCGAGATCGAGCGCGAAATGATTGCGCGTCCCCGCACTGATCACGAGGAACGGCAGGCCGTTCTGGGCCGCGACCTGGGCCACCAACGCTTGGGTGCCATCACCGCCCGCTGCTCCGAGCAGGTCGGCGCCACGCGCGACCGCCTGGCGAGCCAGCTCGGCAACATCCACATGCCCCGGGCCTTGGATCAACACCACCTCGGCGCCGAGCGCCTCCGCGCGGCGAATCAGGTCGAACTGCCCGACCTTGCCGCCACCGGAATTCGGATTCATCAGCAGGATCGGGTGTGCCGGGGGCGGCACTGCGATCTCGGGCGACGGCGGCACACGACCGTCGCGTACCAGCGCCGCGCGTCCCCACCACACCGCCGCGGCCAGCAGGACCACGATCGGTATCAAGGCCCAGAAGAGTCCGGCATTGACGATCGCGGCGATCACGGCGAGCGGGATGATGACCACCACTGCCAGCGAGATCCATCGCAGGGCACCGCGATTGACGAGAAACGCGTACAGCGCGGCGATCGTGAGCACTGCCCCACCGACACACACCGCCAGTAGGGCGACCGTGCGGAACAGACCGACGACCACCACAAGCAACGCGATGGCCACGAAAAGCGCCGCGAACGCTCCGCGGGCCAGCAGGCGCGTTCGCGAATCAACGACGGACGCGGAATCCTCGGCCGCCACAGGCGACTCCTCTCTTGCACTGTTCCGTGGCGTCGTCGCCGCGCCTAGGGTTACCCCGTGAGCTCATGCATCTTCTGTCAGATCGTGCGCGGCGAAGCTCCGGCTACCAGAGTGTACGAGGACGACGACTTCCTGGCGTTCCTCGACATTCGCCCAATTACGCGCGGTCACACACTCGTGATCCCGAAGCAGCATTCGACGGAGCTCGAGGATCTCGATCGGGATGCGGGCGCCCGGTTGTTCCGCCTCGGCCACCATCTCGCTCTCGCCATGCGCCGCAGCGATCTCGCAGCGGACGGGGCGAACCTGGCCCTCAACGACGGCACCGCGGCATTCCAGACCGTGGGACATGTGCACCTGCATGTGGTTCCGCGCCAGCATGGCGACAAACTGCGCTTCGCCACCGGCCTGGTGCTGCGCCGGAGCAAAGACGCGGAGGCAACCGCGGCGGCCATCCGCACGGGATTGAGAAAATTCGAAAGCGAGGGCAGCTGAGATGAACTCGCCTGCCGCACCTGCCACGGTCGACTTCCATTTCGACCCCATGTGCCCGTTCGCGTTTCACGCCTCGGTCTGGATCCGCGAGGTACGCGCCCGAACCGGGCTGGAGATCAACTGGCGATTCTTCAGCCTCGAGGAGATCAATCGCGTCGACGGGAAGAAGCACCCGTGGGAACGCGAATGGTCCTACGGCTGGTCATTGATGCGCATCGGCGCCCTGCTGCGCCGCACCGATATGGCGCTGCTCGACCGGTGGTACGCCCTGATCGGCACGGAGTTGCACCTTCAGGGCGGAAAACCCCACGATCCCGAGGTCGCGCGGGTGCTGCTCGACCACCTCGGCGTCAGCGACACGCTCCTCGATGACGCGCTCGCGGACCCGACCACTCACGACGACGTGCTCGCCGACCATCGACGCGTGGTCGAGAGCGGCGGTTTCGGCGTACCGACACTGTTCTTTCCCGATGGGCAGAAGTTCTTCGGCCCGGTCCTCGTCAACCCGCCCGCCGGTGAGCGCGCCGAACGGTTGTGGGATGTGGTCGTCGGCCTGCTCGAATTCCCCAACGTCTACGAGATCCAGCGCCCCAAGGGCGAGCGCGAGGTCACCGATATCGCCACCGCGTTGAAGCCGTACGTCTCTGGCCGGGACTGGGTGAGCATCGACCGCGGCCGGGTCATCGATCTGTCCGGTGTGGGGGCGTTTACGCCCACGCCACCGCATGGGTCGGCGACCGGCGAAGAACCTGCCCAAAGGGGCTAGGGAGCCCCGGACGGCGGGTCTACAGTGACCCCATGACCGCGCCGACGATCGACCAGAACCGCGTCACGAGCGCGCTGCTTGCGCAGTGGGATGTCACGGACGCTCTCATCAGCGGGCTCGATATCCAGGGCTGGCGCGCGCCGACACCACTCCCGGGCTGGACCGTGCACGACGTGATCTCGCACATCATCGGCACGGAATCGATGCTGCTCGGGATCGATCCGCCGCTGGCCGCCCTGGAAACACCGGCCTCGTACGTGCGCAACGAGATCGGCAGCTTCAACGAGCTGTGGGTCGAAGGGCTGCGTAGCTACTCTGCCGAGCAGATGATCGACCGATTCCGCGATGTCACCGGCCAGCGTCGCCGGATCCTCACGGATCTGACGGACGAGGAGTGGAATGCGCCCTCCTGGTCGCCCGTCGGGCAGACCACGTACGGGCACTTCATGCGAATCCGGCTGTTCGACTGCTGGATGCACGAACTCGACATTCGTGACGGCCTGAAGTCCCCCGGCGAGGAGGGCGACGAACGCGCGCAGCTCGCGTTCCCCGAGATCAGCGGCGCGATCGGCTTCATCGTCGGCAAGCTCGGCAAGGCACCCGACGGTTCCCGCGTGACGATCGAACTGACCGGACCGCTGGCACAGGTCATCCATGTCGCCGTCGACGGTCGCGCCAAGAAGGTCGACGCTCTCGACGGACCCGCCACCGCCACACTGACATTGGACTCGCGGATGTTCGTCCGGCTGGTCGGCGGTCGCGCGATCTACGACCAGCATGCCGGCGAGATCGAGTTCGGCGGTGACACCGCGCTGGCCGAGCAGATCGCGCGGAAACTCGCCTTCACCATCTGATCTCGCGTGCGGCTATTTCTGGCGAGCTACCGGTTCGGCGCGCACCAGCAACGGTTGCTTGACATGGTTGGTGAGCACAAACGGGTGGCCGTGATCGCGAACGCGTGCGACGCTTGGGGCGACGCCGCGCGCAGCTCCGCACTGACCAGCGACCTGGTTCCGCTGCGCAAGTTGGGTTTCGACGCATGCGAGGTGGATCTGCGCGACTTCATCGGCGCGCCGGACGCCCTGCGCGAGGCACTCACCGATGCCGGCTTCCTCTGGGTGCGCGGCGGTAACACCTTTGTGCTGCGCGCCCAACTGGCCCGCAGCGGCGGTGATCATGTTCTCGCGCAAATGCTTTCCGAGGATGCGATCGTCTATGCGGGTTACAGCGCGGGTGCGTGCGTATTGACCCCGTCACTGGCGGGGCTCGACACGGTCGACGATCCCGCGGAGGTCGAGCCGACCTGCGGCATCGCGCCGATCTGGACCGGACTAGGCCTCGTGTCGCAAGCGATTGTGCCGCACTATGATTCGGATCCCGATGCCACGGCGCAGGCCGTGCGCTATCGCGAGCAGGGCGTCGCGCACTGGGCGCTCACCGACGAGCAGGTAGTGCTGGTCGACGGCGGCGAACCCGAGCTGCTCTGAAGGGGCTCAGCCAATTTGGGAGAGCGGTGCGAGCCGGTCCAGCACGGCCCACGAGGTGCGGCAGCGCCGCAGGGTCATCTCGTCGGCTTCGGTGAGGAGGATGTCGAGGAGGGTGCGCGGATTCATCCGCCACTCCCGCGCGATCTCACGCAGGTCGTCGTCGCCGACCCGCCCGCTCTCCCTGAGAGCCCGCAGCCAGTCATCGATTTCACCGCGATGCAGCGCCTCGATCGTCTCGTAATCGAGTCCGCCGTCATGGCATTCGCCACCGAACATCGCCACTGCAACATCACTGCGATCGTCCGAAGTCATGCTGGCCTCCTCGACTCCCGGCCACCCCGTGACCGGCATGTCTCGACAGTGGCGCACACGTAACCAGTTGGCGGGCAAATTCCGGCCTCACACCGCCAACGATCCGGTAACGGATGTTTCGCGAGTGAAGATTGTGACCGGCCACCAAACCGCCCGCAACTTCCCCGATTGGGCCTTCTTTCGCCGCGTAACGTGGCTTTCGTGAGCCTCACCGAGCTGATCGCGCAACTCCCCGACGGGTCGGTGCTGACCGATCCGGAGGTCACCGAGGGTTACCGCCAGGACTGGGCCCGCGATCCCAACGCCGGCAAACCGCTTGCGGTGGTGCGCGCCACGAGCACGGCCGATGTCCAAAACGTGCTGCGCTGGGCCAGCGCGAACGGTGTCCCTGTCGTACCGCGCGGCGCGGGGTCGGGTCTGTCCGGCGGGGCGACCGCCGTGGACGGCGGCATTGTGCTGAGCACCGAGCGGATGCGCGACATCACCGTCGACCCAGTGACCCGCACGGCAGTAGTCGGGCCGGGACTGTTCAACGCCGAGGTGAAGCGCGCCGTCGCCGAGCACGGACTGTGGTACCCGCCGGACCCGTCATCGTTCGAAATCTGTTCGATCGGCGGCAACACCGCCACCAACGCCGGTGGGCTGTGCTGCGTGAAGTACGGCGTCACCACCGATTACGTGCTCGGCATGCAGGTGGTGCTCGCGGATGGCACCGCGGTACACCTCGGCGGTCCGCGGCTGAAGGATTCCGCGGGACTGTCGTTGACCAAGCTGTTCGTGGGCAGCGAGGGCACGCTCGGCGTCATCACGGAGATCACGCTGCGGCTCATCCCCGCGCAACCGAAGCAGACCACTGTGGTCGCGACCTTCGCGACGCTGGAGGAGTCTGCGGCCGCGATCCTCGCGATCACCCGCCTGCTGCGGCCATCGATGCTCGAGTTCATGGACAAAGTCGCGATCAACGCCGTCGAGGACGAACTGAAGATGGGCCTCGATCGCGACGCCGAGGCCCTTGTGGTCGCCCGCTCCGATGCGCCGGGCCCGTACGCGGCGCAGGAGGCCGAGACGATGGCGCAGGCGTGCCGCGAGCACAACGCCATCGAGGTCTTCCACACCGATGATCCCGAGGAGGGCGAAGCATTCTGCGCGGCAAGGCGATTCGCAATCCCGGCGGTGGAGCGCAAGGGCAGCCTGCTACTCGAGGATGTCGGTGTGCCGGTGCCCAAGCTGGCCGAACTTGTGCGCGGCATCGCGGACATCGCTGCGGAACGCGACGTGATGGTGTCGGTTATCGCGCATGCCGGTGACGGCAACACCCACCCGCTGATCGTCTACAACCCCGACGACGTCGCGATGACCGAGCGCGCCCACCTCGCGTTCGGCGAGATCATGAGCCTCGCGATCGGGCTCGGCGGCACCATCACCGGCGAGCATGGCGTGGGCAGGCTGAAGAAGGCGTGGCTGCCGGACTACCTCGGCCCGGACGTCATGGAGCTGACCCGGCGGATCAAGGAGGCCCTGGACCCACAGGGCATCCTCAACCCCGGTGCAATGCTCTGACCTGCGGGATAGTTCGGCTGGGGAACAATCCCTCCGCCCGTGTCGTTGCAGCCGTCATGGCAACCAGGATCGAACACAACGAAGCGAAGAGCCGCTACGACCTCTTTCTCGACGGTGAACTGGCTGGGTATGCCGAGTACGCGGAGAATGCGGGGGTGCGCGACTTCAACCACACCCTGACGCTGCCGCAGTACCGCGGGCACGGCGTCGCTGCGCAGGTCGTCGGGCACGCACTGGCCGATACCCGCCAGGCAGGCTTCAAGGTCCGGGCCAGTTGCTGGTACGTCGACGAATACATCGCCAAGAACCGCGAGTTCGCCGACCTCGTCGCCTAGCGCAAACCCCCACTCGCCCCCGTTCGCCGACCGGCTGACGGGGGCGAAGTTTTGCACCCGGGAAGCGAGGCCAACGATTGCAAAACTTGTATACGGGGGCAATGTTTCGCCCCCACGAACACAATTCGCACCCGGGAAGCCTGGCCAAACGGGTGCGATTTGTGTAGACGGGGCCGAAAATTCGCACCCAAACGCATACTTTGCACCCGCGAAGCGACGCGAAACGGGGGCGAATTGTGTTCGTGTGGGCAAAGTTTCGCCCACACGAACAAGTTTTGCTCGCCTGAACGCGGTTACGTGAAGGCCGTCACCCGGTCGCCCCAGGCGTCGCGCAGCTCCTTGTCCGGGTCGTTCGCGAGTTTGTCGGCCGTATCGATCAACAGCGTCGCGCGCGTCTCTTCGTCGTACGGCGCCCAGTGTTTCGAGCCGTCGATCGCTGCCGGTACTCCGTGCGCGGCGAACGCCAGCCAGCGCCGCTGAATGCGCCCGGCAACATCCATCGCCGCCTTCCTGCCGCCGAGCCAGAACGTCGGGTCGCGGTCGAAGGTGTTGAAGTTGCCGAATACGTAGGGCAATTCCATCGCGTGTCCGGCACCGACCCGAGCCGCCTTGAGCATCGGGGTCGCGTAATCGAACCGGTACAGCCAGGTGGGCGCAAACTTGCTGTGCGCCTCCGCAATCCACAGCGCCGGCATCCGGAATCCAGCATCCGTCGCCAGCGCCATTGCCCCACGGTTCTTACCGAGGTGTGGATAGGCCGCCACGATCTGCGCGAGCTGCTCCGGCGGCTCGTCGGGATGGTCCGCTGCGAGCTGGCGCAGCATCTCATTCACCGTGTTCGGTGAGACCGGGATCAGCGTCGAACGCAGCAGCCGGAACAGCGTGGTCTCGTCCTTGTTGGTGCCGATGATCAATGGGACGCGGTGTGCGAGCCCCTTGCGATAGGCCGACACCGGATAGCGCGGGATGAACTCGCCGTCGACCACGGGCGCGATGGCGAGCGTGCCGGGCACCGTGGTGGCGATCTTGTCGATCAACCGGTTGGTCGCCTCGGAGATCCGCTGGACGTCCATCGAATACAGATCGGCAGCCATCCGGGGCGTGAGACCGAGTAGGTCGAGGAACAGGCTCGCGACGTTCTCCGCCCGCTCCGGGCCGTACACCGATGTCGCGGGTGGGCTCTGCGCAATCGCCCGGTGGAACAACCCCTCGGCGGCAGGGATGGTGAGGAGCGTCGTCACGGACGCGCCGCCCGAGGACTCGCCGAAGATCGTCACCTTGTCGGGGTCGCCGCCGAAGAAGGCGATGTTGTCGCGCACCCATTCGAGCGCGGCAACCTGATCACGCAGGCCGAGGTTGCTCTCGAACACGGCGTCGTCGGTCGAAAGCGCCGAGAAGTCGACGAAGCCGAACGCGCCGAGCCGGTAGTTGATCGTCACCACCACGACATCGCCGAGTTCGGCGAGATGGCGGCCGTCGTAGATCGACTGTGCACCGGTGCCCAGGCAGTACGCGCCGCCGTGGATCCACACCATCACCGGACGCGCTGGCCGAGCGTCGTCGTGACGAGGTGAGAAAACGTTGAGCCACAGGCAGTCGGGGCCCTCCTGCAACGCGCCGGCGATGGGCACGAAGTTGTTCAGGCTCTGCGGTGCGATCTCGCCGAACTTCGAACAGTCCCGGACATCGGTCCAGGACTGCGGCGGCCGCGGCGACCGGAACCGGTTCGGCCCGGCGATCGAGTCGGCGTAGGGAATGCTGCGCCAGACCGCGGTCGTTCCCTCGCGCAGGCCGCGTACGGGGCCATAGCTCGTCTCGGCAACCGGACCCTCGGCGTCGATGGTCGGTTCGACAACGGTGTCGGTCTCGTCCATACCCGCCTCCCTTCCCTGCCGACACTAACCCCGACGAGTGGTGCTGCTAGTGTCGGCTCACTGACACGGGGTGCGCCGCGAGTGCGGAGCTGAGATAAAACCCGCGAACCTGATGCAGGTAATGCTGACGAAGGGATGTCATGTGAATATTTCGCAGGACACGTATACCGATTTTCTCTGGGCGCAGACCGAGCAGCTGCGCAAGTCGATCGACGACCTCGAATTCCTTCGACGGCTCGGTGACGGCACGCTCCCGCTCGATGTCTTCCGCACCTACATCGATCAGGACGCGCTCTATCTCGAGGGCTATGCGAAGGCGCTCGCGCTGCTTGCCGCGCGCTGCCCGGACCCGGCCACCGCGGGCTTCTGGGCCAAGGCTGCCGCGACTGCGGCCACGGTGGAACTGTCGCTGCACCAGAACCTGCTCAGCGGCGGCACCTTGCCCGAGCCGGCCGATCCCGTCACCCACTCCCCCGCGTGCCTCGGCTACGTGTCGTACCTGATCGCCGCCGCGGCCACCGAGCCGTACGCGGTCGCCGCGGCCGCGGTGCTGCCGTGCTTCTGGATCTACGCGGATGTCGGACGCCGGCTCGCGTCGAGCGCCAAAGACGTGCTCGCCGCCGACCCGAACCACCCGTATGCCCAGTGGGTGGCGACGTACGACAGCCCCGAGTTCCAGGAAGAGGTCACGGCCGCCTGCGCCGCGGTCGACCGCGCGGCCGAGGCCGCCACCGAGGAGCAGCGGGCAGCGATGCTCGACGCGTTCGTCATCGCCAGCCGCTATGAGCTGATGTTCTGGGACACCGCACTGCACCCGTCACCCTGGCCCGCCGCATGACTTCGAAGGATTTCGCGATGACTCCCGACCGCCCGTTGCGTCACCGTCGCGCTCGCGCGGGCGTCGTGCTGGCCGTGGCCGCCCTACTGCTGACCGTCCTGACGGCGTGCGGCAGTGGCTCGTCCGACGAGAACACGATCCGCTTTGCGCTCGACTGGACGCCGAACACGAACCACACCGGACTGTTCGTCGCGATGCAGGAGGGCTACTTCGCCGACGCAGGACTCGATGTCGAGGTGCTGCCGTACAACAGCGCCTCGCCGGACACGCTCATCGACTCCGGCAATGCCGAGTTCGGGATCAGCACCCAATCGCAATCCACGTTCGCCAAGGCCGCCGGCGCCGACGTGGTGTCCGTCCTTGCGCCGCTGCAGCATTGGGCGACGGGTATCGGTGTGCGCGCCGACCGCGCCGACATCGTGAGCCCGCGCGACCTCGACGGCAAGACCTATGCCGGATTCGGCGATGCCGGTGAAGAGGCGACGCTCGAGCAGGTCATCCGCAACGACGGCGGCAAGGGCGAGTTCCAGAACGTCACGCTCGGCACCTCCGCGTACGAGGCCGTCTACTCCGGACAGGCCGACTTCACCGTGCCGTACATCGCGTGGGAGGGGATCGAGGCGCAGCACAACGGGACGCCGTTCAAGATATTCGACTACACCAACTACGGCTTCCCCGACGCCTACGCGATCGTGGTGAACGCCAGCAATCCGTGGCTCGCCGAGCACCCCGAGCAGGCCCGCAAGTTCGTGCAGGCGCTGCAGAAGGGCTACCAGCTCGCCGCCGACGACCCGGCACGTGGCGCGCAGGATCTCATCGACGCCAACCCGGACGCGTTCACCGACGAGGCAATGGTCCGCGAAAGCCAGGACATGCTCGCGGCGAAGTACATGAAGGACACGGACGGACGGGTCGGCGCGCAGAACCTCGAGCGCTGGACCGGCTACTCGCGATTCCTCTACGAGCACGGCCTGCTCGTCGACGAATCCGGCAAACCCCTTGCCACCGAACCGGATTGGTCCACCTATTTCACCGATGACTATCTCGTCCGCACCTGACGCTCCCACCCGATTCCGACTGGCGACAGTCGGTCCGGCGCTGGTGTTCGCGGCCGTTCTGGTCGCGGCGTGGCAGGTGTACGTGATGGTGAGTGGGGTCGGGCCGAGGGTGCTGCCCTCCCCTGCCCGGGTGGTCGAGCAGGGCTGGTCCCACCGCGACGCGATCCTCACGAACGCCACCTCGACGCTCTGGGTGACGGTGATCGGTTTCGCCGTATCGCTCGCTCTGGCCTGGGCTGTGGCGATTGCGATCGACTTCTCCAGGGTGCTGCGGCGGGCCCTCGTCCCCATGTTCGTGGTGTCGCAGACGCTTCCGATCATCGCGATCGCCCCACTGCTGATCATCTGGTTCGGCTTCGGCCTGCTACCGAAGGTTGTCATCGTGGTGCTGACCACGTTCTTCCCCATGGCGATCGGGCTGATCGAGGGATTCGCGGCCACCGATCGCGACGCCGGCTCCCTGCTGCGCAGCATGGGCGCCTCGCGCTGGACCGAGTTCCGTTATGTGCGACTGCCTTCCGCACTGCCGCGATTCTTCACCGCGCTCCGGATCGGTATCACCTACGCTGTCGTGGCGTCGGTGTTCGCCGAATATGCTGGGGCCAGTGCGGGACTCGGCATCTACATGGCCCAACAGAAGAACATGTTCCGCACCGATCTGGTGCTCGCTGCTGTGGTCGTGACGGCGCTCATTACCCTTGTGCTGTTCGCGGCGACCTATGCCGTCGAGCGGATCGTGGCGCCGTGGGCCGAGCAGGAACGCAGGTCGCGATGAGCGCGGTCGGAATCGAAATCGCAAGGGTGCGCAAGGCATTCGCGATCCGCGGCGGCTCCCGACCGGTGCTCGACGGGGTGTCGTTCACCGTCGCGCCGGGCGAGTTCGTGGCGTTGATCGGACCGAGTGGCTGCGGCAAGAGCACGGTGTTCAACCTGCTCGCCGGACTCGATAGCGCGGACGACGGCCTGCTGCGGGTCGGCGATGACCAGGTCGCGCACGGCTCGAAGCGCTCGGCGAACCGCCATTGCGCGTACATGCCACAGAAGGACCTGCTCTTCCCGTGGCGCACGGTACTGGAGAACACCGCCCTTGGGCTGGAGGTAGCCGGGATGGGCAAGCCCGCGGCGCGGGAACGTGCGCGGGAGTTGTTCCCCGCGTTCGGCCTCGCCGGATTCGAGGACGCACGGCCATTCCAGTTGTCCGGTGGGATGCGTCAGCGGGCCGCGATGCTGCGCACGGTGGTGCAGGACCGGCCGGTGCTCCTGCTCGACGAGCCGTTCGGTGCACTCGATTCGCTGACCCGCACGGAGATGCAGAACTGGCTGCAGGGCGTGTGGCAGAACGACCGGCGAACAGTCCTCATGATCACCCACGACATCCGCGAGGCCGTCTACCTCGCCGACCGGGTGATCGTGCTGTCCGCGCGGCCCGCACGGGTGCGTCGCGAGGTCGCGGTTCCGCTGCCACGGCCCCGGGAGTTGTCGATGCTCACCGCGCCGGAGTTCGTTGCGGTGGAACAGGAATTGATCGAAGTGCTGCACGAGGAATCGCGGCGGGCGCTCGCGGATCAGGAGTCCCGCGGGAGCAGCTGAGCCGGTCGCGCTGTTCCGGGGCGCCGGCCACCTCGTCGAGGCGCGGTTTGCGGGGAGCCGTCCCTCGCCGCGCACCTTTCAAGCCATCGCGCACGCCCAGACATGCGCGCTGACCGCAAAAGGTGCGCGGCGAGGTCATCCCCGCGAACTGAACTATTCGAGAACGGGTCAGTGCTTGCGGTCGACGTGCCCGAGATCGCGTTCCGGCACCGCGATATCCCGGACCCGCTGCTTGAGCACCGCAATATCGGGAAAACCGCCGTCCACCTTGCGGTCCCACACCTGCTGCCCGTCGACCGTCACGCGAAACACGCCACCCTCGCCGGGAACCAGCGCGACCTCCCCGAGCTCGGTCGCGAAGGTGCTCAGCAGCTCCTGCGCCATCCAGCCCGCGCGCAGCAGCCAGCGGCACTGCGTGCAGTACTCGATGGCGACCCGCGCCGTGCCTGCCTCCGGGAGTTCGGTCATGCGCACACGCTAACCGTCCACCCGTTCCGCGCGCTCTTCGAGATAGCGCCGCTCCGGCATGCTCGATGTGCGCTGCGCGGCGTCGCGGTACGCGGCCGCCGCGCCGCTCCCATCCCCGGCCATCTCGAGCAGGTGCGCCCGCACCGCCCGCAGCCGGTGATGTTCGGCGAGCCGCTGATCGTCGTCGAGGGTCGCGAGGAGCTTGAGCCCCGCCTGCGGGCCACGCACCATCGCGACGGCAACGGCACGGTTCAGAGTGACCATCGGACCGGGCGACAGCCGCTCGAGCACCTCGTACAGCGCCTCGATCTGCGCCCAATCGGTCTCCTGCGCGCTCGGCGCCTCGTCGTGCAGCGCGGCGATCGCGGCCTGGATTTGATACGGCCCGACCGGCCCGGACCGCAGCGCTTCGGTCACCAGCCCGACGCCCTCGGCAACCACGTCCGCGTTCCAGCGGCTGCGGTCCTGCTCGTCGAGCGGTACGAGCGAACCGTCCGGACGAACCCGCGCGGCCCGGCGGGCGTCGGTGAGCAGCATGAGCGCCAGCAGCCCAGCCACCTCGCCGTTGTCCGGCATCAGCCCGCGCACGGTGCGGGCAAGCCGGATCGCCTCGCCGGTGAGGTCGGTGCGCTGCAACTCGTCGCCTGTGGTCGCGGTGTAGCCCTCGTTGAAGACGAGATACAGCACGTGCAGGACGGCCGCGAGGCGCACCGGCAACTCGGCTTGCGACGGCATCGTGAACTGAGCGCCGTCCTTGCGCACCTTCTGCTTCGCGCGGCTGATCCGTTGCGCCATCGTCGATTCCGGTGCCAGGAAGGCGGCGGCGATCTCACCCGTGGACAGCCCACCGACCGCGCGCAGCGTCAGCGCCACCTGCGAAGACGGCGTGAGCGCGGGGTGGCAGCACAGAAACAGCAAGGTCAAGGTGTCATCGCTGGCGCGCTCCTCGTCTGCTGCGGGCGCGCTTGCCCGGAACGCCGGATCGAGCGTCGCTGCGCCCGCTTCGCGTGTCCGCCGGGCAGACTCGCTGCGGAATTGATCGGTGAGCCTTCGCGCGGCAACGGTGATGAGCCAGCCGCGCGGATTGTCCGGCAGCCCTTCCTCGGGCCACTGCTGCGATGCGGCGAGCAGCGCCTCCTGCACCGCATCCTCCGCGGCGTCGAAATGGCCGTAGCGGCGCACTAGTGCACCGAGGACGCTCGGCGCGAGTTCTCGCAGCAGGTCCTCGGTGCGTGGCGGGAGCGTCACAGCGGGAGCGTAGCTATTCCTGCAGTACCGACAGGATGTTTCCGCACGGGTCCTTGAACCAGGCGATCGCCGGACCCTGCGGGTCGCGGGCGACTCCGAGCTCGTCCTGCTCGAATCCGTCGTAGCGTTCGAATGTGATTCCGCGCGAGGTCAGTTCGCGCACAGTCGAATCCACGTCGGACACCACAAAGTTGAGCACGGTGAACGTTGCCGGACTGTGCCCTTCGCCCTTGGGGTAGATCAGCACCTGACCTCCGCCGCCGGTATCGATCGCCAGCAGTCCCATGTCCTGTTCGCTGACGGACAGACCCAACGTGTCGGCGTAGAACTTCCTGGCGGTGTCAGTGTCATCGACGGAGAACCCACTGAAGATATTGGCTTTGTCGAGCATGTCGTGTCTCCTTCGTAGTCGCGATGGGGTACATCCGCGACACCGGGCGCTTAGCTTGCGGAGCCGCACCCTCTAGTCGAAACCACGATCGGCATCCTCGACATTACTCGCGGGATCATGCGGCGAGCTCGAGTTCCGCCAGCTCTTCGGCAACGACGAGGTCAACCTCTTCCGGGGTCAGCCCGCCGAGTAGGTGTGCCATCAACATCGATCTCACCTCCCTCGCTCGTTCTCGTGGTGTTATCGATACGTCGAATCGGAGACGGCGATTTCGACATGCTCATGACGGGTTTTTCTCGAAATCGAGCAATGGAGGCCGGAATGCAGTACCTACTGCTGATCTACAGCAATCCCGACTCGTGGAATGCGCTGACCGACGACCAACAGCGCGCCGTCGGCGAAGGGCATGCGCAGGTGTACGCGGAGCTCACCTCGTCCGGGCAACTGATCTCCGGCGCAGGACTCGACGACCATCGGCTGACCACCACCGTGCGGGTGCGCCGCGGCGAAGTGAGCACGACGGACGGCCCGTTTGCCGAGGCGAAAGAACATCTCGCGGGGTTCTACCTCGTCGAATGTGCCGACCATGACGAGGCGGTGGCGATCGCCGCCCGGCTCCCAGATGCGGCGATCGACTTCGTCCTGGTTCGTCCGGCGCTCGGCTAGCCGATAGTAAACAGGTCGGTCGTCCAAAACCCCTTGCCAACTGCGCATCGATCGCTACGGTCTGTCCATGCGATTGCGTGCCGGACTACTGGCGTTGGTTGCCCTGCTGCTCCCTGTTCTTCTGGCACCCAGCGCGTCGGCCGCGCCTGCGTACAGCCACGCGGGCCGCTGGATCACCGACACGCAGGGGCGGGTCGTTATCCAGCACGGCGTCAACATGGTGAACAAGATCGCCCCGTACACCCAGGAGGCGGTCGGCTTCGGCGATGACGATGCCGCGTTCCTCGCCGCAAACGGCCTCGACACGGTGCGCGTCGGGGTTATCTGGAAGGCCGTCGAACCTCAGCCGGGGGTTTACGACGACAACTACCTCGCGAGCATTCGCCGCACAGTGGAAATGCTTGCCGCCCACGGCATCACGAGTCTGATCGACACACATCAGGATCAGTTCAACGAACGCTTCCAGGGCGAGTTCGCGCCGGACTGGGCGGTCATCGACGACGGCATTCCGGCCCAGCCGCGACTCGGGTTCCCGATCAACATGTTTGTGCAACCGGCGCTGTGGCGCGCATACGAGCACTTCCTTGCCAATTCGCCCGGCCCGGGCGGGGTCGGTATCCAGGATCGGTTCGCCGGTGCGTGGGCCCACATCGCGGGCTACTTCCGCGATGTCGACGGCGTGCTTGGCTACGACCTGCTCAACGAGCCGTGGCCGGGCTCGAGCTGGCCCTCCTGCCTGCTGCCCGGCGGCTGCTCCGCGGACGGCCAGCTGACCGAACTGTTCCGCAACCTGACCCGAGCCGTGCGAAGCGCCGACCCATCGACGCTGGTCTTCGCAGAGTCCCCGCCCACGAGCGTGCAGCCGACCAACATGGGATCGATGAACGATCCGAACGCCGGATTGTCGTTCCACTACTACTGCATCTGGGCCGCGGCCACCGACCTCGGCTGTGACGCACTCATTCGGCAGGTATTCGCTGGGGCCGAGGCCTACTCCGCGCGCACAGGTGCGGCACTGCTGCTCACCGAGTTTGGCGCGACCGATGACAACCGGCAGATCGACGCAGTCATCGATGTAGCAGCCGAAAAGAACGTCGGCTGGCAGTACTGGGCCTACTGCCCCTGCGCGGATCCGACGACGCAGGACCAGGCGAACCAGGGCCTGGTCGCCGACCCGACCCTGCCGCCAACGGGCACCAACGTCGATACCGCGAAGTTGTACGCGCTTGCCGTACCGCACCCGAAAGCGGTTGCTGGAACCCCGATTACCTCGCGACTCGACCGCTCCAACAACGCGTGGGAGCTGAGCTACCGCACCGCACGCGCCGATGGCAAGGGTGACTTCGCGGCCGGATCGACCACGACCGCCTTCATTCCGAAGACGCGCTACCCGGCCGGCTATGTCGTGGAGGCCCGTGGCGCGCAGGTGGTGTCGGCGCCGAATGCCGCGGTACTCGAACTGCGCTCGGACTTCGGAGCTACCGAGGTGTCGGTGCGCGTCACGCCACGGTAGGCAAAGGCCCTCCTGGATAGGCTGGCCGCATGCTCGTCACGCCGCAGTACGGTCATTCGTCGCTCGCTGACCTCGTCCCGTCCGTGCTTGCGGTGCTGGGCGTCCCCGGTGAGTCGGACCGAATTGGTCTCGACCTGCCTGGCGAGGTGCGGCGGGTAGCGATCCTGCTGGTAGACGGGATGGGCGCCAACCTGGTCACCAGCCGCGCCGAATACGCGCCGTTTCTGTCCGAGCTCCCGTCCAAGACACTCACCGCCGGGTTTCCGAGCACCACCGCGGCGAGCCTGAGTTCGCTGGGCACCGGCGTCCCCGCGGGCGAACACGGGATCGTCGGCTATCTCCTCGCGGTGCCCGGGCACGAACGGCTGATGAACCCGCTCAAGTGGCGGCTGATGGGCGCGGGCCCGAAGGTGAACCTGCTGGACGAGATCGTGCCCGAGGAATTCCAGCCGGTCGGTACCGCGTTTCAGCGTGCGGCGGCCGATGGTATCGCGGTTACGCAGGTCGGCCCGCTGTACCAGAGCGGGTCTGGGCTGACCCGAGCTGCCTTGCGCGGCGGGACTTTTCAGCCGAACTTCTCCTCCGGTGACCTCGTCGACGGCGTCATCACCGCACTCGAGGCCGGAGATCGGTCACTCGTCTACGCCTATCACGGCGACCTCGACATGACGGGTCACGTGCGCGGACCCGAGTCAACCGCGTGGGCGCTCGAGCTCGCGCAGGTCGACCTCATGGCCCGGATGATCGCCGAGCGCCTGCCCGAGGATGCGGCGCTCCTGATCACGGCCGACCACGGCATGGTCACCGTCCAGAACTCGATCGACTTCGACAAGGAAGCCGTGCTGCAGGACGGCGTGCGCGCGGTCGGCGGTGAGCCACGTGCGCGGCACGTCTATGCCACACCCGGTGCGGCCGATGACGTTCTCGCGACGTGGCGCGGCAAACTCGGCGCCGATTTCCTGGTGCACTCACGCGCCGAGACGATCGCCGCGGGGTGGTTCGGCCCGGTTGTGACACCGCGCGTCGAGGAACGCATCGGCGATGTCGTCGTCGTGCCGAACTCCTCGCGCGCGATCATCCGGTCCGGGATGGAGCCGATCCAGTCGAACCTGATCGGTCACCACGGTTCGCTGACCGCCGCCGAAATGCTCATCCCGCTCTACAGCGTCGCCTGAGTCGGTGAGCCTCGCCGATGCCGCGTTCCTCGTCGTTGCGGGATTCTTCTCCGGCCTGATCGGCTTCGTTACCGGTCTGGCTTCGGTGGTGTCCTACCCGGCGCTGCTGGCCGTCGGCGTGCCGCCGGTCGCCGCGAACGTCACCAACACCGTCGCCATGGTCGCGGTGAGCGTGGGCGCCACCGCGAACTCGGCGGGCGAATTGCTCAGCCGCGGAAAGCAACTGGTGTGGTGGTGCGTGCTCGCCGCGATCGGCGGAGCGATCGGCGCGCTGGTGCTGCTCGTCGCGTCGGCCGAATCGTTCGAGGCGATCGTTCCAGCGCTCATCCTCATCGCCGCCATCGCACTGCTCGCGCAGCCGCGACTCCGGACGCTCGCCGCCAAGGCAGACCTGCCACTGCTGCTGCCCATCGGCATCGTGGCGGTTTCGATCTACGGCGGATACTTCGGTGCCGGCGCGGGCGTCATGATCCTCGCGCTGTTCCTCATCGCCACCAGCGAGTCCATTTGGTCGGCGACCCTGTTGAAGAGCGTGCTCCTCGGCATTGCCAATCTCGTGGCGGCGGTGGGATTCGCGTTCTTCGGCCCCGTCGACTGGCTGGCCGCGCTCGCACTGGCCGTCGGCATGCTCGTCGGCGGCTGGTGCGGCCCGCCGACAGTGAAGCTGATTCCGCCAAATGTGCTGCGTATCGCGGTGGCGATCGCCGCTATCGGCCTCGCGGGGTGGCTGTTCGTCCGCTGAGGACCAGCGCTCGGGCCTCGCCGTCACCAGCGCGATCAACCTCACATTTCCGTAACCGTAGGTAACGGTAATCTTGCCAAGCTGATATACCGTCGGGCCGGTTTTCCGGCGTGCCCTCGACCAACGAAGACACATCGGAGATCGAATGACACACAGTCTTGTGCTGACCGCGCTGGCCGCGGCAGGAGCGTTGGCCATCGGCAGCGCCTCTACCGCCACGGCAGAAGAGGTCCCCAACCTCGGCCAGGTCTTCAGCCCCTTCGTGCTGAGCACCCTCGCCGACGCGCACATCGCGCCGCCCGAGAACTGGTTCCCGCGCCACCCCGTTGACGATCCCTGGTACCAGGCACCGACGCTGAAGGATGACGCGAAGCCCGGCACCCTGCTCAAGGCGCGCCCGGCCCAGCTGCAGGTGTACGGCGTGCAACCGGGCAAGGTCCGTGCCTGGCAGCTGATGTACGTAACCACCGACTTCGACAAGTCCAAGACCGTGAGCACCGGGCTCCTGATGGTTCCGGAGGACGGCACCAAGCCTGCCGACCGCAAGCTCATCGGCTACTCCGAGGCGAATGACAGCCTCGGCGCAGGCTGCATGCCAAGCACCCAGTGGACCGGCGGCGACCAGACCGACCCGTCCCTCATCTCCGCGCTGCCGCCGGTAGCGCAGATGTTCGGCCACGGCTGGGCCGTGATGATGAGCGACACCGCCAACGACGGCGACCCGAACCCGCACGGGTTCTCGGTCAGTCAGTACTCCGGCCCCGCGACCCTGGACGGCCTGCGCGCCGCGATCGCGATCACCGACGCCGGCCTGCCCAGCGACATCCCGATCGGGCTGTACGGCATCGCGGGTGGTGGCGTTGCCGCGGGAGTCGCCGCGGAGAAGCAGGCCACTTACGCACCCGAACTCAATGTCGTCGGCACCGTTTTGCAGGCGATGGTCGTCGAGCCCGCGTCCTTCGAGCGCAAGGCAGACGGCGGCATCGGCTCCGGCTTCGTGTTCGCGAACTCACTCGGCTACGCGGCCAAGTACCCCGAGATCGACCTCGACAAGGAACTGACGCCGCTCGGCAAGGCCATGGCCGATGTCTTCCATGAGACCTGCCAGGCGCTCTACCTGGGCGTGCCGTTCGTGCCGCTCTCCGCGCTCTACAAGAACGGGCGCCCCGCCGACAATCCGGTATTCGAGCGTGCCTACCGCGAGAACCGCATGGGCCAGGCGTCACCGAAGGCGCCCGTGCTCATGACCTCGTGCCGTGACGACTTCCTCGTTCCCTACGCCGATGTCGAGAAGCTGACCGCGACCTACCGCGCCGGTGGCACCGACGTCACTGTCGACCCCAGCCACTGCGCCGGGCTCGAAACGCTGCTCAACCCGTATCACGCCGGTGCCGATCTTCTCGGCATGCAGGACGTGGAATGGCTCGATAAGAAGTTCAAGGAGACCCGATGAAGGCCCGCATGATCGCCGCGACGCTCGCTGTCGCGGCGACCGCCGCTACGACCGCGCTGCTCGCACCGGCCGGGGCGAGCGCCTCCCCGGTACTCATTGCCGGCACCGCCGGGGAGCTGGACCGCTACCTCGACGCGCCTCGCACCAATGAAGCCGCGATGAATGTCGGCGGCGTGAACCCCGAGTTCTCAACGGACCCGGTCGAATTGGGCAAGCTGCTCAACGAGGCGCGCAGCGAGGGCATCGCGCCCAAGCGGTATGCCGCACTGTTGCACCAGTATTGGCTGACCACCGCCACCAGCAAGGCGAATCTCGATCTGAACAAGTGGGATCCGCAGCTGGGTCTCGCGGCAAACGTCGGCAATCTGCAGAACACGTTCGCCTACTACGAGCGTCTGCAGCGTGAGCACGCCGACTTCCTCTGGACCGGACAGGGCGGCATGGCCGGCCCGTCGTTCGGCGCGGGGATCATGGACGTCGATATGGGCCGAGCCCTGTTCGGCGTCACCCAGGTTCGCGATGCTGTGGCCGCGATCGTGACCACGCTCAACGACGCCGCAGCACCCGCGACGGCGAAGCTGAACGAGAACCTGAAGGCCGTCCTGAACGTCGCACAGGTGATCACCGCCGAGGACATCGAGCACTTCCAGGTCCAGGTGATCGGGATGAGCAAGCACATCTTCGCCGACCTGATCCCGCAGCACGAGGCATTCCTCGCCGGTGGCCTCGACGCGATCGAGGAGTACCACGCGGCCGGCCTCATCGACGACCACGCGCTGAATGCCTGGCGCGACTTGGCAACCGGCGAGGCGGACAAGGTGGTCGAAGGCAACAAGGAACTGCTCTGGCGTGAGCAGAACCAGACGATCGCCGATCAGTGGGACACCGCGCGCAACTACAAGGGTTCGGTTGGCCGCGCACTGACTTACCTGAGCACGGTAGCCGCCGATCCGGCCATTCCCGGCCTGGTCCCGCCGCGCGAGTACCAGCCGCTGACGATCACCGCCGCGGACTTCAACGTCGACAACGTCGCTTGGCGGATGCAGACTCCGCTGCCCGCGTTCAACTGGTCGGACCGCGAGGCGCGGTGGAAATACATCATGGACGAGATGCTGCCGACCTACCGCGCGCTGAAGGAACAGAACCCGCAGCTGTGGATGGCGACGCTGAACAAGCCGATGGATCAGCAATTCGTGCAGCAGCGGGCGCTCGTCCGGCTGCCGCAGATGCTTGGCTCGATGGCCCGCACGACGGTGCCGTACGCCGGCTGACGCTTATCCGAAAGCGCCGGTGCTCCAACCCCCGCGGTGGAGCACCGGCGTTTCTGTTAGTGGGCTTCGGTCACCAGGGCAGCGGAATCCACTGGTCGAAGAGCCAGAAACCGTGCGGGGTGGGCGCGACCTCCCAACGGTGATTCCGGTCGTCCCAGCGATCGTTGCGGTGATCTTGCTGACGATTGTCCTGATGCTGATCCTGCTGCCAGGACGGCTGCGGATTGTTGTTGTGGTTCGGCTCAGCGCTCGCGACACCTGAACCGATACCGACTGCGGCGAGGGCGATTCCGCCGGTGGCGGCGGCCTTCATGAGCTTCGACTTCATGAGTGGTCCTTTCGTTTTGACGCTGTGCCGCAGTCTTGCTCCGGCACACCACGAAGCATTCCGATCGGACCTGGCGATAGCCTCCGGCGAACCTGCCAATCCGCTGGGAGCGTGGATCAGCGGGTTGCCGCGTTCCAGAGGGCGGGGTTGGGCCGGGCCCACGGCATCACCCGCAACACGTCCCGGGGATCGCGGCCGAGCAGCTTCGCGTAGCGGGCCGCCACGGCCGGGGTGCGGCTCTTGCCCTCGACACAGTGCACAAGCACCCGCTTTCCTTCGCGGCGCAACTCGTTGATGGTCCGTGCAGCGTCGTCGAGCACGAACTCGATATTGGCGTTGCGGTCCTTGCCGCTGTCGACGAGCCAGAACTGAATATGCTCGGCCGCAATCGGCTTGGCACCCACCCGGCACAGGCTGATCACCGCATCCACGGCCGCGCGGTCGTAATGCGCAGCACCCGAGAGGATCACGCCCTCGTCGTGCGGGTGAACCGCAAGCCGATCCGTCGAGAATCCGGCGTAGTCGATCGTGTCGGCAAGCGGCCAGCCACGCTCATCGGCGCCACCGTCGAATGCGATCCGCATCGCCACGCGCACCAGATCGTTGGCGTCCATGCCGGGGTAGCCGTGCATGATCCGCCGCCACCGGGCCGGAACCGCCGAAGCACCCCAGCGCGCACCGAGCAGCCCGCCGGCAGTCGCGGCCGTGGTGTCGGTATCCGACCCGGCGCGCACGCACAGTTCCAGCGCGTCCTGCAGGTGTCGCGGCGACGAGGCATCGGCAGTCGTGATCGCCCACCACGCCGTCTGCAGGGCATGCACGACCCAGCCGTTGTTCGAGAAGTCCTCCGGCCGGCCATTTTCGGCCTGATCGAGGAGCCGCAGCCAGTACCCGGGGTCGGAGGTATGCGCGGCCGCCTTCCGCACGCCGTCGAACGAGCCGTGCAACACGGCGTAGCGGATCGCCGACGACCAGATCCGGCACGCGTCCACCGCCTCGGGCGCGGGATGAGTCAGCCGGGAGACCGCGGCGGCGGCATCGCTGCAACCGCGCGCGTCGTCGAGATAGTCGAGCGCGATAGCAGACGTACGCATGAGGGAGCCGTTGCCCTGCTTCGCATTGCCGAGCTGCTTTGCGTGCCAGACCATCTCGTTGGCCGTGCTCGGCCGGTGCGCGAGAACGGCACGGGTCTGATTGCCGATGTCCTTCGGCTGCGTGTCGTACCAGCGGAGAAACTCGGCGGCGACGGCGTCGAAGCCCTCGCGGGTCTCGACGTCCGCGCCGCCGGCCAGCGCCCGAGCCACCGCGATGGTCATTGCGGTGTCATCGGTCCACTCCCCCGGCGCCCAGTTGAAGGTCCCGCCGCCGATCATGTCGATGACGGCGTCCGCCGCGGGTTTGGTGAATTCATAACCCGCGCCGAGCGCATCGCCCGCCGCGGTACCGACCAGCACGCCCGCCACGCGATCGTTCTGGACTGCCGAAAGCCGCATCCTTACTCCTTAGCTCAGGTTTGCGCTTATATTAGCGCACTATTGCGCTAAGTGTCAACGCTGGTATTAGTGGTTCACCTCCGCGGTCCGTGAACGGAAGATTTGTTGCGTTAGACGGAGTGAACGCTTCCGTTCACTCCGGTACTAGAGCCCGAGCTTGCGCGCGAGTTCGGGACCGCCGACGTCGCGAATGAAATCCGGGTCACCGCACACCACGAGTTGATCGCGCGCACGCGACAGGCCGACGTACAGCCGCTCGCGCACCCGATCGCCGTTGGCGTCGTCATTGAGCGCGAGGACGACGGCCCGGCGCTCGAGCCCCTTGAAGCCGAGCACGTGTCCGTAGAATACCTGCTCGGTGTCCCAGAAGCTGTCCCAGTACGCCTCGTGCCCCTCGCGCTGCCGTTCGACCTGCTCGGGATGCCGCGAGCCGATCACCAACAGGGCGAGATCCTCGGGCCGCCAACCTTCTTCAAGCAGCACATCGATCTGATCATCGGCCGCACCGAGGGCTTCAAGGGCACCGCATTCGACGAAGCGAACGTCGGGGCCTTCCCCCCCGCGTAGCCGCATCTTTTGTCCGACAAGGGGTTTGAAGGTCTCCGCGATCGGCACCGTGTTGCGAAGGTTCTCCTCGAGCAGGATGGGTATCAGCTGCACCGGCACGGCCCCGAACCGGTCGAAGACGCGCTGCCCCTCATCGTTGAAGGCGTAGACGCAGCCGGACTCCGGATCGCGCAACGCCGCCAGCACGGCCGTCCACCACTCCGTTGCGAAGTCTTGCGCCTCATCGATCACAACGGCATCGAACCGCTGCCCTGGCGGTAACTGCTGCGCCAGTTCGACCATCTTCGCGGGCAAATCCACTTCCCAAAACTGAACCGCCGCCGGGCCGCGCTCGGATTCCTCGGGACCGGTCGGCGCACCCCACTTCAGGCCGAGCGAGTGGAACTCACCAACATATGCGGGCCGCTCCTTGTAGTGCCATCCCGCGGTCACCCGCCGCAGATAGGAGGCGAGACCGTGCGAATAGCACAGCAGCGCAGTTCTTTTCCCTTCTTTCTGCAGTCGGCGCGCCTGTTCGAGCGCCAGGAACGTCTTACCGCTTCCGGCGCCACCGCGAACCTCGACTCGAGGGAGGAGCCGGATCGCGTCGAGAATGCTGCATTGCTGTCGGGTCAATACGTTGGCCGCGTCCTCGTGCGCGTTCCCACGGCTTACCACGTCCCGCTGCGGCAGCCCACGACCGTTCAGTACCTCGGACAGTTCGTCGAGCCCAGCACCGGACAGCGACGGACGTTCGGCCTGGTGGTTCACGAGCACGTGCATGATCTTCTCGAGCATGTGGTCCAGCTCGGTTCGATCGATCACCTTCCAGCGTGGGCACTCCGGTAACGCGAAGTCCGCCGGCAACTCGACATTCGGCAGCACAACCATGTGATCCCAGCGGGGCCGGGACTGCGTCCAACGGTGATCGTCTTCTACGTATCTGCGCAGCGCGTAACAGGCATCGCGGGACTGGGCGACAGGGTCCTTGATTTCGTCGACGTCGCCGCGGCGCCAACGCTCTCCGTCATGCCAGACTTCGCCGCCCTTGACCTCGAGGCAGACAACCCCGGCGCCCTCGATCGCCACGAGGAAGTCGATTTCGTGATCCTTCGAGTGATCGGTGACGCGCTGGCCGGTCCGCAGCAGCGCGGTATCCGGCAGTTGCACGCGGAGCGCCTGCCAGACCTGCCGTTCCGCTGCGCTGGCGAACTGAGGCTCGATTCGGCGATCTGAGGTCATCACACAACTCCACGTGCCGCGCCGACAATTTCCTCGAGATAGATCGCGACTCCGTCTTCGTCATTACGGAGCAACACTCGGTCCGCCAGCGCCCGCACCTCGGGCAGCCCGTTCGCCGGGCACAGCGCGGTCCCGGCCCAGGCGAGCATCGGCGCGTCGTTGACCGCGTCACCGATCGCGGCTACCGCTGTGGCGTCGATGCCGCGCTCTGCGCACAGGTCGGCGAGCGCGCTCGCCTTCGAGACTCCAGCGGAGATGAGTTCCACATACGGTGCACCGGAATGCGTGAGCTCTACGCCCTCGATTCCCAGTGCGCTCGCGGCCCGGTAAAGGTCGATGCCGAGAACCTCGGGGTGTCGCACCACGATCTTGACCACCGGCTCCCCCAGCTGTGCGGGCTGCTCGGACGCCAGATCCATGGTGTCCGGGTCGCGGTGATGATCGGAGAACACGGATAGCGCGGCGTAGCGGGGCTCGGCGACGAACCGACTCGGCCCGACAGACGCGAACGCCAGACCGGGGATGGCGTCCTGCAATTGAGTGATCGCGGCAGCGCCGGCACCCGCCTCGATGCCGATTGTGTGCAGAATCCGCGGGGCATCGTCCGAGAGGTCGATGATCACCGCGCCGTTCGCGCAGATGGCGAGGCCACGAAAGCCGCACTGCTCGGCGAACTCGTGTACCGAATGCCGGGCCCGCGCAGTCGCCCAGACGATCTCGATCCCCGCATTGCGGGCACCGCGCATCGCCTCGGCCGTGCGGCGCGTGATCGTGCGATCCGAGCGCAGCAGCGTGCCGTCCAGATCCGTCGCGACGAGCCGGATGCCGCCCACACCAGCGATGATGCCAGGGTCGACTGTTGTCAATACGACCGGTCTACGGTGGGGAAGGTGACTACCGAAGTTCCGACCATCCGACTGAACAACGGCACGACCATCCCCCAACTCGGCCTCGGTGTCTGGCAGGCCGAGGATGCAGAGACCGAATCGATCGTGCGATACGCGCTGGCCGAGGCCGGCTACCGGCATATCGACACCGCCTCCGCGTATGCGAACGAGGCAGGCGTAGGCCGCGGCATCGCTACGTCGGGCGTTTCTCGCGAGGACATCTTCGTCACCACCAAGCTGTGGAACGCGGACCAGGGTTTCGAGCCTGCCTTGAAGGCCTTCGACGCGAGCCTCGACCGACTCGGGCTCGAGTACGTCGATCTGTATCTCATTCACTGGCCATTGCAGAACGAGGACCGGCTGCTGCGCACATGGGAGGCGTTCGAGCAGATCGCCGAGTCCGGGCGCGCACGGGCAATCGGTGTGTGCAATTTCGAACCCCATCACCTCGCATTGCTGGTGAACCGCGGCGGTGTCGTTCCGGCAGTCGATCAGGTGGAGTTGCATCCGAACCTGCCGCAGGACGAGATTCGTGTCGCCGCAGCGGATTACGGCATCACTGTCGAATCGTGGAGCCCGCTGGGCGGGACGAGCGGATCGGGCTGGGGACGCCATTCGAAACCCAACGCACTCCTGGACGATCCGATCCTGTCAAGGATTGCAACGCAGCACGGAAAGTCGGTGGCGCAGGTAATCATTCGCTGGCATCTACAGAGCGGCCTCGTAGTAATCCCGAAGTCGGTTCACGAGGAACGGATCACCCAGAACATCGACGTATTCGACTTCGAATTGACCGCGGGCGATATCGACGAGATCGCGGGACTGAACAACGGCGCGCGGGTCGGCATCCATCCCGACAAGATGAACCTCGGCGCGCCTGACTAGCTCACTTCTGAGCTAAGATCCCAGCCATGGCGCTCACCGACTACCCCCGACCCTCGGTGGCCGTGGACACCGCTGTGCTCACCTTTGACGACAACCGCCTCGCCGTGCTCGCGGTTCACGGCCCTGGCGGCGCACCAGTCTTACCCGGCAAGTTTCTGCGACAAGGGAAGCGATTGCGCGAAGCGGCAAGCGATGCACTCACCGAGAAGGCGGGGCTGCGCACGGATGTCGTGGAGCAGATCGAAGAACTCGCGATGTTCGACGACCCGAACCGCGACGATCGCGGATGGGTGCTGTCGATGGCACACACGGTGGCGGTGCCACGCGATCGCCTGCCCGACGACGCGATCCTGATCCCGGTGATCCAGGGTGCGGCGCGCGAGGCACTCGGCTACGACCACAATGCAATGGTGGTGCGCGCGGTGACCCACCTGCGCAGTCGGTATGCCGAAAAGGTCGACCCGGCGCATTTCCTCGGGGACATGTTCACCGTGCTGGACCTCCGCCGGCTCTACGAGGCGATCTTCGAGCGCAGATTTCCCAAGGACACGTTCCGCCGCCACGTCCTCGACGGCCTGCTCAGCACCGGTGAGACCACCGTCGCGGGCCGCGGGCGCCCGGCCGAATTGTTCCGCCGCAGCGGCAGCGCACTGCCTCCGACCGCTGTCGCCGCCTTCCTGCACAACCCCCGCTGAGCCTCCTCGGCGCGCGTCCCCGACGATCGCGCCCGCGGCCCTAGGCTCCCGCGCATGGTCGCGATGCGCGCATATGCCTTCATCGCCCTGGCCGGAATTTCGGCAGGTGCGGTCTCCTTCATCGCGTGCAGCGACGAGGGAACCGGGTCCGTCACGGGTGAGTCGAGGCACGAAGCGGACGCGGCGACGCCTGCGCCTCCCGCGGCAGCCGCGCCCGAGTCAACGACCACCGAAGCCCCGACCCCGATCGACGCCGACGAGTTCCGGGGGGCAACAGCCGGGTTCGTTCTACTTCGTCTCGGCCTCATCGAAGTTCGAATGCGCGATCCTCGCCCAGGTCGAGGCAATCGCCGGCTGCCACGGCGCGCTCCCGGCGGGCGCACCGCAGGTGCCGGGAAGTGGTGCGCCGAAGACACTGGTCCAGCCGAACGCGATCAAGGTCTCCGGCAACACGGGCGGAAAGTTCTACAGCGCAGGCGATCCCCAGTTCCACCGGTTCGAGGGCGAGGCGCAGGTATTGCCCTATGGCCGCACGCTCGAAGCGGGCGGATTCGTCTGCTCCATCGACCGCACGAGCGGCGTCACCTGCGAATCGAAAGCGGGACACGGCTTCACGGTTTCCGACGCCGCCTACGACGTCTGGTGACCCTGTCGCCGCGGACAGTGCCTCCGCGCGGACAGTGCCGGCGGACGGTGCGCGCCTAGCGGGTGCCGAGCTCCTTGGCCAGCTGAACGAGCGTCGCGCGCGCGGCGGCGAGACCCGCTTCGCCCTGCGGCGCCAAGGGCGCGAGCGAGGCAACTCGTGATGCCAGCGTGAGTTCCGCGAGCACAACCGTGACATCCATACCGAGCGCTTTCCCCAGCACCTCCCGCAAGGTCGGAATCACGAAATCCGTTCCCTCACCGGGTGTTCCGGGCGCATAGGTATTGCCACGGCTCGACACCACAACGACCGGTTTGCCACGGAACGGCTGCGTCGGACCATCGATCGGCATAGTCGTACCGAGCACGCAGATGTGATCGAGCCACGCCTTCAACGTGGACGGAATTCCCCAGTTGTACATCGGCGCACCAACCACCAATACATCCGCGGACAACACCTCATCGATCAACTGCTTTTGCAGCACTTCAACTTCCGGGGTTACCTCCTCGCCCGGTACCCGCAACCGCTCAGCCCAGTGCGCCGCGTTCGTGGGTAGGTGAGGCAGTGGGTTCACATGCAGGTCCCGGTAGATCACCGAATGCTCCGGGCTGACCCCGTGCCACGTGTCGGCGAACAACTCGGTCAACGCGCGACTCGTCGAGCCGGTCAGATCGGCGGACGAATCGAGGTGCAGCAGCTGGGACAATCGGAACTCCTCGCGTGTGATGCGGTGCCGGTTGACCTCAATATTGCCTGCGGCAGGTCCGTCGATGCACCCATTCCGCGGATTCGTGTCGCGAACCGTTACCACCCACACACCCGTACGTCTGGTGCCGTGACCTGCACCAATGACGTCAATACCAGCAGGTGGACTGGTGTCTGGACGTGCGGATGGGGCCGATGTAACGTGCATCACTGCTGC
This sequence comes from Aldersonia kunmingensis, assembly GCF_001646865.1. Lineage (GTDB taxonomy): Bacteria > Actinomycetota > Actinomycetes > Mycobacteriales > Mycobacteriaceae > Aldersonia > Aldersonia kunmingensis. Next base: position 3,136 of record NZ_LRRB01000317.1, on the reverse strand, counting down.
CTGCGCCCGAGTGGCTAGGTGGTGGATGGACAGTGAGTTACGACGATCCAGGCGGTGCCAGCGATGCAGACCTACCGAGTCATCCCATGGGGCACCGGCGCGGTGGGTCTGGAGATGCTCACCGCGATCATCGACAATCAGCCCGATCTCGAGGTCGTCGGCGCCCGCGTCTACTCCGACAGTAAGAACGGCGTCGATGTCGGCACCCTGGTCGGCCGCGATCCGATCGGAGTCACCGCCTCCAACGACGTCGACGAAATACTCGCGCTCGACGCCGATTGTGTGCTCTACACCCCGCGCAACACCAGCATCGACGAGGTGTGCGCAATCCTCGCGAGCGGCAAGAACGTCGCCACGACGGCATTCCTGTTCCACCCAAGGCGTATGGCTGCCGCAGATCGTGACCGCGTGGAAGCGGCGTGCCACGCCGGCGGAACTTCCGTGCACGGCAGCGGTCTGAACCCCGGCAACCTCTCGGGCGTGCTGCCGCTGGCGCTGTCCGGAATGAGCCGCACCATCGACAAGATCACGCTGCAGGAACGCGCAGATTGGTCGGTGTACGAAAGCACCGCAATCACGTTCGACAACATGGCATTCGGGCAGCCGGTCGAACAGATCGGGCCCACCGCAACCGAATTCCTCGAATTCAACAGCGGGATCTTCATCGAACAGGTCTGGTTTCTCGCCGACGCACTGAATGCCGATATCGATGAGGTCACCGCCACCGTCGAAGCGGTTCCAGCCAAGGAGGATCACCAGATCTTCGACCACGTCCTGCGTGCGGGAACCACTGCGGGGCAACGGTGGAAGTGGTCCGGTCGCCGGGACGGCGAGGTGCTTGTGGAGATCGAGACACTGTGGACCGTGGGCGGCGAATACCCCGAGCAGTGGCCCAAGCCGAGAGATGGCTGGACACTCACGATCGAGGGCGATCCTTCGATGCAAACCCACTTCTTTTCCCTGGCCAGCTTCACCCGCCCGGCGACTATGACCGAGCACGTGCGATCGGCCAGCGTCGCGACCGGTATGCAGATCCTCAACGCAGTGCCCGCAATCTGCGCCGCCGCACCGGGATTCGCCACCATGGCGGATCTCCCCCTGATCCGGAGCCGCACCGGCTTTCGTGGGCACAACGACAGGAGTCAGTAATGGACATCCAGCAGATCAGCGACCACCTCGAGATCACCGCGTTGCTGCACCGCTACTGCCGTGCGGTCGATAGCCAGGACTGGGACCTGTACCGCACCGTGTTCACCGAGGACGCCCACATCGACTACTCGGCAGCGCCCGCCGGCGCAAAAGGCACCCGCGAAGAGATCGCCGAGTGGCTGCGGACGAGCCTCGCACTGTTGTCGATGACCCAGCATTACGTCACCAACATCGAGATCGACCTCGACGGTGACGCGGCCACCGTACGGGCGATGTTCTACAACCCACTGCACCTGCCCGGCTTCGATGATCCGAGCTTCTGCGGTGGCTACTACCACCACCAGGTTGTTCGCACGCCCGACGGTTGGCGCAGCCGGGATCTCCGCGAGGAGATGCTGTGGTTCACCAACAGCCCTGTCGCAGAGAAGGCCTGAGCCTCCCGGCTACACGTCGACGATGGCCTCCAGCGGGCGGATTCGTGCCGCCCGCGCGGCGGGCCACAACGCGGCCAGCACGCCGACCAGCGCCGAACCAACAAGCATCGTCACAACCTGAGCCCACGGCACCGCAATCACTTCCAGCCCTTGATCGCGCAGTGTGCGAATGAATCCGGAGCCGAGGCCGAGACCGAGCAGCACACCGACGATCGCACCGAACACCGCGATCAGCGTCGACTCGATGTAGATCGCGCGACGAACCTGATTGCGGTGCATGCCAACTGCGCGCAGCATCCCGATCTCGCGGCGTCGTTCCACCACCGACAGCGCCAGCGTGTTGACGATGCCGAGGATCGCGATCACCACGGCCAGGGCGAGAAGTCCGTACAACACCGCAAGCAGCGTGTTGATCTGCGCGGCCTGTGCACCCTTGAACTCCTCGCGGTCCTGCACCTGCACGATCACGAACGGATCGGTGGCCTGTTCGAGCGGTTCGCGCAGGCTGGCCGGGTCCGTGCCGGGCGCCGCGGTGACGAACACCAGCAGGTCCGACCGCAGGTTCTCAGGCGTGACCCCAAGGTAGGTCTGCTCCGATACGACCCAACCGCCGAGCAAACCGGTGGTCTTGTAGATGCCGGTCACGTGGACTGGGAACGCCACGCCGTCGTTGCTGGTGAGGTCTACCGTGTCGCCGAGTTTCCAGCCCTTGTCCTTGGACTCGGTTTCCGAGACGAGCATTCCGTCGTCGGCCAGGGTCGCGCTGCCCTCGATCATGTCGAGATCGATCACGTTCTCGACCGGCCCGCTCAACGCGACGCCATTGCCTGCCGACTTGTCATCGATCTTCGCCATGACGAAATGCAGCGAGATGGCTTGCGCAACACCGGGTACCTCGCGCACCGCGGGTGCCGCGCCGACAGGCACACCCATCATCTGCGGACCGGCGAGCACGTAATCAGCCTTCACACCGTTGTCGATGATCTGGTCCACACTCGCCTTGGCCGATGACCCGAAGATGCCGATGACCGACACGAGCATGAGTCCGAGCGTGAGCGCGAATGCCGTTGCGGCCGTGCGTCGCGGGTTGCGAATTGCATTCGTGCCGGCGAGGCGACCCACCGTCCCGAACGGACGGGCCAACACTGCGGCCAGCGCACCGACAATCGGCCGGGACAGCCACGGCGCACCGAGCAGCACCGCGATAATCAGCGCGGCCGCGCCCACACCCACCGTCGACGCGGCGGTCCCGCCCGTCGAGGTGGCACCGAGGATCACCGCGGCTACACCGATCACGCCGAGGACGGCGGCGACTATGGTGCGCACGCGCAGCGACTCACCGACCGAAACGAACTCCTCGCGCATCGCCTCGACAGGCGGCGTCTTCGCGGCACGACGCGCCGGCGCGTAGGCGCTAACCACCGTCACCACGACGCCGACAACGAGTGCGACCACGACGGTCCGCGGCGAGAGTTGCAGCGCCCCGGACGGCAGCCCGAGATCGAAGGCGTTGAGCAGCCCGCGCAGACCGTAGGCGAGGCCGACACCGGCAG
>NZ_LRRB01000218.1 GCF_001646865.1 Aldersonia kunmingensis | reverse complement strand
GTTCACCGGATCAAGCACCGTCGAACCACTTGCCCGCCGCAGGCAGGTAAACCAGGAAGGACGCGATCAGCAGGGCCATCCCCGCGATGATGAGCAGGGGATGAATCGGCAGACTCGCGGAGCCGACCACGAGCAGGAAGGCAAAGACGACCGACAGCACGACCAGCGTGCGGCGCATTCGCGCGCTGCCCTTGCGAACCGGGCCGGCGAGCGCCGCGACGGCCACACCCACGACGGCGGTGATTGCACCCACCCCACGGATCAGCGTGATCGTGGCGTCGATATCGGCATCCGGATGCCGCTCGAGCAGAGCATCGCGCACGGCATCACCGGAGATGAACAGTTGCAGCAGGCCGAAGAACACGCACATCGCGGCGGCGGCCAGCCAAACCCAGTACGCGGCGTTCACAACAGTCGGGCGACGCGGCGTTTCGAGCGGGGCGGGAGATGTCGACACAGCGCTATCCTGCGTGACTCCGCTTGTGAAGACGAATCGGGATGGTCAGCCGACCATGCCGGGGACCAGCAGAACGGCGACGGTAATAAGGGCGAATAGGAAGATCAGGCCAAGCACAGCCATCTCACGTCGTGCACTGTGCCGCTGCTCGATCACAACCCGCATTCGCGCTTTCCTCCCCGAAACCCCGCCTGTGATTGCGTTCACAATAAGAGGTAGTGCCCTGATTCACAAATTTGCAATCAAAGCGCAGGTCAGCGCGGTCGCAGGCCCGGTAGGAAGTAGGTATTCGAGTCCTTGCGATGCATGAGAAATATCGCTCCCGCGGCGGCCACGCCACCGAGGATTGCCAGCGCGCCGGTGAGCATTCCGACCGCACCCGTCGCAGTGCCGAGCCCGAACAGTGCGGGGACCGCGAACACAACGAGGATCGAGCCGAGCATCGTGAGTACCGTGCGCGCCCACTGGCGACCTTTACGCATTTGATAGGCGATGAGCAGGACGATCGCTGCGAGCACGATGCCGATAACGACCGCAAGCACCATGCCGGCGAAGACAAACAGTTCAGCGGTGTTCCGGCTCAGCGCGAGCTCGGGATCCCGGCGGGCCATATCGGAGAGCAACTGATCGATGACCTGGTCCCGCTCGCCGAGCGCACTGATCACGGCGCAGACCAACTGTGCGAGCCCGAAACCGGCGGCGACCCACCACAGCTGGAACGCGGTGATGACGTCCTGCGGTGTCGAGCGCGGCGCCGTCACGGGCGGCGTCATCCCCGGCATGGTCACGAGAGTCGGCGGGCGACGTCGGCGGCCCAGTACGTCAGCACGATGTCCGCACCGGCGCGCCGGATGCTCAGCAGCGATTCCAGTATCGCGGCGTCGCGATCGATCCAGCCGTTGTCCGCGGCCGCGGTGATCATCGCGTACTCCCCCGAAATCTGGTACGCCGCAACGGGAACCGTGGACCGGTCGGCAACCTCTCGCAGGATATCCAAGTAGGCCATCGCCGGTTTTACCATGACGATGTCCGCGCCCTCGGCAAGATCGAGGTCCACCTCGCGGATCGATTCGCGGCGGTTCGCCGGGTCCTGCTGATAGGTCCGCCGGTCTCCCTCGAGCGTCGAACCTACGGCCTCACGGAACGGGCCGTAGAACGCCGAGGCGTACTTCGCCGCGTAGGCGAGAATCCCGGTATCCACATGACCGGCTTCGTCGAGCGCGGCACGGATCGCGCCGACCTGCCCGTCCATCATCCCGCTGGTCCCGAGCAGCACCGCGCCGGATTCCGCCTGCGCGAGAGACATTTCCACGTACCGGCGGAGGGTTGCGTCGTTGTCCACCGCACCGTCCGCGGTGAGCACACCGCAGTGACCGTGATCGGTGAACTCGTCGAGGCAGGTATCCGCCATCACGACGGTGTCGGCACCGACCTCGTCGCGCAGCGCGGCAAGGCCGCGGTTGAGGATGCCGTGGGGATCGCTCGCGCAACTGCCCTCGGCGTCCTTGTCCTCTTGCCGCGGGACACCGAACAGCATGAGCCCACCGACGCCGGCATCGACCGCCTCGGTCGCCGCCTTACGCAGGGAGTCGAGCGTGTGCTGCACGACGCCGGGCATCGACGAGATGGGTCGCGGCTCCGCGATGCCGTCGGCGACGAACATCGGCAGCACGAGGTGCCGTGCCTCCAAGGAGGTCTCGGCGACAAGTCGACGCATCGCGGGGCTGGACCGCAGCCGGCGAGGACGATCGGCGGGAAACACTGGGACTCCCTTCTCGACCGGCGAGCGGGTCAGCGCCGGCGACTCTTCTTACGCGGCGGCGGAAGCAGACCCTCGGCGCGCAGCCGGGCGGCATGCTCGGCGAGCGCCTCGACCAGCGGACCGACCTGCGCGGTCTCCGGCTGCACGTCCACGCGCAGACCGAATTCGATCGCCGTCTCCGCGGTCTTGGGACCGATGCACGCAACGATGGTGCGCGCGTGCGGCTTACCCGCGATGCCGACAAGGTTGCGGACCGTCGAGGACGAGGTGAACAGCACGGCGTCGAATCCACCGGTCTTGATCATCTCGCGGGTCTCGGCCGGCGGCGGCGCTGCCCGCACGGTGCGGTAGGCCGTCACGTCGTCGATCTCCCACCCCCGCTCGCGCAGGCCCTCGGCGAGGGTCTCCGTCGCAATGTCGGCGCGCGGCAACAGGATTCGGTTGACGGGGTCGAAGATCTCGTCGTAGGGCGCGAACTCCTCGAGCAGGCCCAGACTGGACTGCTCACCGGAGGGAACCAGTTCGGGCTTGATGCCGAACGAGCGAACCTTGTCCGCGGTTGCCTCGCCGACGCAGGCGATCTTGACGCCGGAGAACGCCCGCGCGTCGAGACCGAACTCGGCGAACTTCTCCCACACGGCCTTCACGGCGTTGGTCGAGGTGAACACCACCCACTGGTAGCGGCCGTCGACCAGGCCCTTGACCGCGCGCTCCATCTGCGCGGGGCTGCGCGGCGGCTCGACCGCGATGGTCGGCACTTCCATCGGGATGGCGCCGTGCGTGACCAGCCGATCGCTCATCTCCGCGGCCTGATCCTTGGTGCGCGGCACCAGAACCGTCCAGCCGTAGAGCGCGCGGGACTCCCACCACGACATCTTGGTGCGCTGACCGACGATCTTGCCGATCGTCACGACCAGTGGGCCAACCAGCTCGGAAGCCGACTCGTTCAGCGTGGCGAGGGTGGCCTCGACCGTGCGCTGCTGGCGGGTGGTGCCACGAACGGTGACCGCGACCGGGGTCTGCGGGGCCAGGCCGTGCTCGACCAGTGCGCTGGCCGTCTCGGCGAGGTGTCCCGAAGTGGCGTGCAGGACCAGCGGTCCCGGCGCCGCCGCGAGCGCGGCCCAGTCGACCTCGCCGCGGACATCGGCCTCGGTGTGGCCGGAGCCGAGCGCGAGACCGGCGTAGGCCGGCACAGCGGTGCCCGCCGACAGGCCGGGCAGCGCCTCGAACTGCACGTGCGCCCTGGCAACCGCGTTGACCTCGGCGATCACCGAGTCGGTGGTCAGCGGGTCGCCGGAGACGACGCGGACCACGTCGTGCCCGTTGCGGGCCTCGGCGACCAGGGTTTTGGCCACCTCGGCGGGATCGCCGAGCGCGGGCCGGATATCGGCCACGAGCTCTTCGGCGTCGCCCTCACCATGGGTCGCGTCGAGCGCGGTGCCGATCAGGGCGACTACACCCTTGTCGACATCCGGGTCGGTGAAGGCCAGCGCTGCCTGTGTGAGCACCTCGCGTGCCCGCACGGTCAGCAGCGCTGGGTCGCCAGGACCCGATCCAACGAACAGGACCCGTCCGGTCGTGTGCTTACGTACTCGGCTCATCGGTGGTTCTCCAGTGCATTTCCAGCGTCGAACATGAAGCGGTCGATTGGTTCGTTCGGGGGCCATCGGCGGGTATGCCGTGACCCCCGGCGTAGGTGCGTCATGGCGCACCCCCGCTCTCGGTACGAACGCCCATCAACTCGCGTGCCCCGAGGTCGAGCAGCTCGCGCGCTACCGCGCGACCGAGCTCATCGGCCTTGGCAAGTGAACCCACCGCGGAGGCGCGCAGCACATCGCTGCCGTCCGCGGCCGCTGCGCAGCCGCGCAGGGAAATCTCTTCGAAAATCCGGCCGTCGTCGTCTATCGACTCGACGACCTCGGCGAGCGCTCCGACCGGTGCGGTGCAGCCGGCTTCCAGCTCGGCGAGCAGCGCGCGCTCGGCGATCACCGCGGCGCGGGTGCCCGCGTCGTCGAGCGCCGCGAGAATGTTCGCGGTCTCAGGGTCATCGCTGCGGCATTCCACCGCGAGCGCACCCTGCGCGGGTGCGGACAGCATCTGTACCGGCTCGATCGCCTCGGTGATCGAGCCGGTCCGCCCGATCCGGGACAGACCCGCACGAGCGACCACGACGGCATCGAGTTCGCCGTCGGTTACCTTGCGCAGCCGGGTGTCGAGATTGCCGCGCAGCGGAACGATTTCGAGGCCGAGTCCGAGGGCGAGCAACTGCCCGATCCGGCGCGGCGCCGAGGTGCCGACCCGCGAACCGGGCGGCAACTCCCCGAGCACCATGCCGTCGCGAGCCACGAGCGCGTCGCGCGGATCCTCGCGGGGCGGGATCGCGGCGATGGTGAACCGCTCGTCGGGCGCGGTTGGCAGGTCCTTGAAGGAGTGCACCGCAATGTCGATGTTCCCGGCGGCGAGTTCGTCGCGCAGCGCGGTGGTGAATACGCCGACGCCGATCTCCGCGACCGGTGCGGCGGACTCGTCACCCGCGGTGCGCACGATCTTCAGTTCGGCTGGGTGGCCTGCCGCGATCAGTGCGTCGCGCACATGACCGGCCTGGGTGGTGGCGAGCAGGCTGCCACGCGTGCCGATGCGCAGCACGGGGTCATCGCCGGCCGGACGGGTACCCGCCACGGCTTCGGTGAAAGTGCTCACGAGGCAGCTCCCCGGTCCTCGTGCAGACCGCCGGCGGTGAAGTCATCGGCAAGCTCGATGGACAGCAGATCGCCCAGGCTCGCGTTGGAAACATCGCTGACGTTGCGGATTTCCATCGGCGCGGCAACCGCCTGCGCGGCACCGGGTTCGAGCGCGAACAGCTCGCGCAGCGCCTCGGCGTAGCTGTCGCCGCCGGGTGTGGAGGCAAGCTGTTTGACCCGAACCGTCGGGGCATGCAGCAGTTTGTCGACGACGCGTCGCACCGTGCGCGCGACCTCGTCACGCTGGGGATCGCCGAGGTTGGGCAGGCGGGTGTCGAGGCGCATCAGCTCGGCCTCGACCACCTCGGCGGCGCGCTGGCGCAGTGCCGTCACGGTCGGAGTGACCTCGGCCTGGCGCTGGCTGGAAAGGTATGCGGCGAGTTCGGCCGCGACGATTTCGCGTGCCGCCTCGGCATCGGATGCCGCGGCTCCCGCGGCGGGGTCACGCTGCAGCGTCTCCATATCGATGACGGTGACGCCGGGCAGGCCGCCGACGGCCCGCTCCACATCGAAGGGCAGTCCGAGATCGCAGACCACCAGCGGCCGAGCGGTGGTGTCCCGCTTCGACAGTGCCCGGTGGGCATCGCCGATCGTGACCACGGCACCGACCGCGCCGGTACAGGTGATCAGCACGTCGGACGCGGAGATCGCGTCGCTCAGCTCGGTGAGGTCGTACACCTCGGTATCGACGCCGTTGGACGCGGCAGTCGCCGCGAGGCGCTCGGCGCGCTCGCGGGTGCGGTTCACGATGAGAATGCGGCCGATTCCCGCACGGGTCAGATGCGCCACCGAGAGGCCGCCCATGGAACCGGCGCCGACGAGGGCTGCGGTCCGTCCGGCGAGGCCCGAACCGGTCTGCTTGACGAGCGAACGATCGGCGCGGTCGAGCGCGACCGAAACGACCGAGGCACCGGCCGAGTCGATACCGGTCTCGGAGTGCACCCGCTTGCCCACCCGCAGGGCCTGCTGGGCAAGTTCGTGCATGACACGGCCCGCGGCCTGCTGCGCATCGGCGGCGGCATAGGCATTTCGGATCTGGCCGAGCACCTGCTGCTCGCCCACGACCATCGAGTCCAGGCCGCTGGCCACCGCGAACAGATGTTCCGCGGCTGCCTCGCTGTATCGCACGTAGGCGTGCCGGGTGAGATCGGCCATCGCCATCCCGGAGTGCTGTGCGAGCAGCTCGCCGACGACGGCGAGAGCGGCGTGGAAGGCGTCGACCACCGCGTAAACCTCGACCCGGTTGCAGGTCGAAACGATCATCACCTCGGAAATGTGCCCCGAGGAGAGCATGCGGTCGGTGAGCTTCGGCCGATCCGACTCGGTAATCGCAACCTTCTCCAGCACGGATACCGGAGCACTGCGATGGGAGATACCGACGAGGAGAACGCTCATGGTGTGGCCACCGCTCCCTTGGTCGCTGACGCCGCCCCCGTTGGCGACGCAAGGGGCACTCGCGAGGAGCGCCCCGGTTCCGCAGCCGCACCGCGCTGCGAAGGCTGCGCGTTGCGCACACTGCTGAAGGAGAGCAGCTGCATCTCCACGGCAAGGTCCACCCGGCGGATATCCACCTGATCGACCTCCGACGCCGTTACCGGCGCGAAGCTGAGCAACCGCCGCACGCCGGCGGTGACGAGCTGGTCGCACACCTCCTGCGCTGCCGAATCCGGCACCGCAATGACGCCGATCGTCGGCGCGAGGTCCACGCACAGTGCCTTCAGGTCGTGGACGTCGAGGACCTCGAGACCGGCCACTTCGGTGCCGATCACATCGGGGTCTACGTCGAACAAGCCGACCAAGTCGAAGTTGCGGCGCCCGAAACCGCCGTATCCGGCGAGCGAGCGACCAAGGTTCCCCACGCCGACGAGGACAACCCGGTGGCCCTGGCCCATGCCGAGCGCGCCTTCGATCCGGGCACGGAGCCGGTCAACGCCATATCCGACGCCACGCACACCGTTCGGTCCGAGGAAGGAGAGGTCCTTGCGCAGCTTCGCCGAGCCGACGCCGGCCGCCGCGGCGAGCTCTTCGCTGGACACGATCTGCGTTCCCTCATCGGCGAGCACGCCGAGAACACGCAGATAATCGACGAGCCGCGCGACGGTCGCCTGCGGAATGTCCTTGTGCTCAGCGGGGCCCCGCGTCGCGCGCTCAGCTACCGCCGACGAATGCAAATGCAGAGCCTCGGAAGAAACGCCGCGCACGCTCGGCGTCTCGTCGTGCTCTGTCACTTCGATGGCTCCTCATGCGGCCGCAGGTAAACGCCCGGGTTTCCGATCGGCAATCCGGGAATGTTCACACCACGGTAACTGCTTGTGAACCCCTGCACAAAGTCGGTGAAATCCGCCACTACCAGGAAGGGCATGTGTGGGCGCGAGCGGGGGGTGGGTCACCGTGTCAAGTCGGCACGCAATCTGGCTTCGTCGACATCGAAATAACTGTGCTCGCGCCCGTCGAGGAGTACGACCGGTAGGCGATCACCGAATTCCGCCCGCAGCGCAGGGTCTGTACCTGCGACTTCGTCCACATCGACGGTCGCGACATCGATGCCGAAGTCGGCGCAAATGACACGTAACTCGTCGTGCGCCCGATGGCACAAACCGCAGCCCGCGCGAGTGAGCAGAGTCACTGTGTGAGCGTGCTCTTCGGACGCTGCATCGGGTGACGATCCGGACACTGTCATGCCTTTCACTGTGCCACCCCGAGCGTGCCCAGTCGGGATAGTGTTGTCGCGTACATCAGCGATGGTCGCGGCAGCCCCGTGACACTGGAGGTGCAGGTGCCGGAGCGACCGGAATCGAAGGTGTCGGGCCTGCTGCCGGCCGGGTTCGTACCCGGCCGATTCGGTGCACGCCCGCTCGTTGGTGGCCGTAACCGCAACCCGTTCCGCCCCAGCGACGCCGAGGTGCGCGCCAACCTAGCCGGTGAGGCCAGCGCCGACGCCGCGTTGGCGCTGCACGAGGCGGACGAGGTCGCCGTCGAGCGCGAGGCACCGCCGCGCGACCTCACCGCAGCTGCGTTCTTCGATGTCGACAACACGATGGTGCAGGGCGCCTCGATCATTCACTTCGCGCGTGGTCTGGCGGCGCGCAAGTATCTGAAGACTTCCGACCTGGTCGATTTCGCCTGGAAGCAGGTGAAGTTCCGGGTGTCCGGCAAGGAGAACAGCGACGACGTCGCGAGCGGACGGGAGAAGGCGCTTGCCTTCATCGCCGGGCGGTCCACTGCGGAACTCGCGCAGCTCGGCGAGGAGATCTACGACGAGATCATCGTGGACAAGATCTGGCCGGGCACTCGCGCGCTCGCCCAAATGCATCTCGATGCCGGCCAGCAGGTGTGGCTGGTCACCGCGACGCCCGTCGAATTGGCACAGGTGATCGCGAAGCGGCTCGGCCTCACCGGAGCACTGGGCACCGTCGCCGAGAGCGAGGACGGCAAGTTCACCGGACGCCTCGTCGGCGACATCCTGCACGGCGCGGGCAAGGCACATGCCGTGCGCTCGCTCGCCATTCGTGAGGGCCTGAACCTCAAGCGCTGCACCGCATATTCGGACAGCTACAACGATGCCCCGATGCTGTCGCTGGTCGGCACCTCGGTGGCGATCAACCCGGATTCGGATCTACGCGAGCTGGCCAAGAACCGCGGGTGGGAGATCCGCGATTTCCGGACCGCACGCAAGGCAGCCAAGATCGGCGTGCCCACCGCGCTCGCACTCGGCGCGGCCGGTGGTGCGGTGGCAGCGGTGCTCACCCGGCGGCGCGAGCATCCGCTCGCGAGCTAAACCACCTCTGCGACGGCGACGGGCGCAGGCTTTCTGGCGGTGGGGAATGCGCGCGTGCCGCGCGAGAGCCGCCCGCGCGGCGGACGGATCCTGCCGCCCGTCGGAATCCACCGCCCGAGCGCACGGTGCAATGCCCATGCGATCGGTACCGAGATCGCCACGGTCATCAGGAATGCCACAGCAGTCGAGCCGCCGAACAGCGGGTAGTTGAGCAGGTCGACGACAAGTTCCAGCACGATCACGTGCACCAGGAAAAACTCGTAGGAAATCTCGCCGAGCCAGACCATCGGCCGAGTCGAGAACAACCAGCCGATCGGGCCGGGGTTGTCCCCGATCACCAGCGGCGCGATCAGGCCGACCGCGACGACGAGGTAGAGCAGCGATTTCGTGATCGCCGCGCCCTGATCGTCGGGCACGATGGTCGCTTCCCCCGCGAGTGGCGTGCACGCCATGAAGAACGTGACCGCTACGAACACGAGCATCAGATAGGGGTTGGCCTGGCGCAGCCGACCGGCCAGAAACGCCAGAATCATGCCGCCGGCGAACCAGGCCATGAAGCCGGGGAGCCACAGTCGTGACGTGAAGTCGAAATTTTCGTTGTGCTGTGTGAGGAGGATCCACAGCGGTGTGACCAGCACGAGCGCGGCGAGAAATATCGCGAACCGCACCGGGTGTGCCCCGCCGCGGCACACCACCCGTACCGCAAGCCATCCCAGCACGGGCAGCACGAGGTAGAAGGTGGCCTCCACCGCGAGGCTCCACGTCTGGGTTAGCCCGGTGTGCAGGTGCCCGAGCCCGTAGATCTGGGTGAGCGTCATGTTGCGTAGATAGCCGTCGAGACCCTGCCCGGTCGGGCCCGGCTCGCGCACCAGGTAGATCAGGTACACCGCGGTCACGACGGCCCAGTACGCGGGAAGGATGCGCAACACGCGGTGCCGCAGGTAATTCCGCACCGAGGGCATCGGTCGGCCCCGCTCGGCCGCAAGGACCCAGGGGCGGAAGAGCAGATACCCGGATAGTGCGAAGAAGATCGCGACGCTGACCTCGAGCCGGGAGAAGAAGCCCCCGATCAGGTCGGGCGTGTAGCGGCCGGTCCAGAAACCGGCGTGCGCGCCGGCCACCAGCAGCGCGGCGAGCGCGCGAACACCGGTGAGCGCGGCGACCCGGTCTGCCGTCTTGTGCGCAGCGGTGGGCGGTTGCGTCATCATCCGACCGGCGTATTCGTGCGCGCGACGATGCCGACCGGTCCCGAGCCGACACACATCGACAATCCGGGCGTGCGGGGCCGCAGGTCGACGTGCCACCCCTTCCCGTTCAGGCGAACGAACACCGTGTGCAAACCCGCCTGCACAGGAACATCCACCGCGTCACCGGTGGACAGTGACACCGTGACGATGCCGTCCCGGTCGGCGTTGTAGTTCAGCTGCGCGGTCCAGCCCCAGTACAGCAGCCCACCGTCGAGGGCGATCGCGGTCACCGGAGCCAGTTCACCCGCTACGGCCGGGGTAATCCGGAACCCGCAGCCCGGTTCCGGGCCCTGCGGGATCGCGCGGGTCCAGTTCACATTCGCCTCCATGAGTCGGCCGAAGTCGTCCATCGATCGCAGCTTCGGGGTCCATGAACCGAATTCCGGACGCTCGGGCAGTGCGCCGAGGACATGGCTGATCTGGTTGTTCGGGTACGCGACCGGCAACAACACCCAGATCGACGCTGCCTCGTCGAGCAGCGGCACATCGCGATTCGCCGCAAGCTCGGCCCTGGCGGTGGCGAGGTAGTCGACGGTCGGGTTGTTGCGCCACGCCCGCTGGAAAGTCGCCGTTGAGACCAGGCTCGAGACGGTGAAGACGGCTACAAGGGCCACCACCGCGATCGACCGCATTCGCCCGTTCAGCGCCCAGCTCGGCAGGACCCGTCCCCCGCGCATCGGCGCACGTGCGGTCAGCGCCAGAGCTATCGCGATCACCACGGCCGCATCGGCGACATATCGCAGGGTCTGGCCGAGCTCGTATGCGGTGCCCTCGCTCGATCGGGTCACGATCATCGCGGCCTCACACACCGCGACGTAGCCGAGTACACCGAGCCACACCGCGCCCGAGGCGCGTTTGTAATAGAGCGCGGCGCCCAGAGCGAGCACGATCACCACCCACGCGAGCCACACCACCGCGTCCGGCGGGGTCGCCCATGGCGGGCTGGGCGGCCAGCGGTCCCACTGCGTGGGACCGCCGACGACGGCCGGGAAAAGCCCAAGCGACGTGGCGTGCCAGATCAACCCGGGCGCACCCGACGTGTGCTGGAACATGGGCCGGGACTGCACGATGACCAGGTAGAACGCGGTCCAGCAGGCAAGCAGCGCGCCGCACAGAATCCACAGGATCCGGCCCTCGCGCAGCACCGTCCGGATCGGGCGGAACTCCCCATCGATACGGGCGCACATGGCGACGACCGCGAACGCGACGAACGGAACGAGCACTGACTTCTCGAAGAAGGCCAGCGCGATGGCGAAGACGACGGCACCAGACGCGGCATAACGCGCGCGACCGGTGCGAACCAGTTTCAACGCGTCCCCGGCAACCCACGCCAGCGCGAACTGCATCGGTAGCGAGTTCAGCGCGGCGGCCCACCAGGCAAAGGACGGCAAGGTCAGCGGCGTGAACAGGTACCAGGCAAACACCGCGAGCAGGATCGGCCGGGTCCCGAGCAGCAGGCGCAGCAACCGCAGGACCGCCAAACCCACGGCGGCTTGCATGACGATCAGGGTGAGCGCCGCAGGCCACCACTGCAGCGGCGCGATTTTCGTGGCGGCCGCAGCGACGAAGAAGGCACCGGGCATGAAGTGCCCGTCGTGGTCGCGCAGCAGCAGGTCGGCGGAGAACAGTCCGTTCTCTGCACCACGGCCGATGAGGATCAGGTCATCCCAGTAAAAGTTGCCGGTCAGCGCGATGAACCCGCGCAGCAGCAGCGCTGCATCGAGCAACAGGAACGCGGCGATCAGAACCCGGCGGCCGGACCAGAACCGCCGAGTCGGATGGGCGACCCGGGCGGGAACATCGCGGATGAGGACCGACTGCACGCGAACACTGTCTCATCCGCCCGTTATCGAACGGTTATCACCTCGCGATGCGTCGTCTGACAAAGCTCGGGCCCGGTCGGTGACCGGGCCCGGGCAGCGTCTCAGCCGAGGAAGACGTTCCGTCGTTTGGCGAGCAGCCGGTAGAGCGTCTGCTGGATGGTCTCGCGCACCTGATCGGTGACGTCGAACATGATCATCGGGTCATCCGCGGTATCGGGTTCGTACGTGTCGGTGAGGATCGGCTCGCCGAACTCGATGTACCACTTGGACGGCAGCGGAATCGCTCCGAGCAACCCGAAATGCGGGAACAGCGGCGTCACCGGGAAGTACGGCAGCCCGAGCAGTCGGGCGAGCGGCGCGATGTCGCCGATCTTCGGGTAGATCTCCTCGGAGCCGACGATCGAGCACGGGATGATCGGCGCGCCGGTGCGCACCGCCGCCGAGACGAAACCGCCGCGTCCGAAGCGCTGCAGCTTGTACCGGTCCGTGTACGACTTGCCGACGCCCTTGAACCCCTCGGGGAACACCGCCGTCAGTTCACCGCCGCGCAACAGCCGCTCCGCATCCGCGGTGCAGGCCAACGTGTGCCCGGCCTTGCGCGCTGCGGTGCCGAGGAACGGGGTCTCGAACACCAGGTCCGCCGCGAGCATCCGCAGCGGACGCTGCTTCGGGTGGTGGTCGTGCACTGCGACCTGCGTCATCAGCCCGTCGATCGGGATGACACCGGCATGGTTGGCGACGATGAGCGCGCCACCGGCCTCCGGCAGGTTCTCGATCCCGCTGACCTCGACGCGGAACCACTTCTCGAACGTGGGCCGCAGCGCCGGCAGCAGCACCGATTCGGAAAGGTGCTCGTCGTAGCCGAACTCGTCGATCGTGTACTCGCCCGACAGCCGCTTGCGCAGGAACGAGGCCGCGCCCGTGATCTGCTTGGCGACCGAGCGGCGCACACCGTCGACGAACTCCGTGGGCCCGCCAGTGCCGGGCAACCGGTCTGTGAGCGAGGAGACCGTGCCGAGCTGATCTCCGTTGCTCGGGCGCCGTATGGCGGAGTCCGAACGGTGATCACTGTATAGCGGAATGACGCGGGCGCCGTTCGGATCGATCGCGTGTTCGGGGGCCGGCACCGCGGTGCCGCGTCCAGGGTGTACGTCGGATTCGTTGGTGAAGATGTCGTTGGTCACAGCGCTCCCGCTTTCGCTCCGACAAGATTCAGCAGACCGGCCTCGGCCGCGTCGATCCAGTCAGGTTTGATTACCGGTCGCAACGCTGCGCCCTTGACGAAATCATCGAATGCCTGCGGTGTCGTCCAGCGGGGCTCGAATCCGAGCACGCTACGCATCCGCGAGGTGTCCATCGCGCAGCCGAACTGGAAGTAGTCCATCTGCGCCGAGGTGTAATCCCTCATCAACGGGCCCATCAGAAAGCGACCGGCGTTGCTGAACACCGAGAACGGCATCGGTATCTCGACGCGCCCAGCGCGCCGGATAGCCTGCGACAGCATGAGCAGGCCGTCGCCGCCGATGTTGAATGTGCCGGCCGGACCCGAAACTGTGGCGAGTTCGAGCGCGGCGAGCGCATCCTCCTCGTGCAGCAGCTGCAACCGCGCATCGCGGCCGAGCACGCTCGGCACGAGCGGCGAGGTCACATAACGGACCGCGCTGCCGAGCAACTGCGGACCGACGGTCGGTGCCAGCCGCAGAACCGAGATCGCAATATCGGGCCTGCGGCGAGCCAGCCCGCGGGCGAAACCTTCGACCTCGATCATGTCGCGCGCGAATGCCCCCCGTGGCGGTCGCAGCGCGCCCATGTCCTCGGTGAACTTCACCGGATCCTTCGCACTCGATCCGTAGACCGAGGACGACGACCGCACGACAACCTTGCGCACGCTCGGCGTCTTTTGGCAGACCGCGAACAGCTGCATCGCGCCGAGCACGTTGGCGTCTTTCATCGCGGTACGACTACCGGACTTCAGCGGTCGCGCCATTGTGGCAGAGTGCACCACGGTGTCAACCTCGTTGCCCGCAATTACCTTACTGATCAACGGATTTCGAATATCCGCACGAACGAACTCGGCTCGGCCCATGCGCCGCAACAAATCCTTGGACGGCGTTTTGGCATCCACGGCGATCACCCGCTCGACGGCCGGGTTCTGCGCCAGCCGCGACACGAGATAAGCGCCGTAGAACATACTCGCGCCGGATACCAGCACCACCCTCGGTGGAGCAGTCCCACGTACTTCGTTAGTCAACGAGAATCCCCCAATTCCGTGTTATTCAGATCACTCTAGGTCACCTACGACCTACTTGATCGAAGGCTTAACCAGGTGCTAACGAGCTATTAATTAGCCGTTCGAAGTTGGTCCCTTGACTCAAAACATCGCGTTTCAAATACGAATGCCCGCCACCCCAAGTGGGTGGCGGGCATTCGCTGGAGCATCTACGGCTTACTTGCCGAGTTTGCGACGCTGAACTCGCGTGCGGCGAAGCAGCTTGCGGTGCTTCTTCTTCGACATGCGCTTGCGGCGCTTCTTGATCACAGAACCCATTCGGGCACCCTCACGTTCTCTCTAGCGTTCGCGCACGCCGGTCACGTACGCCCCTTCTTGCGCAGCGCTGACGGAACCTGGCTGGCACGACGAGCACCGATATTACCGGTCTCGCCTCGGTTGCACGAAACCGGCTGGGTACTGCACTTCCATTCGACTCGGTTTAGCGATCACCCGGCGTCGAAGTACGAGGTCTCGAGATAGTCGTGCACGGCCTTCGCGTGTACACGGAAAGAGCGTCCCACCCGCACTGCCGGGAGCTCACCCGCGTGCACAAGCCGATACACCGTCATTTTCGAGACCCTCATCAGGTTCGCCACTTCGGCGACGGTTAGGAACTGCGTTCCACCGAGGGCTTGCTGCGGGTCGGTCGACCCACTTGCGCCCTGCGACGGCTTGTTTCCAGACGCCATCAACTCACACACCTCCGGCACGTCCGCGCCGCAGGCTTCCCCTCCCGCGGAACAGACACGCACGTGCTAAGAGAAGCTTAGCGTTGCCAGTGGTATTACTGCGACGCCTGAGCGCAATCGGATTACGATTCAGCATCCAATCCGAGTTGAGCGGAACGCGCCTTTGCAGCACTCAGCGCCTCGATAAAGGCCGATCGGACGCCGTGACGCTCGAGTTCACGGATCGCAGCTGCGGTCGTGCCCGCCGGAGAGGTGACCGCGCCACGCAGCTGCGTCGCGGATTCTTCGGTCACCGCCAGCATCGCCGCGGAACCGGCCATCGTCTGTACGACAAGCTCGGTGGCGGTCGCGTGCGAGAGCCCGAGGCCTACCGCCGCATCCACCATCGCCTCGACGACCAGGAAGAAATACGCAGGTCCGGAGCCCGAGACCGCGGTCGCGGCATCGATCTGGCTCTCGGAAATCGTGGTTACCTGGCCGACCGCGCCGAGCACCTCGTTCACCAGCTCGATGTGCTTCTCGCGCGCGTAGCGGCCGGGCGCGATCGCGCTCATGCCCTGCCCGATCAGCATCGGAGTGTTCGGCATGGCCCGCACCACCGGGAAGCCGGCAGGCAGCTTCAGCTCGAATCGCGAGGTCGGGATACCGGCGACTAGCGAAATCAGCATCTGCTCGCGCTCGCCGTCGAGTTCGACCTCACCGATCGCATTGAGAACCGAGTCGACGTCGCCCGGCTTGACCGCGATGGCAATAACATCGGCGCCCTCGACGGCGTCGGCGACGTTGGTGACGCGGATTCCGTAGTTGGCGGCGAGTTCCTTGGCGCGCGCCTCGAGGTGCTCGGCCACGACCAGGTCCTTGGTGGCGCGGCCGGATTCGAGCAGTCCGGCGATCAGCGCCTCGCCGATCTTGCCGCCGCCGATCACTGCGATTCTCGTCATGGCGGACAGCCTAGGCCGCTCGGCCGACCCCACTCGCCCCGGCTGGGCACTAAATAAGCGGGGCTACTTCGGGGCCATTGCGAGCTGGCGGCTCTGCGCCACGACCGCGCCGGTCTCGTCCACAAGCACGTGATCCTCGTCGAAGAGCACGGTGCCGATCGACTTCGCGCTCGACATGACCCGCAGCCAGCCCGGGGCCGGGATGCGCTGCAGGTATGTGGTGATCTGCACGGTCGGCGCCCAGCCCATCTTGCCGAGGTTCATCAACACGGGCGGGCTGATATCGGCGGCCATCATCGCGAACAGCACGCGGGTGTCGAGGTCCTCGTCGTCCGCGTCGTACGGACGTGCCCACAGCCGGACCGCGGCCTCGCCGGTGCGGCCGGACAGGAAGTGCGCGGAGGTCGTGTCCAGGCGCAGGTGGCAGCCTTTCGCGACATTGACGATCTGCCCCATCGGCGACGCGGGCTGGTAGTCGTCCGCGTTGTCCGGCGGCGACAACGGCATATCGGCAAGTCCATCCACCTGATGCACCGGCGGAGTCTGCTCCGGGAAGCCGAGCGTGACGGTGGAACGCACGAAGGTCCGGTCGCCCTGGGTCAGCTCGACGTCGGCCAGACAGATCTGGCGGCCGGTCTTGCGCACTTGCACCGCGAGGATCACGTCGCCGGGAGTGGGCGCGCCGAGAAAGTCGACGCTGGCGGCGATCGGCTGCATCGCCGCGGCAGCCTCGCCGACGGTCCCGCGCAGTTCGTCACGTGCTGCAGCGGCAGTGACCGCGAGCATGACGCCGCCGTGCACCTTCGGCCCGATCGTCCAGATCGGATCGATGTGCGCCTCGTACCGGCCGCCCCCGAGTCGGGTGAGGGTGGTCAGCTGCCGGAAGGGTGCAAGCCCGGCTTCGTCGCCGCTCTGCATGCGGTCCACGGTGGTCGGGTCAGCGGTCATCGTCTTCTCTTTCGGTGTTTTCCGACGATTTCTGCACGTCGGTGACTACTGGGGTGCCGACAGACGCGGCGGCCAGGTCCTGATGCGCCAGACGCCGCATCGCGGCGAGTACCGGCTCGTAACAAACGGTACCGACGACTGCGTATTCGATCGCCGACAGTGCGGAGTCGGTCGGCATCTCGGCGAGGTCGGCCTCGGCGATGCCGCGGACATGCTGTCCATACGCGCGCAACCGCGCCTCGCTCATCGGGATGCCGATCTGCTCGACGGTCGCGAGCGCGTTCTCGAGCTGCGCCACGGCCGGGTAATCGGGGGTATAGGTCTGGCCGAGGCACGCAAGCGCGGCACGGGCTCGCGGATAGTCGACCGGCTCACTCGACGCTCCTGCTTCGCCGGCCTCATCGGAATCGAGGTAGGGCGGCAGGGCGGACAGCGCGGCGCCGAGCGTGGTGAACAGCGACTCCACCGGTGCATCGATGACCTCCACGATCTCGCGCACCTTGGCCAGCGGAATCCCGAGGGCGGTGAGCGCCTTGATCAGCCGGAGCCGGCGCACGTGTTCCTCGCCGTAGACCGCACGCGTCGCACTCGTCGTCTCGCCAGGCATGAGGAGGCCCTCACGCAGGTAGAACTTCACCGATGCCAGCGGGATGCCGGTCTCGGCGACCAGTTCCGATACGCGCATCGAAAACCTCCTTGACATTGGATACTAACACTATCCAAGATTGGATAGAAGCAGTATCCAATGCGTCGTCAATCGGAGGGAGTCGCCATGAGCGCCACCGCATCGACCGTCGAGCCGCTGTCCCCGCTGCTCGGCACGGTCATCGGAATCACCGTGCTGACCGTTGTCGGGATCGCGTTCGGCGGGACATTCATGCTCCGCGTCGTCACAGGCAAGCAGGGCGCCAACGACCTGCAAAAGACGTTCTTCCGCGCCGGTCACGCCCACGCGGGTGTGCTGGTGATCCTCGGACTGGTGATCGCCCTACTCGGGCCCGCATCGGGAGCGAGCCCGGGCTGGGCCGCGGCAGGCGCGATCATCGTGCTGTCCGCAGCGATCTTCGTCCCGCTCGGCTTCTTCCTGTCCGTGCTCGGCAGCGATCCGCAGCGGCCCGGCCGGATGATCGCATCGGTCTGGCTCGGATTTGCCTGCCTCGTCGTCGGACTGGTGATCTCAGGCGTTGCCGTGCTCGTTGCCGGCATCACCGGATTCTGAGGCCACGATGACCTCCGGTGTCCGGTAGTCGCTCGGCCCGGTCAGATGAGTGCGCGCGAACGTGAGCGCCTGGCGCAGCATTGCTGCCCGTTCCGCGAGGCTGCGCACGTTCTGCGTGTTCACCTCGAGCACCACCTGACCGGCGAAATTGCTCTGCGCCAACGTGTTCAGCACCTCGGCGCAGGGCTGGTTGCCCTCACCCGGAATCAGATGCTCGTCGTAGGCGGCACCGCGGCCATCGGCGAGATGCAGATGCGTCAAGCGATCGCCCATGCGCTTGGCGAGCGCGATCGCATCCGTTCCGGCGGTCGCGGTATGCGACAGGTCCAGGGTGTAGTGCGCGTGGTCGCTGTCCGTCGGATCGTAGGAGGGGCTGAAGACCGAGATCCCCGCGCCCGGACCGCCTCGGCGTCGCATCCGCTCGACCGACGCTTCACCGCGTCCGAACAGAGTGTCCGCGCGCATCGGGAACATGTTCTCCACCGCAACGCGGACGTTGCTGTTTTCCTCGAGTTCGGCGACCTGATCGACGAACCCGTCCGCGTAGCGGCGCTGCCAGCGGAACGGGGGATGCACCACCACGTTGTCGGCCCCGAGCGCCTCGGCCATCCGAACCGACCGGTCTAACTTGGCAACGGGGTCGGCACCCCACACACGTTGCGAGATGAGCAGACACGGCGCATGCACGGCCTGGACCGGCACGGCGTACTTGCGCACCAGCGCTTGCACGCGACCGAGATCCTGGCTGACCGGTTCGGCCCACACCATCAATTCGACACCGTCGTAACCGAGTTCGGCGGCGTAGCGAAATGCGTCCTCGGCGTTTTGGGGATACACCGACGCGGTGGAAAGCCCGACAGGGATCTTCCGCCGCAGCGGTCGGTCGACGTTAGTGGTCACGGCCCTATCCCGTACTCAGCAGGAATGCGAGCGGACCGATCGTAACGAAGATCCCGACCACGATCGCGATGACGAAGCTGAGGATGTCGTCGGTGCGGCGAACAACCCGCACCAGGGCGACGAGGCCGAGGATCACCATGACCGACAGCACCAATGCGACCCAGGGCAACATGTCCCACAATCGCTCGAAGCCCTTGAACAACAGTCCGCCTACGACGAGCGCAACGCCCGCCTCGACCGCCAGCGCGAGCCACTGCTTGAGCGGGCTGCTGCCTTCGCCGACGTCTTCCTCGTGCTCGTCCGCCTGCTCGCCCTCGTCGAAATCGACCTCATCGTCGTAGTCGACCTCGTCGATTTCCGGCTCGATGCCATCGGCCTCGAGATAGTCCGAGTCGAGGTAGTCGGACTCTTCATCGGCCCAGCCTTCGGGCTCATCGCGCTTGGCCGGATGGGGGGCGGTCCACCCGCCAAAAGTTGGCGACTGCGGGACGTCGATGTTGCCCGTGAGCGCCCACGACGGCACGTCGACGACCGGGAACTCCTTGCGGAACAGTCGGCGTTCGGGCTTCGGCGGGGCCTCCGGCGAAGGCTGGGTCGCGGGCGGCGCCGGTGGCGTGGGCGCGACGGGAGCGGGCGCAGCGAATGACGGTGCTGCAGGAGCGCGCGTTTCGACGGGAGGATCGTCGCGGGTTGCCTCGATGGAGTTGCGCAGCATCTCGCTGGCGACGGTGCTGCCGCCGGACAGCAGCTGCGGCTCGCGCTCGTATTCGGACCAGGCATGCACGGTGTCGCCCGTGCTATCGCCGGAGGAATCCGGCGCGGGGTCCGGCACCGGGGCGCGAGGCGGCGCCACTGGCGTGGGTGGCGGACTGGGCGGCGCCACTGGCGTGGGTGGCGGAGCGGCGGCCGCCGCGATTTCCTGCGCGTCGTCTTCCGGTTCGGCTGCCCTGCGGTGCCGCGTCGCGTCCCGGACCACCGGGATCTCGCCAGTCAGGTCGGTGACCGAAATCCCGCCGTCGGACTCACCACGGCGGCGACGGCCACCGCCAGAGCTGCCGCCCGCGCCGCCGGCCCGGCCGTTGCGCGCGAGTAGTTCGGCGACGCTGATCTGGCCGGTTTCGTTTGGGTTCTCGGCCGGGCTCACGGGGCCGCCTCCACCAACTGTGCGTCACTGCTGTGCCCGTTCGGCTCGGCATCGAGCTTCCGCAGGATCAAACCTTCACGCAGCGCCCACGGGCAAATCTCGAGCTCGTCGACATTCAACGCGCGCATCGCTGCTTCTGCTATCAGGGCCCCCGCCACCAGTTGGCGCGATCGATCTACGCTCACGCCTTCCAATTCTGCCCGGTCCGCGGCAGTCATCCGAGATATGAATGCAATCACTTGTCGAAGACCTGCCGCTGTGAGCGTTCGGCGCACCCGCAAACCGGCCCCGGACGGCGCCGCACCGGTCAGTCGGGCGAGCGAACGGAACGTCTTCGAGGTGCCCACGGCCAGGTCGGGTTTGCCGCCCGCCTTCAATTCCTTGGCCGCGTCGGCGAGTTCGGCGTCCAGCCAATCGCGTAGCACCGCGATGCGGCGCTTGTCCGGCGGGTCCTCCTGCAACCAGTCCCGGGTGAGCCGGCCGGCGCCGAGGCGAAGCGACAGCGCGCAATCGGGGTCCTCGTCGCCACCGGTGCTCAACTCGAGTGAGCCGCCGCCGATGTCGAGGTTCAGAATGCGACCCGCGCTCCAGCCGAACCAGCGCCGCGTGGCGAGGAACGTCAGCCGGGCCTCGTCCTGTCCCGACAGCACCTCGAGTGCCACGCCGGTGTTGTCCCGTACCGCGGCCAGTACCTCGTCGGAGTTCTCCGCCTCTCGAACAGCGGATGTCGCGAAGGCCATCAACTCGCCACAGCCGGAACTTCGCGAGATACCCGCGAATTCCTCCACCGTGCGGATCAGCCGGTCGGCGCCCGCCGTGGTGATCCGGCCCGCATCGTCGATGTTCTCGGACAGGCGGAGTGCGGCCTTCGTCGAACTCATAGGCATTGGATGCCCGCCGCGATGTGCGTCCACCACAAGGAGGTGGACAGTATTGCTGCCGACATCAAGTACCCCTAAACGCACAAATACAAGGTACTGGTCTACCGTCGGCGTCTGTGACACCAGGTGATCGCCCGTCGCAGTCGAAGATGGATCCTGCTCCCGAGGTGGACCTCGACTTTCCCCGGGAGTGGATCGAGTTCGTCGATCCAGACAACGATGAGCACATCATCGCCGCGGACCTCACCTGGCTGTTGTCGAGCTGGACGTGTGTTTTCGGCACGCCTGCCTGCCAAGGCATCATCGAGGGCCGCCCCGATGACGGTTGCTGCAGCCACGGCGCGTTCCTGTCCGACAAGGACGACCGCAAGAAGCTCGCGAACTCCGTGAAGATGCTGACCGCAGAGGATTGGCAGTTCCGCGAGAAGGGCCTTGGCAAGAAGGGCTACCTCGAAGAGGACGAACTCGAGGACGAGCCCGCGCTGCGCACCCGCCGCTACGACGGTGCCTGCATCTTCCTGAACCGTCCCGGTTTCGAGGGCGGCATCGGTTGTGCGCTGCACATCATGGCCGTCCGCAAGGGCATCGAACCGCTCGAGGTGAAGCCGGACGTCTGCTGGCAGCTGCCGATCCGCCGCACCCAGGAATGGGTGACGCGGCCGGATGGCGTGGAGATCCTGCGCAGCGAGATCGGTGAGTACGACCGTCGCGGCTGGGGCGAGGGCGGCCTCGACCTGAACTGGTACTGCTCCGGCTCCCCCGACGCCCACGTCGGCGCCAAGGCCGTTTACCAGTCCTACGCGCCTGAGCTCACCGAACTGATCGGTGCTGCCGCCTACGCCGAACTCGCCCGGCATTGCAAGCGCCGCGAGGGCCTCGGGCTGATCGCGGTGCACCCCGCGACCGCGCACGCGCATCCGGACCGCTGAGGGCCCACGCCGCACTGGTCCCTCCGTGATCACCGCGGGAACGAGCCCCCTACGCCTCGAGCTTGTACCCCAACCCGCGCACGGTGACGATGTACTTCGGCCGGCCCGGATCGTCCTCGATCTTGGAGCGCAGCCGCTTGATGTGGACATCGAGGGTCTTGGTGTCACCCACGTAGTCGGCGCCCCACACCCGGTCGATCAGCTGTCCGCGGGTGAGCACACGGCCGGTGTTGCGCAGCAGGTATTCGAGGAGATCGAACTCCTTGAGCGGCAACGTCACCTGATTACCGCCGACATGCACGGTGTGCCGGTCCACGTCCATGCGGACCGGGCCGGCGTCGAGAACTCCGCTGTCGAGAATCCCGCCGTCGAGATCACCCTCCGGACCGCGACGCAGTACCGCGCGGATCCGGGCGATCAGTTCGCGCGCCGAGTACGGCTTGGTGACGTAGTCATCGGCGCCCAGTTCGAGGCCTACGACCTTGTCGATCTCGCTGTCGCGTGCGGTCACCATGATCACCGGCACCCCGGAGCGGGCGCGCAGTTGCTTGCACACCTCGGTGCCGCTCATCCCCGGCAGCATCAGGTCGAGCAGCACGATGTCTGCTCCGGAGCGATCGAATTCGGCCAGCGCCGAGGGGCCATCCCCCACGACGGTCGCGTCGAAGCCTTCCCTGCGCAGCAGGAAGGCGAGCGGATCTGCCAGCGACTCCTCGTCCTCGACAATCAACACGCTGGTCAAAGAGTTGCCTCCACCACTTGTTCGAACCGGACCATGGCCGGCCTATCGAAATTGGTCTGTTCAGCCCTCGCCTGCGCGACGTAATCCGGCCAGAGCGGCAGGTCACGCAGCGGCACCTTGGTGTCGAGTTCCTCGAAGGCCGGTATGCGGATCGTGAACGTGGAGCCGATCCCCGGTTTGCTCCACAGCTCGATCTCGCCGTTGTGGTTCGCAACGACGTGCTTGACGATGGCGAGCCCGAGGCCGGTACCGCCGGTCGAGCGAGACCGCGCCGGGTCCACGCGGAAGAAGCGTTCGAACACGCGCTCCTGGTTTTCCTTCGCGATGCCGATACCGCGGTCGGTGACGGAGACGGCCACCTTGCCATCACGCAGGCTGCGGCTAACCGACACGCTCGATCCGGCCGGCGAATAGGTGATCGCGTTCTCGACCAGGTTGGTCAATGCGGTCAGCAGCAGGGTGCGGTCACCGGCGACCTCGAGCCCGCTGGGCCGATCGGTCGCGACGGTGATGTCCGCGGTTTCCGCCGATAGCCGGGACCGGACGACGGCCTCGTTGACGAGCTCGTCGATATCGACGATCGACAGCTCCGGCAGCTTCTCGGCTCCCTGCAGCCGTGAGAGTGAGATGAGTTCCTTCACCATGTTGCCGAGCCGGTTCGACTCCATCAGCACCTTGCCGCCGAAGTGGCGGACCGCGTCGGGGTCGTCGGAGCTTTCCAGCAGCGCCTCTGCGAGGAGGCTCATCGCGCCCATCGGGGTCTTGAGTTCGTGGCTGACATTGGCGACGAAATCGCGGCGGGCGGATTCCATCCGCACCTGTTCGGAGTCGTCGTCGGCAAAGATCAGGACCAGGTTGCTGTTGTACTGGGACAGCATGCGAGCGGTGCCGCGGACGGAGATGTTCTCCCGGGCGCCGAGTTCACGGTTGCTCAGATCGCATTCGGCGGCATCGCCGTTTCGCAGCACCACCTGCGCCGCGACCCACGCGCGGTCGTCGAGGCGTCCGCTCTCGTCTACGAGCCCAAGTTCAGTGGCGCGAGGGTTGAACAGCACGACGTCGCGGTGTTCATCGACCACCGCGACGCCACTCGGCGTCGACCGGACGATGTGGTCAAGCACCTGCGCAATCGTCAACCCGGTGTCCTCGATGACTCGCGGGCGTCGGCGACGCAGCGCTGGCGCGATCAAGGCACCGGCGAGGAAGGCCACCGTCGCCACAGCGACGATGACCACGATATGAACGGTGTCCACGCCGCAATCGTACGTTCAACCAAGGATTGGCAAACATCGGAAAAGTGGCGAGAGTGCGTTCTCACAGTTATTCCGAATGAGTATTCCGCTGCCGTTCACCCGCTGTTCGCCGGAATCGCGGCGTGCGCCGCAATGGGCGCCGCCGCGATCGAGAATTACTTCGCGGCGCCCTGGTTCGCGACCGCAGCCGCACCCGCGGCAGCCGCCTCGGGATCGAGGTACGCCGACGGGCCGAGCGGCTTGAGGTCCTCGCCGAGGTCGTAGCGCAGCGGGATACCGGTGGGGATGTTCAGGCCGGCGATGTCGTCGTCGGAAATGCCGTCGAGGTGCTTGACCAGCGCGCGCAGCGAGTTGCCGTGCGCGGCGATCAGAACTGTCTTGCCGGCGAGGAGATCCTTGGAAATGGTCTCTTCCCAGTACGGGACCATGCGCTTGACGACGTCCAGGAGGCACTCGGTGAGCGGCACGTCGATATCGGCGTACCGAGGATCGGTGTCCTGGCTGTAGGTGCTGCCGAGTTCGATCTCCGGCGGCGGGGTGTCGTAGCTGCGGCGCCAGAGCATGAACTGGTCGTCGCCGTACTCGTCCCGGATCTGGGCCTTGTTCTTGCCCTGCAGCGCGCCGTAGTGGCGCTCGTTGAGCCGCCAGTCGCGCACGACGGGGATCCAGTGGCGGTCCGCGGCGTCGAGGGCGATGTTGGCCGTGCTGATCGCGCGGCGGAGCACCGACGTGTAGACGATGTCGGGCAGGATGCCGTGCTCGGCGAGCAGTGCCCCGGCGCGCTTACCCTCGGCGACGCCCTTATCGGTCAGGTGAACATCCACCCAGCCGGTGAAGAGGTTCATCGCGTTCCACTCGCTCTCGCCGTGGCGGAGCAGGACGAGGGTTCCGGTGCTCATGGCAAATATCCTCGCACGCGACAATTCCGACCGCGCCGGGACCCGAACGGGTATGCGCTCAGTTTTCCTCGGTTGTTTCGACGAGGTGCTCGAAGGCCTTCAGGTTGGCCAGGGACTCGCCCCGCGACACTCGCCACTTCCACTCGCGCCGAATGGATTCCGCGAAGCCGAGCTCGAGGATCGTGTTGAAGTCGCCGTCCGCTGCCTCGAGTGTCTGACCCAGAACGCGGTCGAGCTCGTCCGGGGTGACCGACTCGGCGGAGATGCGGCCGACGAGGTAAATATCCCCGATCCGGTCGATCGTGTAGTGCACGCCGTAGAGCCGCCGATTGCGCCTCAGCAGCCAGCGGTGCACCCCGGCCTCGTTCTCGTCGGGATGCCGGGCGACGAACGCCTCGATCCGCACGCCGTGGTTGCCGACCGTGAGCAGGACAGTCGTCTTGAGCTTGCGCTCACCGGGCAACTCGACGATGAAATTGTCGTCGCCCTTGTTGGTGAATTCGAGTTCACGATCGCGCAGTGCAGCCTCGACGACCGCGCGGGTGTCCGCCGTGTCTATGCCCGCCTCCGGCGAGGTACTCACAGGCGGACCTCACTGCGCCACACCTGACGCGTCCCGGTGCGGCTGGACCATGCGAGCGCAGGCACCTCGCCAATCGGCGTCGCGCCGCGGTGACCGGCCAGTGCGGCGGCATAACTCGCCGCCAGGCCATCCGCGGTGGCGTCCCAGGAGAAGTCCGATGCGTGCCGGTGCGCGGCCTCGCCCATCTCGCGCAACCGGGCGGGCTCGCGCAGCATGGCGCCGAGCGCGGTGGCCCAGTCGTCGGTGCGATGTCCCTGCACGAGCAGGCCGGTTTCGTGGTTGCGCACGGCAGTTCCGAGGCCACCGACATCGGCGGCGATCACCGGCGTGCCACACGCCTGCGCCTCGATGGCGACCAGCCCGAACGACTCGTTGTAACTGGGCACGGCAACCAGGTCGGAGGCCCGGTAGACGTCGACGAGACGGTCCGGCGGCTGCGGCGGCAGGAAGCGCACCCGGTCGGCGATACCGAGTTCGGCGGCGAGATCGATGAGCAGGTCGGGACGCTCGAGTCCGGTGCCGGATGGGCCGCCAACGACGAGCACGCGCAGGCGCTGATCTGGACGATCCTGAAGCAGTCGGGCAGCGGCGCGCAGCAGGACGTCCGGGGCCTTGAGCGGCTGAATACGACCGACGAACGTCACGACGACCTCGTCGTCGGCCAGGCCGAGGCTTCGGCGGGCAGCAACCCGGTCACCGGGCCGGTACCGGGTCAGGTCCGCGCCCGGTGCCACGATGTCGATCTTCTCCGGCGCCGCGCCGTAAGCCTCGATGAGCGCCTTGGCCTCGTCGGCGGTATTCGCCGTGAGCCGGTTGGACGCGGCGACGACCTGCTTCTCTCCGATCACGCGCGCGGCGGGCTCGGGGCGGTCGCCGTCTGCGAGCGCTGCGTTCTTCACCGCAGCCAGCGTGTGGGCGGTATGCACGAGCGGCGTTCCCCAGCGATCGCTCGCGAGCCAGCCGACCTGCCCGGACAACCAATAGTGCGAATGCACCAGGTCGTAATAGCCGGGCTCGTGCCGGGCCTCTTCGCGCAGCACTCCGGCGGCGAAGGCGCACAGCTGGGTGGGTAGATCGTGCTTGTCCAGGCCCTCGAACGGTCCGGCGACGATATTGCGGACGACGACGCCGGGTGCGGCGTGCACCACCGGCTCATCCGCAGACGACGTCGCCCGGGTGAAGATGTCCACCTGGGTGCCGCGTCGGGCCAGTTGGAGGGCGGTCTGCAGCACGTAGACGTTCATTCCACCCGCATCACCGGTCCCCGGTTGTGCGAGTGGCGACGTATGCAGGGACAAGACCGCGACGCGGTTCGGCCGACTGCTCTGCGTGGGACTCACAGCCTCCATACTGCCTGTTTTCGCTGCGGTGTCGCGGTCCCGGGGTCCCGCAGCAGGTCGAATCTCAGCCGAGTGCGTCGACGAATTCGGTCACTTCGCCCACGAATCGGTCTCGGTCCTCGATGAACGGACCGTGCTGCGCGCCCTCCCAGAACGAGGTGCGCACATTCGGAATCAGTTGTGCCGCATGCTCTCCGGCCGAAACATCGGCGACCGGGTCGGCCGTGCCGTGGATGATCAACGCCGGCACGTTCAGATTTCGCAGCACTTCGTCGTGACCGAGCGTGCGCACGAACAACGCCTTGCGAACCCGCGGAAGTGTGCCGAGGCTCGCACCGAACATGCGCTGCGCGTCGATGCCCTTGTCCTCGCCCGCCCCGGTCATGGCATTCCCAAATGCACCAAATGCCCGAAGTGCCGCACCTGATCGCTCCTCGAAGACACCCGGGATGGCCGCCTTCATCGCCGGGCCGACCATTCCGCCGGGCTGCCCGGGTCCGATTCCGGTGATCGCGCCCACCAGCACCACTCCGCCGATCGCGCCGGTGCCGTGCACGGACAGGTAATCGCTGATCACCAGCCCGCCATAAGACCAGCCGAGGAGCACCGCATCGCTGGTGATGCCCTCCCCGTCGAGCACCGCCGCGACATCGGCGGCCCAGTTTGCGGAGTCGTTGTAGCCGGATTCGGGGGCATCGGAATAGCCGTGCCCGCGCAGATCCATCGCGATAACCCGGTAGCGCTTCGCCAGGTCATCGGCCGCCGCGCCCCAGCACTGCAGGTTTGCCGACCAGCCATGAATGAGCAGCAACGGTCGCGCGTCCTCCGGACCGGTCACCCGGTAGACGATCGCGGTTCCATCGGCGCTGCGTACCTCACGAATCGGCATGGACGCGAGCCTCTCATACGCCTGCTGAGGTCCTGCCGCTGGAACATTGGCCCACCCCAAACGGGTGCAGATTGTGTAGACGGGGGCGAAGTTTCGCACCCGCAGACACAATTTGCACCCGGGAAAGGTGCAGAACTGCGCTACGCCCCGACGCGGATTGCGCTGGTGCGCCGCATCGCCGGGATCGGGTCGGCATAGATCGCGCTGAGCGAGGTGACCGCGCCCGCGAATTCCTGCACCCGATTGCCGAATCCGGTGATCCGAATATCCTTGCGCGTCAACGCCGATGTGCGCGCAAACGCCTCCGCGACATGCGGGATAGCGGCCGGGTACTCGGTGAACGCCTGCCCGCCGAGGATCACGCGATCCGGGTTGAGCACATCGCGCAGCGTGGCAACCGCACGGCCGAGGATCCGCGCGCGGTCGACGAGAAGCTCATGCGCGCCGAGCGATCCCTCCCGCGCAACGCGGTAGAGCTCGCTCATGGCCGGGGTACCCACACTCGCATCGATCAGACCCAGCTCCACCGCGCGCGCCAGCACCGCTCGGTCGCTGACCGCAGCCTCGAGGCAACCCCGCTGACCGCATTCGCAAATCACGTCGGAAGTCGTCGGCAGATGCGCGATCGAGCCCGGGCCGTTGGCGGGTGTATGCACTCGATCATCGAGAGCGATTGCGACACCGGCAGTTTCACGTGCGTACACGAAGAGGCTCGTGCCGCCGCGCGGGGTGTCGCCCGGATTGCGTTGCGCCAAAAGCAGTTCCGAGGCCGCCATCGCCTCGACGTGTGCCGCGACAGACGCCGGCAGCGCCAGCACGTCGGCCACGATCGCGCCGACCGGAACGTTGTGCCAACCGAGCCGATCGTGCTGGACGACGACACCGGTCTCCGGGTCGACCCGACCACCGAGCGCGACGCCGACCCACAGCGGACGGCGGCGATGCCAGCGAGCGGCGAATTTCCTTGCGCTGTAGGCGATTGCGGCCACCGCACGGTCCGCGGGACCGCGCGGGGTGGGGATCTCGACGCCGCCGAGAATCCGGCCGCGCAGGTCCGATGCGACGACGCTGGTAACGACTGCACCGATGTGGATACCGACGGTGAGGAATGCCTCGTGGTCCACCTCGAACGGCACGCGCGGACGGCCGATCGCGCCGGGCTCGGTGAGATCCGCGCGCTCACGCAGCAAACCACACTGGAGTAGCGCTGCGACCTGGCGATTTACCGTCGCAATGCTCGCGCCCGTGATGCGAGCTGCAGCGTCACGCGCGATCGGTCCGTGCTGCACTGCGGCACGCAATACAGAGGCGGCCGAGGAGTCGGAGACGCGGAAATCGGGTGCAACGACCCGAATCCGATTGGTGGGTGCCGTCGGAGCGGCAACGAGCTGCGGAGAGATGGGTGCAACGAGCGTGGAGACGGACATCGATTTCCTTCTTTTGCCCCGGCTACGGCTCGGGGGCGAATGTCGACGCGGGCATGCGGGAAGCACTGCACAGCGACAGCCATCGCGAAGAAATCAGGGTTCAAGAACCGACTGTGGGCAGGGCCCTGCGATGGCGTCTAGCTGCAGCGACAGCTGCGCGGACAACACAGTTCGCGCGGGTGCGGCAGCCGCGAGCCGAGCGCACACGTCACGAAAGTGACGCGAAGGATGCGCGATCGGCCGGAAGACATGCGCTCAAGTTAGCACTGCCAGATCGTCTACGCCAATTTCACCCGCGCAAATTCTTGCTCACACCGTTGCGCTCAGGCTGACCGAAATCCTTCCGGCACGCATGGTTTCGCTGGTTGCCTTGTTTGCACGGCCGTGTTGCCGCGGATTTCCCAGCCCTTATTTCGAAAGGCATCGCTATGTCCATCGACCTCGCCACCTCCCCCGATACGCAGCAGGAGACGGCCACTGTGGTCAAGCTCGGCGCCCACATCGGCGCCCGCATCGACGGGGTGACCCTCGGCGGCGACCTCGACCCGGCCACGGTCGAACTCATCCGTCACGCCCTGAACGAGCACAAGGCGATCTTCTTCCGCGGCCAGCAGCACCTCGACGACGACTCGCAGTACGCATTCGCCGAACTGCTCGGCATCCCGACCACCGCGCACCCGACAGTCTCCTCGCGCGGCACCAAGACCCTCGCGATCGACTCCGACTACGGCAAGGCCAACAGCTGGCACACCGACGTCACCTTCGTCGACCGCATTCCGAAGGCCTCGATCCTGCGGGCCGTCGAGCTGCCGACCTACGGCGGAGCGACCCAGTGGGCGTCGACCACCGCGGCGTACGAGTCGCTGCCGGAGCCGCTGAAGCAGCTGGTGGACAACCTGTGGGCGGTGCACACCAACGTCTACGACTACTCGGCGTCCAGTGCCGCGCAGATCGAGGACGACAAGACGGCCGAGTACCGCGCCGAGTTCCAGTCCACCTACTTCGAGACCGAGCACCCGGTCGTGCGCGTGCACCCGGAGACGGGCGAGCGCACCCTGCTGCTCGGCCACTTCATCAAGAACTTCGTGGGCTTCTCCACCAAGGAATCGCAGGCACTGTTCAACCTGCTGCAGGACAGGGTCACCAAGCCCGAGCACACCACCCGCTGGAACTGGGAAGCCGGCGACGTGGCGATCTGGGACAACCGCGCGACGCAGCACTACGCGGTCGCCGACTACGACGACCAGTACCGCCGCCTCAACCGCATCACCCTTGCGGGCGATGTGCCGGTCAACCCGCACGGCGAGCGCAGCCGGGTCGTGAAGGGCGACGCTTCGGCGTTCTCCCCGATCGCGGACTGAGCCCAAGGTCGACGCGCACCTGCCGCCACGCCCGAACCGTGGCGGCAGGTGCGTTGTCTTGTTTCTAGGATCAAAGCCATGACCGCGATCAGTTATCCCGTCGCCGTCGTCACCGGAGCGAGCTCCGGAATCGGCGAGGCCACCGCACGCACGCTCGCCGCCCAGGGCTATCACGTCGTTGTCGGGGCGCGCCGCCTCGACCGGCTCGAGAAGCTCGCCAGCGATATCGGCGGCACGGCGCTGTCGCTCGATGTCACCGATGAGGACTCCGTCGCCGCATTTGTCGCAGCCCTCTCGAGGGTCGACGTGCTGGTGAACAACGCCGGCGGCGCGAAGGGCCTGGCCCCGGTGGCCGAGGCCGATCTCGACGACTGGCGCTGGATGTGGGAGACCAATGTTCTTGGCACGCTGCGCATCACCAAGGCGCTGCTGCCGAAACTGATCGACTCGCGCAACGGCCTGATTGTCACAATCACGTCCGTCGCCGCGCTCGAGGGCT
This sequence comes from Aldersonia kunmingensis, assembly GCF_001646865.1. Classification (GTDB taxonomy): domain Bacteria; phylum Actinomycetota; class Actinomycetes; order Mycobacteriales; family Mycobacteriaceae; genus Aldersonia; species Aldersonia kunmingensis. The sequence goes on along the minus strand of NZ_LRRB01000218.1, from coordinate 10,489 downwards.
ACGACAACGGGGCCGGCTACACCTCGGCCAAGCACGCGCAGGCGCTACTGCACCGCACGCTCCGCGGCGAACTGCTCGGGAAGCCGGTCCGGCTCACCGAGATCGCACCCGGCGCGGTGGAGACCGAGTTCTCGCTGGTGCGTTTCGAGGGCGATGCCGAACGCGCCGCGAAGGTCTACGAGGGCATCGATCCGCTGGTCGCTGCCGATATCGCCGAAATCATCGGCTTCGTCGCCTCGCGCCCGGCGCACGTGAATCTGGACCAGATCGTCGTTCGCCCGCGCGATCAGGCGACGGCGGGGCGTTTCGCCCGCCGCACGACCTGAACGCTCGGATTACTCCGGGGCCGGCGGCTCGGTGGTCGGCGGCTCCGGAGTGGGTGCCGCTGCGTCCGAGTCCCCGTCCTCGGTCTGATCGAGGATGCTGATCGTCACGCCGTAGGGCAGGAAGCGCACTCGGCGGCGTGGATCGGTGTTCTCCCGATTGGCCCGCAACGCGTCGAGTTCGGTGGGATACACCTGGTCCACGCGCGCGATGCCGTCCCCGTCGAGCACGAATATCGCCCATACGCCGCTGCCTGCGTCGCCGGTGGTCTCCGGCTTCGTCGTCCGTTGCTGCTGTCCGGCCCGCGCAAGGTCGGAGAACACCGAGGTCCAGGCGCCCCCGCCGGTTTGCGTCAGCCCGGAGGTGAGGTTCTCGAACACTTCGCGAAGGCCTTCGCCGGCCTCGCGGGCGGCGCGCTCGAAATCTTCCGGATCGAATCCGAAGGGTCCGTTGTTCGCCATCGCCGCTCTCCTTTGTAGTGCGGTGGGTGGTTAGCGGCCCGCCACCGGTGCAGGTGCGATCGGGGTCGCCGATACGACGCTCGCGTCCGAGCCGTCCAGTGCGGACATCGACTGCCAGGTCGGCCAATCGATCGTCCAGTCGTAGATGTCACCGTCCGCGGCGGACAGATCGATCCGGGTGCCGGTGACCTCTACCGGGTCGCCGTAGAGCGCGGTCGGGAAGTACTCCGCCGCGTCCTCGCTCGAGAGGTTGATGCAGCCGTTGGTGACGTTCGAGGAACCCTGCACACCGGTGGTCTGCGGGTTGGCGTGGATGAACTCGCCATTGTTGGAAATGCGCACGGCCCAGCGCTCGCGAACGTTCTCGTAGAACGGCGGGTTGGACATGAGGAAGTCCTCGTGCTTCTCCGACACGACATGGATGCCGCTACGAGTCACGTTACGCGCCTCGTTGCCCTGCCCGTAGCTGACGGGGAAGTCGAAGATCTCCTCTCCCTCGCGGATCACCACCATGCGATGACTGGTCGCCTCGGCCTTCACGATCTGGCTGCGGCCAATGGTGAAGTCCGATGTCAGATCGGCCGCACCGTACGCGCCGTCGCCGAAGTCCACGCCGTAGAGCTTCGCGTCCACGTGCACGACGGTGCCGGGGGTCCAGTAGTTCTGCGGGCGCCAGTGCACGCGCGAGCCGCCACTGTCGTCGGGCAGCCAAGCCCAGGAACCGACCGTCGGCGGGGTCGTGGTGACCGTAAGGGCGCGCTCGACCGATGCCTTGTCGGTGATGTCGTCATCGAACTGCAGGATGATCGGCGCGGCGATGCCGACGGTCTGCCCGTCGGCGATCTGCACCTGCGCCGAGGTCTTGGACGTCGGCTGCAGCGTGGTGAAGCTTCCCTCGACCGGCACCGGCTTGTTGTCCATGCCGACCGCGATGCCGCTCCAGCTGTACGTCGCGGCGTAACCGAGCGGTTCGGTGACGGTGTAGGTCTTCGCGTCGGGGCTCAGCAGGCCGGCGACGACCTTGCCGTTCGAGTTCGTCAGAGCGACGTCGCGCAGCACGCCGTTCTCGGCCTGAACCGAAACCGGGGTGGTCGGGCTGACGCTCTCCGAATCCGCCTCGGGCGAAACCGTGACCTTGGCCACAGGACCCTGTTCGGCGGGGGTTCCGGAGCCGGGATTGGAATCATCACCACAGGCCACGACGAACGCCAGCAGGGCAAACACTGCCGCGACTAGCGAAATCAAGCGAGACGGACGCACGTGGATCCAGAATACCGGCCGAGGCCGGAAGTGCCCGATTCGCGCAAGTGCCGAAGACACGAAAACTTGAGACAAAAATCGGACATGTTGAGATTTTGAGACTGAAATCGGACATTTCAGGATTGTTGAGACTAGGCGAGGCCCAAACTTGTTCCTCCTGCCCAAATAGTCACCGTTCGGGCCTGTCAGCAGGCCTCCGGGGCTGACGTGGCCGAGTTCTTCACACCGTCTCCTGATCGATCGCTGCCTCGTAGAACGCGTCCGCGAGCGGAAGCCAGGGTCGACGTTCGCCCGCAGGGGAACCTCGATCCCAGCAGCTTGGGCGAGATGGCATCGCTCCGAGCTGAAGGCTGGACGTTCAAGGCGCTTGGAGAGACGTACGGGGTGACCCGACAAACAGTGGCGGCAAGGCTGCGATTAGCCAGCCCAGGGTCACGGGGGCACATCAGCCGAGGTGGTCCTCGAGGAACTTGCGGACCTTGCGGAGGGTCTTGTCATCAGCCCGGGTCAGGAGCGCGACCACCACGCCCAGTTCGGCAGCTCGATTTTGGCTGAGGGGTTCGTGAGGCGTTTCCTGCCAGTCCTCCTCCTCTTCCAGTGGGCCGCCGAGCACGAGGCGCCGCGCTTCGCGGATCCTGCTGTTGAACTCCACGAAGATCGGATCTCCGTCGTCGTTGATGGGGTCGAAGAGGATCAAGTCCTGCCGAGATCCATGAGGATCGGGCTCAACTGCGCCGTCCGCGCCGTAGACACTCAGGAATTTCCGCATCTGCCCGAGTGCAGGCGTGCGCTTGCCAACCTCGATCAGGCGGAGGTACTCGCCGGAGAACCCGAGCTGTGCCGCAGCCGCGTACGAGGTCTGACAGGACCACACAATGCCGTCAAATGCTCGGATTCGCGCGGCACTACGCCATACGGCCACCGGAATGCGTGCGTACGACACACAGTCGGCTCCAGCTCAATGTTGAGGAGCTTGCTGGTTGATAGACCCAACCCTGCGGGGCCCGCTGACTCAGCTCTCCTCGAATCCGGACTGGTCGAACTTGAGTGTCCTCGCGTTCTCGGAGACGGTTCGCACGCGGTTCTCGTTGAAGCCCTCAGAGTCAGTGGCCTCGATCTCGATCCGCACTGTCACGCTGGTGTTCTCTCCGGAACGAAGGTGCGCGAGCACCTCATCGGCAACGTTCTTGAACTCGAGCGCGACCTTTTCGGAGTTGAGGGTCTTAACGCCGTAAAAGCGGGTTGGCCAGGCGATATCCGGCTTCGGCGGCCTTGGCCCCGGGCCTTGGCCTTGGCCTGAGCCTGGGCCCTGTCCCGTTCCTGGACCCGGGCCTGGTCCAGGACCCGGACCCGGACCCGGCTCCTGCGCCCGTTGCCTTTCCGCGATGTCCGGACGCACGAGCAGCAGGGAGTCGGTCGCGAGTGGTGCGCTCTCCTTATCTCCCGGCGTCCAGAGACCGATGTACCGCCCGGCGGCCTCGTCGTAGCCAGCTGCGAGCGCGAACGCGTCCGTCTGCCAAATCATCGGCAGGTCAAGGATTCCCGCATCGAGAACGGATCGGTCGCGCAGGCGCGGCATGTATGGGTACTGCGAGTACAGGCCCCACAGTGCGCCCATGGAGACGTGTCCGTCCTTCCAGATCTGGGGAACCTTGCCGATCGCGAGTCGGATTGTCGCCGCGGCCTGACGGGTCGACAAATCGCCATCGTTACCGAGCCGTCGGGACACACGATCCGCAAGCGCGTCGGACTGGCCCTCGACCTTGGTCTCCCTGATCAGGAACGGCGCGCCCGGGTCGGGCTGCGCGGGAACCAGCGCCCACGTGAAGCTCTGCAGCAAACGGGCGGTGACGGTCTGGTCGGCCTGAGCAGCTCGCTGCGACGCCTGGTTCTTCTGGTTCTGAGTCAGGTCGAGGTCCGCCTCGTTGTCGAGGACGTGCGTCCAGCCGAGGTAGTCACGGGTCGCATTGTCGAGCTCTTCTAGACGGGCCTCGTCGGCGGCGAGGTAGACGAGTGCATTGCGGTGCGTTCTGTTCGAGCTGCCGCGATGCTCGGTCGCCTTGTGAGCGAATTCCTTTGCCGCAGAATCAGTACCTCGCTTATGTGTGACCTTCGGATGCAAGATGACGAGTCGAGCCTCGTCGGTGTCGGGGATGTCGGAATTCGACTCCGGGCAGACGTGGACACCCGCGAAGTCGCCCCGTTTGCGACCCTGATCCTGGAGCCGACGGACGATCTCGAACCACACGTCCTCCTTGTGAAGTCGCTCGGCCTGGTCCTTTGCGGTGCGTGTGATGTTGGGCTGGACGTCGTACCAATATTTGCCCGAGCCGGAGTAGAAGTACGTTGCGCGGTCGCCGAGCTGGGTCAGGGCGGAGTGGAAGTTGCCGGGGACGTCGCCTGGGATGGCGGTGCCGAGAAAGACTCGCTGCGCGCCGATGCCCTTGTGGATCGACCCGGGTGCGATTGTCGGAGCTGCGCCGAAGAAGACCGTGCGTGCGAGGCGCTTGGTCAACGCCCGCTGACCGAAGAGTGGCTTTTCCTTGTCGATGCGGGCCGGTTCGGAGTTCGCGCCGTCGACGTCGGCGTCGATGATCGTCTTCCAGGAGTCCTGGAGGTACTGCGTCAGTTCGGAGTTTACGTTCGACGTGGCGAGCGGGATCGACGCGGGCATGATCAGCGGCGACGAGTCCTCACCGACCCAGAGGGCGTGAATGACCGTACTCATCAGACGCAGGACACCACGCGTGCGCTGAAAACGCTCCAGCGACGACCACTCCTCGTAGAGCGTGTCGAACAACTCAGGGTGGATCGGGTAGGTCCGCTTGATCCGGTCCTCGTACGCGCTGTCGCGGGCTTCGCGTGGGAAGTCGTCGGAGAACTTGCGATACATCTCGACGTACGTGCGGGCGGTCGCGCCGATAGCTGCGAGTGCCGCGGCGTCCGGCTGTTTGAACAGCCGCTGTTTGACGATGTGGTACGCCTCATCGGACGACGCGGGTCGCCACTGATCCGCGACACGACGAACGACGTTCTGCAGGCGCTTGAGTGCCTCCAAACCGTTTTGGCCGCCGACCTCTTCGGCGTTGCCGGCGACGATCTTGTCGGTTGCGTCCCCGGTCTCCGACGCCGGGATCGAGATCGCGAGCAGAACCCCTTGGGTGCCCTTGACGGCCTCGGTAAGCGACTGCGCGAACGTGAACTGGTCGTCGAACGTGCCGCCGGCCAGGTCGTCTCGACCGACCAGTGACCGCGCGTAGGCGACCCATTCGTCGATGAGGATGACGGCCGGCGCGTACGTGGTCAGCAACTCGTGCAGCGCCTCGCCGGGGTGGGTCCTGTCGCGGTCGGCCTTGGCGACGACGGCGTATGCGTCAGGCCCGCCAAGTTGCCACGCGAGCTCACCCCAGATGGTGTTCACCTGGGTGCCGTCGTCCTTTGTCACCCCGGACGGGCTGAAGTGGTTACCGACGATCGCGACACGGTTGACCGTGGTTGCCGAATAGCCGTTCGCGGTAAGGAGTTCCTGGGTTTCCTGCGGGAAGGTGCCAACAGGCAGACCCGCGGCGACGTGCCACAGCGAGAGCATCGAGTGGGTCTTGCCGCCACCGAAGTTGGTCTGCAGGTTGATGACCGGGGATGCGTTGTCGTCACCTGCCAGGCGGCGGACAGCCCGGCCGATGAGGTCGCGGAGACCTTCGGTCAGGTAGGTACGGCGGAAGAATTCGACAGGGTCGGCGTAATCGGCGTCGACCTCGCCGCCCGTGGCGACCTTGTAGAGATCGGCCGCGAATTCCGAGGCGTGGAAGTTGCCGGTCGCGACGTCGTCGTGGGGTTGGAGTACCTCGCGCCAAGGCCGAAGGCCCGCGGCCTCGGGATTGTCGACCGCCGCCTTCAAAGCCTTCTTGTCGTCTTTGTCAGCGGTGACGCGACGGAGGTTCAGGCGGATTGCTCGGACCTGGTCGGCATCCTTGCCGGCACCGATTAGCTTGAGGAATCTTTCGCCGGTGTCGAGAGCGCGATAGGCGTCGTCGTCGGTGAACGTGCCGTTGTGCGCCCATTCATTGCGTACTTCGCGAAGTTCGCTGGCGAAGGTTTCACCAGTGCGGCCGATGGCCTGATTGAACGGGCGCCACCCCGGCTTGAACCCGGTGGTGATGTTGCCCTCGGTCAGAATCCTGAACTGCACCTGCGGGTCCAGAGCGTCATAAATCTTCGTCGACGGCGCCCCATTTTTGCTGTCCTTCGCCTGAACGAGCTTCGTCCAGGCAGCCCCAATCGCAGGGTCACCCTGCCCGACGACGGTCGCGATGAAGTCATCGAGTGCCGGCGCCAGAACCTGGAACATGCGGTCGATGCGGTCGCGGTTGCTCAGTGCCATTTCAGTTGAGCTCCCATTCCTTGTGTAGCACGGCCAGGAGATCCGCCTGGCGGGCCTCTATCACCGCCGGAGTCCACTCGTCGTGCGTGAGCACCTGGGTCGTTAGCGCGAAGACTGCGCTGCCGTTGGCGCTGGTGAAGTAGTTCGCCTTCTTCTTGGCGAAGTCATAGTTCTGGGCCTCACTATTTTTGGCTCGGTTGAGCAACACCAGATTGCCGAGTCGGTGGGTCCAGTGCAGGCGCTCTTCGTCGCTGAAATCCTGCTTCCACACGCTGTTGTCCTTCGGGTTCTGCGGCAGGACGTGCTCGACGGTGATCATCTTGTGCTGGTAGCTGACACCAGGCTGCTTGGCGAGCAGATCGTCCAGCCGGAGAAGGACGTACTTACGCACGGGCGTAACGAGATACAGCCGGTCGGAAAGACGGTCTTTCGTATCAGCTACTTCCTCAAGAGTGAGGTCGAGGGCTGCCGCAGATAGTCCGTCACCTCTTTCGAGCTGCATGAGGAGTTCGCCGTACCTTAAATTTCGCGGCGTCGCGTACACGCGCCGAAGCAGCATGCTCGCGGCGAGGCGCTCAAGTTTACGTAGAAAGTCGGATAGAAATGCCGGATCGTTTCCGTGCTCCTTCAGTGCCCACAGAGCGGGCGCTTGCCAGTTGTCGTTATCGATCTGCATCAGGCGGCGCAACCAGTTGTTGACCGGCGACCAGTTCACGTCGTCGGGGTAATTCTGGGTCAGTAGGCGCTCGTAAGCATCGGAGAAGGGGATGAGCACGTCATCGACGAACTCGCGAGCCTTGCCAGGCAGGTACCTACTGAGGACCTGCTCGTCGAACTCCTGAAGCAATACCTTCCTGGGCCGCTCCTTCACAAAGATCATGCGGATGTGCCCGAAGAGGCTCGCAAAGGAGTCGCGCCCGAGGTCGACCTCCTCCTGCTCCCACTTGTCGGCGTAGTCGCCGGCGTCCAGTTCCGCGACGTTGCCAATCACCTTGGACTTGAAGATGTCTGATGGAGTGAGATCGAGTCCGCGCGCATTCATGACGCTGAAGATGCGGTGCGCACTGTTGAGATCAGGAGTACTCACCACGACCAAGAAAGTGCGAGTGCCGAGCATGGCCGCAAGTCGCTGCCGCTGGTCATCGGGCCAAGCCCCGACACGTTCGCGCAGCGCTGCCGTGTTGTCGCGGATAGCCTTCTGCGCGTCCGTCTTGAGATGAGCGTCGTCGAGTGCAACGAGGCCCTCGGTAGCTCCCTCTGTCTGAACCCGCTCAGCGAAGAATTTGGCGTCCCGCTTCCGCAGCGTCAGTCGCGGCTTCGCCTGAGTGCCGGCAAGGATCTCGCCCGGCTCAACAACCACCTTGGCCAGTTCCGCGGCAAGCTGCTGGTTTTCCGTTAGATCACGAAGTACCGCAAAGAGAATGCTCAGGGTCGTCAGCCGCTGCTGACCGTCGATGACCTCTGCGCGGGGGTCAGATCCCGCCTTGACCAACACGATCGATCCCAGGAAGTAGGGCTCGTCGGAGTCTCGGGCTAGGGCGCCCTCCAAGTCGTCGAGAAGTTGGAGTGCCTGTTCCTTGCCCCATGCGTAGGGGCGTTGGTAGTCCGGGATCGTGAACTCGTAGTCGCTCGAAAAGATCTTGCGCAGCGAGTACTCACCTGCGGTGAGGTCCTTCATCAGTCGTCTCCCTCGTCGAAGTCGAATGCCCTCTGATCGGCCGCAGGCTTTTTGACGCTCCTCGCGACTTCGAGGATCTCGGGCCAGCTAGTGACCAGCGTGTTGAAGCTCAGTGCGTCCTTGGTCCAGCCGTTGCCCTCGGCGATGCGGAAGAGCAAGTGCGCCAATTCTTTTACAAGGTCGGTGTCGATTGCCCCGTCGGGGCGGCTCAAAGCCGACTGCAGGAAGTCACCGGCGGGAGCGATGCCATCACGCTCCAGCACCTTGATCAAGTGGTGAAGGGCTTCCCAGTTGCTCGTGTGCATGTCCTTGAGGACGTCGTAGTCCCACGACAGGTCGGATGGCTTGATGAGCTGGACATTGCCCGCACGGCTCGTCAGAATCTCGTCGCGGTCCATCGTGTCCACGCTCGTATTGCGCGCCCGCGCAAGGTTGTCCGCGTCGCCGAACTTGCCAACGCCATAGCCGTGCTGGCGGTACCAAGCGATGGCGAAACGCGACGTCGAATCGAAGTCGCCCTCTTGCTCGTTAAGTACCTGGTCAAGGATCTCGTTGATACGAGAGAGCGCGGCGCGAACGGTCATCTTTCGACCGTCAGGTTCAAGGACAGCGCTATATCGGCTGAACACACCCATGCCCGGACCGATTGCTGCTTGTGGAAGATCCACCGGCGCGATCTGACCCTGCTGAAGCTTGCGGAGGGCCCCCGGCAGCTCGGCCTCGAGAGCAGCAATGAATCCTCGCCTGTCGGTCGTTGCGGCGCTGTCCACGCGCGGCCGGAGGCTCAGAACGATCGAGGAGGCAAGGGCGTTCTTCCCGCTCGCGATCATCCGATTGCTCATCTCGGACCGGTTCGGCCATGTCGACGTGATTTCCCAACCCGAGGTGATCATGCCTTCGAGCAAAGTCTCCCAACCCGTGGACGCTTCGCCAGCATCGTCCGCCTCGCTCTGTTTAAAGGCATACCAAACAGTGATCGGGTAATCGAAGTTTGCCTTTTCGCGAGCTCGGAAAAAGACGCTACGGAAGCCCTCTTCGAAGAAGCGCTTTGCGCCGTCCTTGCCGTTATGCCGGTAGGGATTGGCCACCAGTTCCTCCGCCTTAGGAACCAGCATTGTCGCCAACAGATCAGGGTGAACATTGCGAAGCGCTCTGCGAAGCCATACGTAGAAGAAGTCCGACAGATCCGAATACCCGATGTTGTCGTAGTACGGCGGATCAGTGCTGATAACGACTCCGCCGTACTCCCGGGTCGCAGCATCCGCCTGCTCCACGAACCCTGTGGCCGCGGGTGCCAATTGTTCGAGGACCTTGCTGATCCACGTCCACTGGTCACGCATGTTCCCAGATGAACTCGACAACGGGTTGGCTTCGCAATAATCCCAGACCATCGGAATTGCTTGGCGGGCGAAAAGATGGCCAATTCCTTCGTTCTTCACGTCCGAGCGCCAGGCACAAAGGGCGTTGTGATAGTCGGCTGCCTTTGAGATACCGAAGCCTAAGAGTGTCGCGATCGCATCTGCCCGATTCTGCGAACCACCATCGGCGATTACGCGCGCCCTAGCTTCCTCGACCAAGTCAGCAAAGGTGCCGAGCATGTGCAATTGGCGGTTCGTGAAAAGCGATGCCCAAGTGTTCATCCCGTAGTTCGGAGTCTTGAAGTCGCGTGGGTTCGCCGGGAGCTGCCCCACAGGAACATCGTTCGGTACCGGCATAGCGGCGACAGCGACGTGTTCCGAGGAAGGAGGAAGGTAGATCCGCTGACGGTTGCCTTCGGCAACGATGGCCATGAGCTCGGAGCCCATACGCCCGGCGCGCCCTTCAGCGCGGATGTAGTCGAGCGGCACAGATGACTCGCACGCAAGGCACCGGCCTCCAAGCCGGCCGACGGTGCCATCGCTCTCTGCCGTTGGCGCACCAGCGAGACCGTGACCGATCGTGTATGCCACACGCTGTTGGCCGGGGTGATCTGAATCCGAGATCACCTCGGGGACAACGTAAGTTTCCTTACCTTTCTTTTTACCTAGCCACCATGAGCGCACAAGCGGCATCGCGATGCCACACGCCGGATTCGGGCAAGTGACTGTGCGGCACCAAATCCAAGCTATGACCGTCGCAGCACCGTCGCGCGTCGCAGCCTTGGGATAAAGCAAGCCGAGACGGCGGTCCCCTTCGTCGCGCATCCACTGCCCATAGGCGCGAACGTCTGCGGCAAGTCCCTCCGCTCCTGACCAACTACGGATTTGAGATTCCGCCAGCCCGGGGTACACCGGCGGCTCGTCGCGGAACCGACCGGGAATCTCGATCAAAGCCTTATTGATAAGGACGGCAACTGGGTTTAGATCGGATGCGCGCGACTCAAGGCCAAGCCGCTGCGCCTCGAGC
>NZ_LRRB01000104.1 GCF_001646865.1 Aldersonia kunmingensis | reverse complement strand
GAACGTGTGCACGCCGGTCAGTCGCCGCACGATCAGCTCGGCCGGTGGGCCCGGGCGGATGGCGAGGCGCGGTCGCTGGAGAAAGCCGAAGGCCGCGACCACGAGCAGGCCGAGCGCGGCGAGCCCTATCAGCAGTCGCCCTGCGGGCTCGTTGTCGACAAATACCGCCGCAACGAGCAGCACCAGGCCGCCGACCAAGACCGCCACCAGCGCAGGCGCGGGCGTTGACCAGTTCAGGTCGCGACCCGCGGTCGGGTCAGGCGCTGCCACGGTTATCCACAGGAGAAGTCCACAGTGTGGAAAAACGACAGCGGTGTAATTCGCGGCGATCCAGGGTTGCGATCAGCGCCATCGCATCGTCATGACCAGGCCGATCACCATCAGCCCGAATCCGATCGCGAAGTTCCACGCGCCCAGATTGTTGATCCACTCGATGCTCTCGGCGGCGAGGTAGTACACGATCAGCCACACCAGGCCCGCGAGCATGAAGCCCAGCATGATCGCCACGTACCAGGCCGGCGACGGACCGGCCTTCACCTTGACCGGCGTCCTGCTGGCGGGATTGGAGGAGTAATCCGGCTTCTTCCGGACCTTCGACTTCGGCATGACTTCTTTCACCCTTTCGGCTGTTCGAGGCGCTGCGGCGTGTTCGCGCGCGCCGTGCCCGGCGCGGTCGCGCTCCAGATTGGTCGCATCGCAACGTCCCTCTAAAGGCTAACCTAGCTGCAATGACACCCCCTCCGGAAGCCGGCGACCGGGCCTCGCGCAGGGCCGGCGGCACCGCATGGAAGGTGCTCGTGCTCGCCGTGCTCGCCCTGGCGGGGATGTTGTTCGCGACTACCCGCACGGTCTCGCACGGAAATGAACTGCGCAGCAGCGATTCCGGACGGCTATCGGATCTGGTTCGTGCCGCGCAAACCGATGCCGATGACGCCGAGCACGAGCGGGACGCCTTGCTCGACCGAGTGCAGCAGATGCAGCGCGACGTCGCCTCGTCCGACCGCGAGGTGGCCGGATTGCTCGAGCAGTCCGACGAGCTCGATGTCACGGCCGGTCTCGCCGAGCAGCGTGGGCCTGGGGTGATCGTGACGCTGACCGACGCGACCCGGGATGCGCGGGGGAGCTATCCGGCCGATGCGGTGCCCGACGATCTCGTGGTGCATCAGCAGGACGTGCAGAGCGTGCTCAACGCGCTGTGGGCCGGCGGGGCGGCCGCGGTAGGGATGCAGGACCAACGCATCGTCGGCACATCCGCGCCGCGCTGCATCGGCAACACGTTGCTGCTGCACGGCCGCACCTACAGTCCGCCGTACCGCCTCACCGCCGTGGGTGATCCGGCTCGGCTTCTTGCGACTCTCGACGCGGAACCAGGTATTCGCACGTTCCGGCAGTACGTGGCGAAGTTCGGCCTCGGTTTCGCCGTCGAGGTGCGTGATGACGTGACCGTCCCTGCTGCGCCCGCACCGGGTCCGGCGCATTTTGCACAGCCCGGTTAGGGCCTATGAGGGGGCGAAGGGCGTTCGCCTACCCTTGGTCCATGCGGATTCTCGTTGTCGACAACTACGACAGCTTCGTGTTCAACCTGGTGCAGTACCTCGGCCAGCTGGGCACGGACGCAGTGGTGTGGCGCAACGACGTCCCCGAACTCGCCGATCCCGTCGCGGTGGCAAAGGATTTCGACGGCGTGCTGATCAGCCCGGGGCCGGGCACGCCGCAGCGCGCGGGGTCGAGCATGGCCATGGTGTCGGCGTGCGCGGAGACCGAAACGCCGCTGCTCGGCGTGTGTCTCGGCCACCAGGCGATCGGTGCCGTTTTCGGCGGCACGGTCGATCGCGCGCCGGAGCTGCTGCATGGCAAGACGAGCCTTGTGCACCACAACGATGTCGGCGTCCTCGCCGGACTGCCCGATCCGTTTGTCGCGACGCGGTACCACTCCCTGACGGTCCTGCCGGAGACGATTCCCGCGGAACTCGAGGTGACAGGGCGTACCGAGACCGGCATCGTGATGGCGATGCGGCACCGCGAGCTACCGATCCACGGCGTGCAGTTCCACCCGGAGTCGGTGCTCACGCAGGGCGGGCACCGGATGCTGGCGAACTGGCTCGGTGTGTGCGGCGCCTCGCCCGCCGATGGGCTGGTTCGCTCGCTCGAAGCCGAGATGAACGCACTCGCGAACTACTGAATCCAGCGCGCGGCCGAAAACTTCGGCTCGCCGGTCCGGCGAAATCAGCCCGGACCGGCGAACCATTGGCTCAGCCCGGAATGCCGAGTGCGCCGACGCCCACCATGAGTGCAGCGGTTTTGCCCACGTCGGTACCGGCTGACGGCGTCTGGGACAGGATGCGGCCAACCTGTCCGGGATCCAGCGTGCGCTCCGGGCGCTGCTGAAGGTCTATCGCGGAACCCTGCCAGCCGGCGGCCCGCAATGTCCCGAGCGCCTGCGGAACTGTTTGCCCGGTGAGGTCGGGCATGCGAATCCGATCGCTGTCGGACACCCGGACGGTCACTGTCGCGCCCTTGTCGGCCTCGGTACCGCCGCCAGGACTGGTGGACAGGACCTCGCCAGCGGGGCGAGGGGAGATGGTCGGCTGGATCAGCACCTTGAACCCGGCACCCTCGAGGTTGGGCTGGGCCACGTCGATGCTTTGCCCGACGACGTTGGGTACCCGCACCTGCTCGGGCCCGCCACCGAGGGTGATGACGACGGCGCTGTCAATGTCGAGATTCACGCCCGCGCCCGGACGCTGGTCTATTACCTTGTCCAAGTCGACGGCGCTCGACGGTTGGCGCTCAGCGTTGTCGTCGATCCGCAACCCGACGGCTTCGAGCGCCGCCTTGGCCTGGTTGCGGTCCAACCCCGTCAGCTTCGGCACCTGCACCTGCTTGGGCCCAGTGGACACCTCGAGGATCACGGTGCTGCCCCCGTCGGCGCGTGAGCCGGCCAGCGGCCGCGTAGCGATGACCCGGCCCGCCTCGATGTCGCTGTCGGGTTTCTGCTGGATCTCCACGCGGAACCCGAGATCCTGCAGATTCGACTGTGCCTGTGCTGATGGCGCGCCTGTGAGGTCGGGAACGGCCACCTGGTCGACGGACCCGGTGGATCGCCACAACCAGCCGCCGCCGACGAGCAGGATGGCGGCCACGAGCAGGGCGAGCACCGTGTAGCGCCGCCGCCGGTTGGGTTTCGCTTCGCCGTTGCCGTCCGCTTCTACGCCGTTGTCGTAGCCACGGCGCGGCGGCGGGTTGTCCGGGCCGAGCAAGGTGGAGCGGTCCTCGTCGGTCATCACCATCGGCGCACTCGGCTTCTGGCCGCCGAGTACGCGGATGAGGTCGCTGCGCATTTCGGCCGTGGTCTGATAGCGGTTCGCCGGGTTCTTGCTCATCGCCTTGAGCACGACCGAATCGAGTTCGCGCGGAACGCCGTCATGGACCAGCGACGGCAGGCGGGGATCCTCGCGCACGTGCTGGTAGACGACGGCTACAGGTGAGTCACCGGTGAAGGGCGGTTCGCCGGTGAGGATCTCGTAGAGCACGCAGCCGACCGAGTACACATCCGAGCGGGCATCGACAGCGCTACCCTGCGCCTGCTCGGGCGACAGGTACTGCGCGGTGCCGATCACCGCGGCGGTCTGCGTCATCGGGCTGCCCGCATCCGCGATCGCGCGGGCGATGCCGAAGTCCATCACCTTCACCGCGCCGGCGCGGTTGAGCATGATGTTCGCCGGCTTCACATCGCGGTGCACGATGCCCTTGCGATGGCTGAAGTCGAGCGCGGCGCACACGTCGGCGATGATCTCCATCGCGCGCCGCGGCGGGATCGGTCCGTTCTGCCGGACCATGTCGCGCAGGGTGACCCCGTCGACGTACTCCATCACGATGAATGGCAGCGGGCCGGTCTCGGTCTCCGCCTCGCCGGTGTCGAACACCGCGACGATTGCCGGGTGATTCAGCGCTGCCGCGTTCTGCGCCTCGCGGCGGAACCGCAGGTAGAACGTGGGGTCGCGGGCGAGATCGGCACGCAGCACCTTGACTGCGACGTCCCGGTCGAGCCGGAGGTCGCGAGCCTTGTGCACCTCCGACATTCCGCCGAAGCCCAGAATCTCGCCCAGCTCGTAGCGGGCGGAGAGCTTGCGCGGAGTCGTCATCGGGCCCCTGCCGGTGGCGTCGTGGTCGTGGTGGCGGGCAGACGGCGGCGCTGCGTCGTCGTGGTTGTGGGCTCGTCCGTCGGCTCGTCGCCGCCGAACGCACCCGGAATCCTCGGTGGAGGAAAGTTCGGGAACAACCCGCGCGTGGTTGTGGTGGTGGTCGGTTCCGTCGTCGTCGGTTCCGTGGTGGTCGGTTCCGTCGTCGTCGGTTCCGTGGTGGTCGGTTCCGTCGTCGTTTCTTCGGTGGTCGTCGTCGGCTCCGGCTCGGTGGTGACTTCGCGGGTGGTCGTCGGCGGCGGGAGCGGCGGAGGTTCGACGACGGTGGTGGTCGGCGCGATCGGTTCACTGCCGCCGTTGTCGAGTAGCAGGAAGACCCCTACGAGCAGGGCAGCGAGCAACAGTCCACCCGCGGTCCAGGCAAGGAGCTTCTGGGTCGGGGTGAAGCCACCACTGTCGTCGTCGTACTCGGCCGGCTCCTGGCCGTACTGGCCCGTCTGCGAGGTGAGCAGGGCGGTGCTGCCGGCCGCGACCGGCGGCAGGACCCGCGACGACGTTCCGCCGGGAAGCGGCGGATTGTGTCCGGCCGCGACGGCTGCGACGGCATCGGCGAACTCTGTCCCGTCGCCGTAGCGGGTGGTCGGGTCCTTGGTGAGGGTGATCTCGATCAGCTGCCGGATATTGGCCGGGATGTCGGCGGGCATCGGCGCCGGTGCCTCGCGCACGTGCTTCATCGCGACCGTCACCGGGCCGTCACCGATGAACGGCCGCTGTCCGGCGAGCGCCTCGTAGCCGACCACCCCGAGCGAGTAGATATCGCTGGCCGAGGTCGCTTCCTGGCCCATCGCCTGTTCCGGCGCGATGTACTGGGCAGTGCCCATCACCATGCCGGTCTGGGTGACGGGCGAGGAGTCGACGGCCTTGGCGATACCGAAGTCGGTGATCTTCACCTGGCCGGTGGGCGTGATGAGGATGTTGCCCGGCTTCACGTCGCGGTGCACGACACCCGCGGTATGCGCCACCGCGAGCGCGCGGCCGGTCTGCTCGAGCATGTCGAGGGCGTGCGGAATGGAGAGTCGCCCGACCCGGCCGAGCACCGAGTTCAACGGCTCGCCGCGCACGAGTTCCATTACCAGATAGGCGGTTTCGGCACCGGCCGCATCGCGTGTCTCGCCGTAGTCGTAGACGCCCGCGATGCCGGGATGGTTCAGCTGCGCGGTGGTGCGCGCCTCGGACCGGAACCGCTCACGGAAGGTTGGGTCGCTGGAGAACTCGGTCTTGAGCACCTTGATCGCAACTCGACGGTCGAGCCGGTTGTCGGTCGCTTCCCACACCTGCCCCATGCCGCCGGTAGCGATCAATCGCTGCAGCCGATAGCGATCGGCGATCACCGCGCCGTTGTTCAGCACTGCTCCGCCTCTCGATCGCTCGTGTCCGGTACTGCTGGGATCGGTATTGCTTCGGTCCGCCGGGTCTTGCATCGTAGTGGCGGATTTTGTAGTGCCATCGTCCACGGTGGCCGCGTTCGTTTCGTTACCTGGGTCGTGGTGTCCATCTCACCCGGCCAATCCGGCTGCGATGACCGCGCGCCCGATTGGGGCGGCCACCGAGCCGCCGGTTGCTGCCAGTGCCCGGTCGCCGCCATTCTCGACGAGAACCGCTAACGCGATCTTGGGGTTCTGCGCCGGCGCGAAGGCGATGTACCACGCGTGCGGCGGGGTGTTGCGCGGATTCGCCCCGTGCTCGGCGGTGCCGGTCTTGGACGCGATCTGGACTCCGGGGATCTTGCCACCGCCGCCGGTGTTGTTCTCCGAGCCGATCATGAGATCGGTCAGGGTCGAGGCGACCTCGGGGCGAATCGCCTGCCCGACGGCTACCGGCTGGGTGGTAGCCAGCGCGGTGAGGTCCGGGCTCTGCAGCTGCGACACCAGGTGTGGCTCCATCCGGGTACCGCCGTTGGCGACTGTCGCGGCGACCACAGCGTTCTGCAGTGGAGTCAGCGCGACGTCGCGCTGGCCGATGCTGGACTGGCCGAGCGCCGCGTCGTCCGAGATCGAACCGACGGTGCTGCCCGCAACCGGAAGCGGGATGTTGCTCGGCGAGGCGCCGATGCCGAAGCCGAGGGCCTGCTCGCTCAGCGTGGAGGCGCCGGTCTTGATCCCGAGCTCGACGAACGCGGTGTTGCACGATCGTGCGAAGGCCTCGCGCAGCGACGCTGTCGGAGCCGGGCCGCACGGCGTCCCGTTGTAGTTCTCCAGCGTGGTCGACGTGTTGGGCAGCGTGATGTTCGGCGCGGCGGTCAGCTGTTCCTCCGGATTGCGACCCGAGGACAGCGCGGCCGCCGTCACGACCACCTTGAACGTCGATCCGGGCGGGTAGGTCTGCGAAATCGCACGGTTGAGCAGCGGCATGTTCGGGTCGCTGCTGAGCTCGTCCCAGGCTGCCGTCGTCGTCGCGCCGTCGTGGCTCGACAGCAGGTTCGGGTCGTAGCTCGGGGTCGACACCATCGCGAGGATATTGCCCGTACTCGGCTCGATCGCGACCACCGAGCCGGTGTAACCCTTCGCGGTCAGCTGGTCGTAGGCGACCTGCTGCATCGCCGGGTTCAGCGTGGTGACGACATTGCCGCCGCGCGGGTCGCGCCCCGCAAACAGATCGAAGAACCGGCGGCCGAACAGGCGGTTGTCCGACCCGTTCAGCACCGGGTCGGCGGCGCGCTCGAGGCCTGTGCTGCCGTACAGGAGCGAGTAGAAGCCGGTCGCCGGGGCATACGCGAGCGGGCTGCTCGGCGCCGACGGGTTGACCGGGTAGGTGCGCAGGTACTTGTAGCGGTCGTCGGTCGGCACCGACACCGCCAGGATCTGACCACCCGCGGAGATCTGGCCGCGCTGGCGCGCGTACTCGTCCAGCAGCACGCGCGAGTTCCGCGGGTCGGCGCGCAGGTCGTCCGCGTTGATGACCTGGACGTAGGTGGCATTGGCGAGTAGCGCGACGATCATGACCATGACGGCGATGGCGACACGGCGAAGCGGAGTGTTCATGAGGCGTAGCCCTGACGGAGGAGCGCCGGTGCGGCGTGGTCGAAGAATCGCCTCATGTGCGCCTCAACATTTCTGTTGGCGCGTCAGCGATCGGTCCGGGTGCCTTCTTCTTCGCGGGTGCAGGTGCTCGGGCTGCGTCGGAGATCTTGATCAGCAGCGCGAGCAGGATGTAGTTCGCGAGCAGCGACGAGCCGCCATAGGAGATGAACGGCGTGGTCAGCCCGGTGAGCGGGATCAGCTTGGTGACGCCGCCGACGACGACGAACAGCTGGATCGCGATGGTGAACGCAAGGCCGGCGGCGAGCAGCTTGCCGAAGCTGTCGCGCACGGCGAGGGCGGTGCGCAGGCCGCGGACGATGAACACCGCGTAGAGCATGAGTACCGCAGCCAGCCCGATCAGCCCCAGTTCCTCACCGATCGTGGCGACGATGAAGTCGGTCTTGGCGAAGGGCACTTGCCCCGGCCTGCCGCCGCCGAGCCCGGTGCCCGCCAGCCCGCCCGTGGCGAGGCCGAATAGCGACTGCGAGATCTGATACCCGGTGTTGTTGTAGTCATCGAACGGGTGCAGCCAGGTATCGACGCGAATCTGCACGTGTCCGAACGCCTGGTAGGCGAAGACGAATCCAAGTGCGAGCAAGCCGCCGCCGATGATGAGCCAACCGACGCGTTCGGTCGCGATGTAAAGCATCACCAGCACGGTGCCGAAGATCAGCAGCGACGTGCCGAGGTCCTTCTCGAACACCAGCACACCGACCGAGACGACCCAGGCAACGAGGATCGGGCCGAGGTCGCGGGCACGCGGGAAGTCCATGCCGAGCACATGTCTGCCGGCGGTGGTGAACAACTCGCGCTGCGAGACGAGGACCGAGGCGAAAAAGATGATCAGGAGAATCTTCGCGAACTCGCCGGGCTGGACGCTGAAGCCGGGCAACCTGATCCAGATCTTCGCGCCGTTCGTCTCGGACAAGGTGCCGGGCAGGAGCGCCGGAATGGCCAGCAGAACGAGCCCGGTGAGGCCGAGGGTGTAGCCGTAGCGCGCGAGCAGTCGGTAGTCGGTCAGCAGGATCAGGACCGCGAGGAACCCGATCAGCGCGAGCGCGGTCCAGAGCACCTGCTGGTTGGCATCAGGCGACGGAATCGGCAACGCGTTGAACCGGGCGTTCTGTGCCTCTGCAAGGTCGAGGCGATGGATCAGCACGAGGCCGAGCCCGTTGAGCAGCGCCACGATCGGCAGAAGCAGCGGATCGGCGAAGGGCGCGAAGCGACGCACGGCCAGATGGGCGACCGCGAACATCCCCGCGTAGGCCGCGGCGTACTTCACCAGGTCCAGGGTCAGTGCCTGCTCCTGACTTGCCTCGACCAGCACGAGCGACAGCGTCGTGATGAGCACCGCGAACCCGAGTAGCAGAAGCTCCGCGTTGCGCCGGTTGGACGGGCGCGGAGCTGGTGCGAAGCCACTCGGTGGACTGGGGATCGACCCGGTCGACGGAGATTGCGGTTCCGCCATCAGTTCGCTTCCCTGCAGTTCTGGCCGGGAATCAGGCTGGGTGTCGGAGTGGGGGTCGGTAGCGGGATCTGCTCGGGCGGCAGTGGGGCCGCCGGGACGACGGGCGGCGGTCCCGGCTCACCTGGCGGCACCGGGGGGGCCGGCGGGGGAGGAGGAGGGGTGGTCGTGGGTTCAGGCGGGCAGGTCGGCAGCAACTCGCCCTTGACCAGGTGGGCCATCTGCGCGCGCGCCTCGGCGAGCGAGCCGGACGGCAGCCCGGACATCACTTGCTCGCGGGCCGTCGGCTGGAGATCGTCGACGGTCAGAACACGGCAGGCGGTGGGTCGTGCATGCGGAGCGACGAGGGTGAGTTCACCCTGATCGCTCACGCAGCCGACGAGGCTCACCTCTTGCAGCGAGTAGCCGAAGATCGAGCTCGGGATACCGCGCATCACAACGACCCGGTTGACGTCGTCGCCGACGTAGTAGTTGGCGCGGACCAGTTTCGTCCCGACGCCCGCGCCGATTGCGAGCAGGAGGATGATCCCGGCGGAAATGAGCAACCAGCGCAGGCGGTGGCTCTTGCCCTCCTCGGGTTCCGGTTCGGCCACCACCCGCTTTGGCGCTGGCGGCGGCGGTGGCCGCAGCGCTGCGGCGCGACCGGCGGCCGTGTTCGGAGCGGGTCCGGGCTCTTGGTCCTCGCCGGACGCGGCACCCGCGACGATCGGGTGGCTCTGCCCGTAGTCGAGGTCGATGACATCGGCGACGACGACCGTGACGTTGTCCGGGCCGCCGCTGCGCAGTGCCAGCTCGATGAGGCGGTCCGCGCACTCGTCCTGCCCACCCTCGCTCAGCGCATTCGCGATCGTCTCGTCGCTCACGACATCGGAGAGGCCGTCGGAGCACAGCAGGTAGCGGTCACCTGCGCGGGCCTCGCGCATCGTCAGCGTCGGGTCGACCTCGTTACCGGTCAGCGCGCGCATGATCAGCGATCGCTGCGGATGTGAGTGAGCCTGCTCGGGCGTGATCCGGCCCTCGTCGACCAGGGACTGAACGAAGGTGTCGTCACGCGTGATCTGGGTGAGCACGTCGTCGCGCATCATGTAGGCGCGCGAGTCGCCGATGTGCACGAGGCCGAGCTTGCGGCCGGCGAAGAGAATGGCGGTGAGCGTCGTGCCCATGCCGTCGAGCTCGGGTTCGGCCTCGACGTGTTCGGCGATGGCGGCGTTGCCGTCGTACACCGAGGTCTCGAGCTTGCCGAGCAGATCGTCGCCGGGCTCGTCGTCATCGAGGTGCGCGAGCGCGGCGATCATCAGCTGCGAGGCGACCTCGCCCGCCGCGTGGCCGCCCATTCCGTCGGCGAGCGCGAGGAGGCGTGCACCGGCATAGACCGAGTCTTCGTTGTTGGCACGAACGAGACCGCGATCGCTACGCGCTGCGTACCGGAGGACGAGAGTCACCCTGCGTGGTCCTTCCGGTATGCAATGCGGACCGAGCTCGGGGCGTACGTGCTCACGACCGAAGCTCGATCACAGTCTTTCCGACGCGCACTGGGGTGCCGAGCGGAACGCGGACAGCGGTGGTCACCTTGGCACGATCGAGATATGTGCCGTTGGTGGAACCGAGATCCTCTACATACCAGTCGGAGCCGCGCAACGATAGCCGCGCGTGCCGAGTGGAGGCGTAATCGTCGGTGAGGACGAGCGTCGAATCGTCTGCCCGTCCGATGAGCACTGGCTGGGTACCGAGCGAAATACGGGTGCCGGCCAGCGACCCTTGCGTGACCACGAGATACCGGGCGTCCTTCTGGCGGTTGAACGATGACCACACCGTTGCGCTGCGCGATGAGCGTACGGGCACGCGCATACCGGACGCTGCGTAGATGTCGCTGCGCAGCGTGCGCAGCACGGCCCAGACGAACAACCAGAGGAGGATCAGGAACCCCGCCCGTGTGAGCTGCAAAATCAGACCCTGCACAGGGATACACCTCCTCCCGCGTCGACCCCGACATCGACGGCTTCCGAGCACGCATCCGAGCGGGATCGTGCTGGCAGCATCATAGGGTCTGAGGGATTGCGATCACGACAAGTTGTGGGCGCCGCGGCGGTGCGGTCCCGCGACAATCCGATCAAACGTCGTCTTGCGTGGTAACCGCATGCCGCGGCGACGACTACGGCGTGGATCAGGCGATCCGGACGATGATGTCGGAATGACCGGCCCGAACGACGTCGCCGTCGGCGAGCTGCCAGTCCTGCACGGTCGCGCCGTTCACCGAAGTGCCGTTGGTCGAGCCGAGGTCGCCGAGCATCGCGACCTGACCATCCCAGCGAATCTCGAAGTGCCGCCGCGAAACTCCCGTGTCGGGAAGCCGGAAGTGCGCCTCCTGGCCACGTCCGATCACGTTGCTGCCTTCGCGTAGCTGGTATGTGCGCCCGCTGCCGTCGTCGAGTTGCAGGGTTGCCGTGTATCCGGCCTGGTAGCCGCCCTGCTGGTCGTAACCACCCTGCTGGTTGTTGTAGCCGTAGTCGCCGCGACCGTACCCGGCGTTGTACCCGGGGTAGGCGTACCCCGGCTGCTGCGCGTACGACTCGCCGCCGTAACCGGCACCCGGCTGGGCGGGCGGCGAGTAGGAGCCGTCGTAGCGCGGATCCTGGTAGGAGGGCTCGGGCGTGTGTCCGCGATCGCGGTAGCCCTCGTCGGCCGGCGGCTCGTGGTCCGGGTAGCCGTGGTCGCTGTAACCGTGATCCGCGTACCCGGGCGCGTAGCGCTGGTCCTGGTGCGGCTCATTCGGGTACCGCTCCTGGTAGGCGGGTGCCTCCGGCGTCTCCCAAGGGGCGGGCGAGTCTTGCGCGTGCGACTGCTGCCCGTAGCCGCCGCGATCGTAGGCCTGGTAACCCTGCTCGCGGTACGGCTCACTTTCGTACGCGGGCTGTTGGGGCTGGCCACCCCGCTGGGCGTACGGATCGCCGGCGTGCCCGCCATCGGAGTAGGCCCGATCGGCCTGGCCGTAGCCCGCGGAGCCACCGGCCGCCGGACCGGGATCGACCGTTCCGCCTGCGGCGGGGCGGGGATCAATCGAATCGCCCGCGGAGAGACCACGATCCGGGCCGCGGTTCGTGCCCGGCTCGCGCTGCGGCAGGCGTGGGCGGTCGGCCTCGGGCTGCGGCGCCTGCTCCCGCTCCTGCGGTCGATCGCCGGGGACCTCGTAGCTGCTCGGGTGCTGCTGCGCCGCTCCACCGGCAAAGCCGCCATACGCCCGGAAGGCACCGCCTTCGTTCGCCCGGAAGGAGCCGTTGCGCTGTGCGCCGACATCCGCCGGCACGTAGGCACGGGACTCGTCGCCCGGTTCACCGGCGGAACTGCCGGGACCGTGGCCGGGGTTCTGCGTCATGGGACCTGCTCCTGGTTGAGGGGGGTTCGGACGGCGATCCGGACCTCGTGGTGGCCGGTTCGCAACGTTCGGACCAACGTCTGGATCGACGCGCCCGCGCGTGCGGAACTGACCGGTGTGCAGATTAGGCGACGGCTCGAACTCGACGTGCACGTCTCCATATGTCTGCCACCCTTGCTCACGGATGTAGCCATCAAGATGCCGTGAAAATGTGCGGACCGCCAGGTCGTGATCGGCCGCAAGGCGTTCGTGATCCGATGTGTTGATCGAGATGACATAGCTATTCGGCGCGAGGCGATGACCGCCGTCGAGGTCTCGCACCTGATCTGCGGCCTCCCGCTCGAGTGCGCTCTCCACTTCCTGAGGCATCACACTGCCACCGAAAACCCGGGCGAACGCATCGCCGACAGCGCTCTGGAGCCTGCGTTCGAACCGCGAGACGATTCCCATCGCTGCCTCCTTTCGACGACTTTCGCCGACCGCATTTTGCTCAGCAGTCAGCGTGTCGGCACATGCCGGACGTACCCGTCATGATATCGAGCAATTGCCTCATGGGTAACAGTGGAACGGTGCGCTGGGTCACCGTGGCCCGCCGCAGGTCAGCGCACGTTACGTGAGGTGGGACGACCGTTTTCAGTTCTCGCGGACTAGCGTGATAGTGTTCCGGTTCGTTGCTCGGGCGAGTGGCGGAATGGCAGACGCGCTGGCTTCAGGTGCCAGTGTCCTTCGGGACGTGGGGGTTCAAGTCCCCCTTCGCCCACCACAGCAGTTCGACAAACTGCAACACCACGGCCACAACCGATCAGGTTGTGGCCGTTCGTGTATCACCCCCGTTATCTGCACATGTACTCTGTGCCAGCCAACCTGTGGCAAACGCTCATTTAGACATTCCGAGAAACGGGGGGGATATACCGTTGAAGCTTCGTGCAGGCATGGCCGCGCTGGGTATCGCGGCAGCGATGGGTTCGATGATCGGATTCGCCACTCAGGCTCAGGCGGGTCCAGCTACGTTCCCCGGATTCGGAGACCTGAGCTTCCCAGATTTCGCCGTGCCCACGTGTGCACACGCTTCTGAGGGATCCCTCGCGGTGCTCAATTGCGATAACCCGTCGGATAACGCCGCTGCGTTGGCCATGGCGGTGAAGTGCAGCAACGGCGTCACACTGAACTTCGGTGACGTCATTGCGGCCCACGAGAATCGTCGCTTCGTCCAGGACTGCGGCCCTGGTGCTTCGGCCGTGTTCTGGGGTGGCGGCGTTCGCCTGCTCTGATCCTTCGCAGACAACTTTTGGCTACACATGTTCCAGCGTGTACAGGCTTTTCTCGTGCGCAGCGTCGGCAATGCCGGCGCTGCGCAGTCGTTTGAGCAGAAACCTATCCGGGCAACCATCCAGCGCGGCAGTTCGGCGACGTTTGCCCAACGTCTCGGAACTATCTCTATCTCGAGAGACTCAGAAAACATTCTGTCAGGTATGGTGACCCAAGCCACAACCTACGGCGGGTGATGCTTGCCGGATCGATTTGGGGAGGACAAGCGTGGGCGTCGAAGTCAGCACCCATCACGTAACGAAGCGATTCGGGTCGCAGACGATCTGGCAGGACGTGTCCCTGACATTGCCGTCCGGTGAGGTGTCCGCGCTGCTTGGCCCGTCCGGTACGGGTAAGTCCGTCTTCCTCAAGTCGTTGATCGGTCTGCTTCGCCCCGAAGAGGGCTCGATCCTGATCGACGGCACGGACATTACGACCTGCTCGCACAAGGAGCTCTACGAGATCCGCAAGCTGTTCGGTGTGCTGTTCCAGGACGGCGCGCTGTTCGGCTCGATGGATCTCTACGACAACGTGGCGTTCCCGCTGCGGGAGCACACCAAGAAGTCCGAGTCCGAGATCCGCAAGGTCGTCATGGAGAAGCTGGATCTCACCGGTCTGATCGGCGCGGAGAACAAGCTGCCGGGTGAGATCTCCGGCGGTATGCGCAAGCGCGCCGGCCTGGCCCGCGCCCTCGTGCTCGATCCGCAGATCATCCTGGTTGACGAGCCGGACTCGGGTCTGGACCCGGTGCGTACCGCGTACCTGTCTCAGCTGTTGATCGATATCAATGCCCAGATCGATGCGACGATTCTGATCGTGACGCACAACATTTCGCTCGCGCGCACCGTGCCGGACAACATCGGCATGCTTTTCCGCCGATCGCTGGTGATGTTCGGTCCTCGTGAAGTGCTGCTGACCAGCGACGAGCCGGTCGTCAAGCAGTTCATCAACGGTCGCCGGCTGGGTCCCATCGGAATGTCCGAGGAGAAGGACGAGACCCAGATGGCCCAGGAGCAGGCCATGGTCGACGCCGGTCATCACGACGGCTCGGCCGAAGAGGTCACCACGATCATCCCGCAGATCCGGGCCACCCCGGGCATGCCGGAGCGCCAGGCCGTCGGACGTCGCCGTGAGCGGGTCCGCGAGATCATGCACACCCTCCCGCCGGAAGCTCAGGCCGCGATCCAGGACAGCCTCGACCACGCCGACGAGTACAACCACGACTACGGCGACTACGACGAGAAGCCGGACTACGGCGGCGACGACGCCCAGACTCAGGCGATCCCGGCGTACCGGGACGAGAACTACCAGAGCGCCGGCTAACCGATACGTCAAACCGGGTGCCCACTGACGTGGGCACCCGGTTTTGCTATTCCGCTGCCAACACTTCCGCGGCAATCCGGAACGCGGAGTTCGCATCCGGCACACCGCAGTAGATCGCCGACTGCAGGATCACTTCCTTGATCTCGTCGGCAGTCAGCCCGTTCCGCCGGGCCGCGCGCACGTGCATGGCCAATTCCTCGTGATGGCCGCGAGCGATCAAGGCCGTCAGGGTGATCATCGAGCGGGATTTGCGGTCCAGGCCGGGCCGGGTCCAGATCTCGCCCCACGCGTAGCGGGTGATGAAGTCCTGGAAGTCGGCGGTGAAGTCGGTGGTATTGGCGATGGCGCGGTCGACGTGCGCGTCACCGAGCACTTCGCGGCGTACCGCCATGCCTTCGTCGTAACTCACGAGCTCCCCTTCAGATAGTTCCGGCCGCGTTCGACGGCGGTTTCGACAAGGAGGTCGGTGGCACCGAGGTACGACGCCGTGGGTGGCCTGCCGGTCAACCCGGCCATCGTCTGCTGCTCCGCCAAAATCCCGTGTGCCGCTTCAAGATTCGCTGCGGCGCGTGCGGTATCGAAGCGCAGGTTCGCGAGCAGATCTGCGGCCTGGTCCGCGGCGACGACGGTCCGCCGTGCCAGCGTTCGCAGCGTTGCCCACTCGGCATGCCATCCGCCGTCGGTGCGCTCATCGAGGCTCGCCGCGGACGCGGCATGCAGCGTGGCACCGAGGCCGGGCGCGGCGAGTGCCGCCCGGCGCAGCAACACGGTGAGGACGGGATTGTTCTTGTGCGGCATGGTCGATGAGCTGCCACCGGACCCTTCGGCGAACTCGCCGATCTCCGCGCGAGCACCCACCGAGATGTCGTTGGCGACGTGGCCCCAGGCGTCCGTGCACGTGACGAGTGCATCCCCGATGCGCGTCACAGCTGCTCGGCTCGTGTGCCACGGATGCGCACGAGCCAATCCGAGGCGGTCGGCCAACGCGTCGGCCAGCGAGACCGCTGCGGCCGCAGAACCACTCAGTTCGGTACCGGCGGCCAACGTTCCCGCAGCACCGCCCACCTGAACCGGCAGCGGGACCACCGCCTCGAGCGCGTCGGCAGCGTCGAGGATGCTCTGCAACCACACCGAGAACTTGCGACCTGCTGTGGTCGGCAACGCCGGCTGCGTCAGCGTGTGCGCGAGTATCGGTGCGTCCCGGTGCTTTTCGATCAAGCCGAGCAATGCCTGGACCTGCGTGACGAGCCGGGCGGCCACGACATCCAGCGCGTCGCGCAAGCACAGCAGGAGGGCGGTGTCGACGACGTCCTGGCTGGTGAGGCCTCGGTGGAGCCACCTCGCGGGCTCATCGCCGGCCCGATCGCGCAGGAGCGCCACGAGGCCCGAGACCGGGTTGCCATCCTGCTCAGCCCCTTCGGCAAGCGCAGCGACGTCTTCCGCGCCGACCAGACCGGTCAGATCGGCTGTCGCGGCGGTAGGTGCCACGGCGGAGTCGACAAGCACTGCGAGCCACGCGTTCTCAACCGCTACCAGCGCGTCGAGATACGCCCCGTCGCTCAGCAGCGCGCCGGCGCGGTGGTCTCCCGGCCACAACAGATCGCTCATTCGTGCCCGGGGTAGCGCAGGAACACCGTCTCGTCCTCGCCCTGCAGTCGGATATCGAACCGCAGACCCTGCTCGTCGCGTTCCGCGATGAGGGTGTTGCGGCGCTCCTCCGGAAGAGACTGCAGTAGAGGATCATTCGCCACACCATCGCCCGGCACGTACGCGCGGGTGAACAGCCGGTTGAGCAGTCCGCGGCCGAAAACGGTGACCATGATGAACGGCGCCTTGCCGGGCTCGGTAGGGCCCGGTTGGACCGTGGTGAAGCTGAAATGACCGGCGTCGTCGGTGGATGCGCGGCCGAAGCCGGTGAATGTCCAACCGTCGCGATGCAGCGATCCGGGTGACCGGGAAATCTCACCGTCGGCGTCGGCCTGCCAGATCTCCAGCATCGCATCAGGCACGGGCTTGCCGTCGCCGTCGGTCACGGTGCCGTGGAAGCGAATCGAACCGGGCGACTGCGGCGGAACGAGTTCGTCGCCGCGTTCGAAGGGGAGGGCGTAACCGTAGAACGGGCCGATCGTCTGTCCCGGGGTGGCAATCATGAGACTCATCGCGCCTCTCCCTCAGCGTTTTCGAAGACGGTGCGATTCGATCCGGTGAGCACGATGTCCCAACGGTAGCCCGTGCACCATTCGTGGGTGGTCACGTCGTGGTCGTAGCTCGCGACGAGCCGGTCGCGGGCCTTCTGATCGGTGATCGACTGGTAGATCGGGTCCAGCGCGAACAGTGGATCGCCGGGGAAGTACATCTGCGTGATCATCCGCTGAGTGAATTCGGTTCCGAACAGCGAGAAGTGGATATGCGCCGGTCGCCACGCGTTGCGATGGTTCTTCCACGGGTACGGTCCCGGCTTGATGGTCGTGAAGCGGTACCAGCCGTCGTCGTCGGTCAGGCAGCGTCCGACACCGGTGAAATTGGGGTCTAGCGGCGCCGGGTGCTGATCGCGCTGGTGCACGTAGCGGCCAGCGGCATTGGCTTGCCAGATCTCGACGAGCTGGCCGCGGATCGGATGTCCCTCGCCGTCGACGATGCGTCCGGTTACCACCGCGCGCTCGCCGATCGGCTCGCCATTGTGCTGAATCGTGAGATCCGATTCCAGCTTGTGCACGTCGCGCGCGCCGAACACGGGTGTCCAGAGTTCGAGTGTCTCCGGGTCCGCGTGGTGCAGGTCCTTGGTGGGATGGCGCAGGAGGCTGCTGCGGTACGGAGGGTAGTCGAGGCGCGGCTGGGTCTCTTCAATCCCAGCTTGCTGGTAGCCGGCCTCGATCGCCTCGATCTCGGCGTTCAGATCGGCCTGGCTGGCCGACGCGCTGTCCGGGTTGGTGTTGATGGTGCGGGTCATATCACTGCTCCGGGAATCTGGAATCCGAGGGGACCGGTCCTACTGGAGGACAAGCTCTTTTGGGGCGACGGCGTCTTTGCGCAGGCCGAGCTGTGCGGTGGGCACGTCCTTGGTCTCTCGCGCGGTCAGCGCGGCGGCCGCGGCAATGAGGCAGATGACGGCGGTGAAGAGGCTGATGACGGTCCAGCCGCCTTCCCGGACGCCGCCGAGCGCGGTGACGATCGACGGTGCGAAACCAGCCATCAGGAAGCCGAGCTGGGTGCCGATTGCCATGCCGGAGAAGCGGACCCGGGTGGAGAACATCTCGCCGTAGAACGAGGGCCACACCGCGTTGGCCGCTGCGTAGCCGCACGAGAAGGTGGCGACGGCGAGGGCGAACGTGATCAGGTGATTCCCCTGGCTCATGGAGATCATGTAGAACGGCATCAGTGCCGCCGAGGACAGCGCGCCGTAGATGAAGACCGGCTTGCGGCCGATCTTGTCGGCGAGCTTGCCGAAGAACGGCTGAGTGAGTAGGGCACCGATATTCGCCACAACCACGAGCCACAGTGTCAGGTCCGCGTCGAGACCGACCTTCTTGCCGTAGGCGAGGGCGAGGTTGGCGAAAACCGTTGAGACGACGGCGATGAACGCGCAGAGGATCACGCGAAGCACGTCCCGCCAATGGTCACGCAGCAGCGGTACGAGCGGCATCTTCGCGATCTCGCCGGCTTCCTTGGCCTGGGTGAATTCCGGGGTCTCGTGCAGCTGACGGCGAATGAAGTAGGCGACGACCACAACAGCGGCGGACAGCCAGAACGGCACGCGCCAGCCCCAGCTGTACTTGGCCTCATCGGGCAGCGCCATGAACGGGATCATGATGAGCGAGGCCAGGATCAAACCGCCCTGGGTTCCGGTCAACGTCCATGAGGTGAAGAAGGAACGTTGATCGTCGGGGGAGTGTTCGAGGGTCAGCGAACTCGCGCCGGCCTGTTCGCCGGCCGCGGACAGGCCCTGCATCAATCGGCACAGCACCAGCAGCACGGGAGCCAGCCAGCCGATCCTGTCGTAGCTGGGCAGGCAGCCGACCATGAAGGTCGAGATACCCATCAGCACGAGGGTGAACATCAGCACCCGTTGGCGTCCGACGCGGTCACCGAAGTGACCGAGGATGACTGCACCGACCGGTCGGGCGATATAGGCGAACCCGAATGTCGCGAACGACATGACCAGAGCCGCGTCATCGTCGGAGGGGAAGAACACGTGCGGGAAGATCAGCGCCGCGGCAGCGCCGAAGAGGAAGAAGTCGTAGTACTCCACCGCGCTGCCCATGAAGCTGGCCAGCGCCGCCCGTCGTGGCGTTCGCTGCGGAGGCGCCTGCGGGTGTGGTCGGGAAACAGTGCTCATATCGGGGCTCCTGGGTATGAATTCTGCTGGCTGCGGCGGAGTTCAGGAAGGGTTTGCGACGAGTCGGCGGAAGTGACGCGACATGCGAGCCGCGTCCGGGGTGATGCCGGTGATCAGAGCGAATGCATCGACGGCCTGATAGACGGCCATATGACCGCCGTCGAGGGTCCGGCATCCTGCTGCTCGCGCGGCCTGGAGCAGCGCGGTGTCGAGCGGACGGTAAACGATGTCGGCGACCCACAGGTGCGGGTGCAGGAGAGCGGGATCGAAGGCGATGCCGGGGTGTTCGGCCATGCCCATCGGTGTCGCGTGGACGACGCCGTCGGCGGCGGGGAGCAGCACCGACAGCTTGTCGAACGATGAGGCGTCGATGTGGGCGAGCGGGTGGCGCTGCGCCAGTCCGGCGACGAGTGCGGTGGCTTTGTCGATGTCGACGTCGACGACGGTGAGGTGCCCGGCGCCGAGTCGCAGGAGTGCGTCGGCGACGGCGGTGCCCGCGCCGCCGGCACCGACCAGTACGACGTGATCGAGTGCGGCGTCGGGCAGGCCTTCGACGAATCCGCTGGCGAAGCCGGTGGTGTCGGTGTTGTGGCCGACCAGACCGTCGGCGGTGAAGAGCACGGTGTTGACGGCGCCGATCGCGGCGGCGACAGGATCGATCCGGTCCAGATGCGGCAGCACGATCTGCTTGCACGGGTGGGTGACGTTCACGGCGTTGTAGCCGAGAGTGCGCGCCCAGTCGAGGATCTCGCCGACGCGGGTGGGGGCTACGTTCAGGGCGTCGAGGTCGAGGGTCCGGTAGACGTAGTCCAGACCGTGGGCCCGACCCTCGGCCATGTGCAGGGCCGGGGTCAGTGACGGGCCGACGCCGGTGCCGATCAATCCGACGACGTAGCCGGTGGGGCGCTGGTTCATGAGCCACTCTCCGTAATGTACGAACTAGTACGTTCAGAAAGCAGTACAGCACCGTGCGCCACGCCGCGTCAAGGCAAAAGTGTGATCGAGATCTCGGTCGATTGACCGGTTCGGCGCGAGGCGCCGGGATTCAGGCCCGGTTGGTTAGCCAGCCGACGACCATGTCGCCGAGCATTCTGCGCAGGTGGGCGCGCTGAGACGTCTCGGTCAGGTCGACGTCGAAGAGGTATCCGAAGGTGAACTGGTTCGCTACCTGGAACACGCAATACGAGCTGATCACGAGGTGGACATCGAGGGCGACCACGTCTTCACGGAACACCCCGGCATCACGACCGTCGCGCAGGATCTCGTCGAGCAGCGAGGTGGCCGGCGCCGACAGTTCCGGCAGGTCGGCGAGCTTCCGGATGAACTCGCCGCGGTGGATGTTCTCGATCGAGACCAGCCGGATGAACTCGTCGTGGGCGATGTGATGGTCGAAGGTGACCTCGGCGAGACGCCGGATGGCCTCGACGGGATCGCGATGATCGACCTTCAGCTTCTGCTCGGCCTCACGGATGCCGCGATATGCATTCTCGAGAACGGCCAGGTAGAGGCCCTCTTTGCCGCCGAAGTAGTAGTAGATCATCCGCTTAGTGGTGCGGGTGCGCTCGGCGATCTCGTCCACCCGGGCGCCGGAGTAGCCGGACTCGGCGAACACCTCGGTAGCGATCGCCAGCAACTCGGCGCGGGTGCGCTCGGCGTCGCGCAGGAGTTCGGCTTTCGGCTTTGCGGCCACGGCGGATGAGCTTACTGCGCTCGCCCGCAGTTCCGGTCGCGCCACCCTTGTTCGCTAATTAACTAATTGGTACATTCGAGTGATGCAGACCTCGATCGCGACCGTGTCGCTGTCCGGATCACTCGTCGAGAAGCTGCACGCATGCGCGGCGGCTGGGTTCGATGGAGTGGAGATCTTCGAGCCCGATCTCATAGCGAGCGACCACTCGCCGGAGGAGGTCCGTGCACTCGCCGGCCGGCTCGGCCTCGAGCTTTACCTCTATCAGCCGCTGCGCGATCTCGAAGGCGTCGACGAGGAGACCTTTGCCGACAACCTCCGCCGCGCCGGCGCGACCTTTCGTACCGCACAGCGGCTCGGTATCGACCTGGTCCTGGTGTGCAGCAATGTCGCCACGGCGACCGTCGACTCGGATGAGGTGTCGGCCGATCAGTTGCGTCGGATCGGTGACCTGGCGCAGGAGTTTGGGATCCGCATCGCCTACGAGGCATTGGCCTGGGGTCGTTTCGTCGACGACTACCGGCGCGCGTGGCGGATAGCGGAACTGGCCGACCATCCGGCCGTCGGCGTATGCCTGGACAGTTTCCATGTCCTTTCCCGTGGCCACGACCCAGCGGCGATCGAGCAGATTCCTGCCCACAAGATCTTCTTCCTGCAACTCGCCGACGCCCAGCCGTTGAGCATGGACGTGCTGTCGTGGAGTCGGCACCATCGCAAGTTCCCAGGTGAGGGCGCGTTCGATCTCGCCGGCTTTGTCCGGCATGTGCTCGCCGCCGGTTACGACGGCCCGTTGTCGCTCGAGGTATTCAACGACACCTTCCGGCAAACCGACCCCGGTCCCACCGCAGTGCACGCGCTGCGCTCGTTGCTGTGGCTGCAGGACGCGCTGCACCTCATCCCGATCACGGACGCGAAGCCGCCGGTCGGCTTCGACTTCGTCGAGATCAAGGCCGAGGACACGAGCGAGGTCGAGGTGCTGCTGGGCCAGCTTGGCTTCACCCCGCGCGGCAGGCATCGCAGCAAGCCGGTGTCGTTGTGGACCGCCGGGGCGGCGCGTGTGGTGCTCAACGAACAGCAGGCGCGCGACCAACTGCCGCACGTCGCCGCAATCGGACTCCAGGTGCCCGACGCCGACGCGACCTCGCGCCGCGCCGCCGAACTCATGGCGCCCGTCGCCTACCGGCGGACCTACGCCTCCGAACAACCCTTCGGCGCCGCGATCGCACCCGATGGCACCGAGTTCTTCTGGGTCACCGATCCACCCGACGGTGTCCCGGCGTGGGTCGGCGAGTTCCGCGATGGCCTGACCGAGGCGCCGGGCGCCGTGCATCGGATCGACCACGTGAACCTGTCGCAGCCGTGGCAGACCGCCGACGACGCGGTGCTGTTTCTCGCCGGCATTTTCGGCCTCTCGGCGGACGCTCCCGGTCAGTTGCCCGGGCCGACCGGCCTTATCCGGAGCCAGGTGGTGCGGACGGACGACGGTGCAGTGCGTATGCCGCTCAACGTCGCTCCGCAGGCTATCGACGCCGCGCAGTTGCCACAGCACGTCGCGTTCGGCTGCAGTGACGTGATCGGACTCGCGCGCGCGGCGCGCGGAGCCGGACTCGAATTCCTCGCCGTCCCCGACAACTACTACGACTATCTGCGCGGGCGGTTCGGCCTCGACGAAACCCTTGTCGCCGAACTCCGCGACCTCAGCCTGCTCTACGACCGGGGGCCGGGCCGGGACGGCGGACATTTCGTGCACTTCTACACCCGCACGGTCGGTTCGGTGTTCTTCGAGTTCGTGCAGCGCTTCGACGGATACGACGGCTACGGGGTCGACAACGCGCCGGTGCGGCTCGCGGCGCAGCGTCCACGGCGAAGCTGACCGATTCGTGGGTGCCCACTAGCGTGGACACCATGCGGGTCGCGACCTGGAATGTGAACTCCGTCAAGCAGCGGCTTCCTCGCCTGCTGCCCTGGCTCGATGAGCGCGCCCCGGACGTCGTCTGTCTGCAGGAAACCAAGCTCGGCAACGAGGCCTTCGCCGAACTGCTCGCCGACCAGCTAGCCGAGCGCGGATACGAGTACGCGGCGAATGGCGAAACACAGTGGAACGGCGTCGCACTCCTGTCGCGGGTCGGTCTGACCGATGTCGTCAGCGGACTCCCTGGCGCGCCGGGCTTTCCCCATCTCGAGGCGCGTGCGGTGTCGGCGACGTGCGGCGGCGTTCGGGTGCACTCGCTGTACGTGCCGAACGGCCGCGAGCCCGATTCCGACCATTACCGGTACAAGCTCGAGTGGCTGGACAAGCTGCGCGCGGATGTCGAGTCAGGGCCGGACGAGGTGCTGGTGTGCGGCGACATGAACATCGCTCCTACCGATGCCGACGTGTTCGATCCCGATGCTTACATCGGGCAGACCCATGTCACCCCGCCCGAGCGGGCGGCGCTCGCTGCGCTGCACGACCTCGGCCTCCGCGATGTCGTGCGGGATCGCTGGCCCGACGAGCGGGTGTTCAGTTACTGGGACTACCGCGCCGGGATGTTCCACAAGGACCTCGGAATGCGGATCGATCTCGTTCTCGCAGGTGCCCCGGTCGCGGAGCGGGTACGCGCGGCGTGGATCGATCGCCAGGCGCGCAAGGGGACCGGCCCGAGCGACCATGCGCCGGTGATGGTGGACCTCGACGAAGCGCCGGATGGGGACATCGGGCCGATGGTGCCGCCACCGTCGGCGCACGCGCCCAAGCGTGGTGCACACAAGCTGCCGCAGGCCCGCTGAACGAGATTCGGCCCGGCCGATTGTTGGCCCGCGCGGCGCGCTGCTGCGTGCAAGACTGGGCCGAGCCCGCCGCGGGCGGGCAGACGAGTGAGGCCCGATGATCGCATTCGCTTGCCCCCGTTGCCGCGGGTTCGTTGCGTTCGAGGACAAGTCCTGCAAATGGTGTGGCTGCGAGGTCGCACTGCACCTGCCGAGCGAATCCATGGTGCTCGTCGAAGGCGAAAACGGCGCGGTGACCGTCGACGGCAGCGGCTGGCATGCCTGCTCGAACCGGCACTGGTTGTGCAATTGGCTGGTGGCCGACGACTCGGGGACCCCGCTGTGCCTGGCCTGTTCACTGGTCCGTCGCCGACCCGATTCGGATGACACGATCGCCATGGAGAAGCTTGCCGAGGCGCGAACGGCATTGCGCCGGTTGGTCTTCCAGTTGCGTGATCTCGAGTTGCCGATCACTCCGTTCTACGACCGTGACGGCGGACTGGCCTTCGACCTGCTCTCGACGTACTCGAACAATGAGAAGGTCCTCATCGGTCACGCCAACGGCGTGATCACCATCGACCTGGTCGAGACCCTCGACGACTACCGGGAGCGCCTACGCGTCGCACTCGGTGAGCCGTACCGGACCATGCTCGGGCACTTTCGGCACGAGATCGGCCACTACTACCAGGCGGTCCTCGTCCGTGACGGGGCTTTGCTCGACCGCTGCCGGGAACTCTTCGGCGACGAGCGCGCGAGCTACTCCGACGCGCTGGACCGGCATTACGAGTTCGGTGCCCCGGAGGACTGGCGCAGGGCGTACATCTCCGAGTACGCGACGATGCACCCGTGGGAGGACTTCGCCGAATGCTTCGCGCACTATCTGCACATCACCGACACGCTGCAGACAACCGCCGAGGCCGAGGTGGTCTGGCACGCGAATCCGCAACGGGGATACCCGATTTCGGACGTCGTGCCGCAGCGTAGCTACCGAGGCGAGAACGCCGACCGGATGCTGTGGGACTGGACCTGCGCCACCGTGTTCTTCAACCTCGTGAACCGGTCGATGGGTAAATCCGACCTGTACCCGTTCGAGATCAACGGTGTTGTCGCGGAGAAGATTTCCTTTGTACATGACGTCGTTCGGCACGCCGCAGACAGAAATGTGTCCGGCGCTCGCTAGCCGGGATCTGCCGCTTTGCCGGGGATGGAATCGCGCAGAGCGAGCGCCGCGAGCGCACCAAGCACCAGCACCACGGGCATGACCCACAGCGCCGCACGGAAATCGCCGAGAGTGGGATCGTTCGGCAGCAGATAACCCGGGATCACCTGCAGTGCACCGCCGACGATGAAGCAGACACCGTTGACGACGGCCGCAGAGCTGCCGATCAGGTTGGGCGACACGGATTCTCCGGCGACGGTGAATCCGAGCATGTGCGTTCCGGCGAACAGGCCAACGGCGAACATGACCACCATGCTCGCGCCTGGACCGTTCGCCGGGCCGTAGATGAAGAGCGTGACGGCGACTGCTTGTAAGAGCAGACCGATCACTGCGGGGCGGCGGCGGCTGTGCCACCGGTTCGAGACCACGTTGACCAGTGGAGCACCGAACGCCATACCCAGCCATGCCAGCGCGGTAAGTACAGCCGCGAATCCCGAAGACGCACCCCGCGCATCCTGAACGCGCGGGCCCCACAGCACCCCCACCGAGAGCATCGTGCCGAACGCCGCCCCGGCGAAAAGCGCGGACAGCACGACCTGCCGATTGCCGATGCAGGCACGGAGGTTGCGCAGGATCCCGACCCACACATTCGTGGTGGGACGGGCGATACGAGCGGTCCCCGGGGCGGGCGCGGGATCGCGGACGAGAAAGCCGAACGCGATGGTGAGCAACACTCCCGCCGAGGCGAATCCGGCGAGTAGTTGCTTCCAGGTCATCAGCTCGAGCAGCGCGGAGATCGTGGGCTGGCCGATCGCCGACCCCACCGATGCGCACATCTGCACCAACCCGAACATGAGGCCGTACCGGGCGGCGTCGAACCATTTGCCGCCGACATAGCCGGCGCCGACGAAGCCGAAGGACGCACCGAGAGCCAGGACGATCTGAGCGAGCACGAGCATGCCGAACCCACTGGTTGCGGCGTAGAGGAAGGCACCGACCGTGACGAGCGCGACGGCTAGTGCGAGCAGCGGTCGGGTGCCGTATCGGTCGAGTAGCGAGCCCGAGAAGAACTGAAAGATCGCGAAGAACACGGTGTAGACCGAGGCCGCGGCGCTGACCTGGGCGAGGCTCAGCCCGGCGTCCTCTTGGATCTGTGGCGAGACGATCGCATAGCCGGTCTGGATCGCGAACAGCCACACGACGAACGCGGTGGCGAGGAGCCAGATGACCCAGGCCTCGGGTCCGCCGAGTCGCGCGGTGTCCTTGCCGAAGAACGACGTTGCCGCGCGGGTGTAACCGTCGGTGGGGTCCGACATCACGACCACAAACTCTTCCACCGATGCGGAGGCCGCGGGGTGGAATGAGCGGCGGGGCTAGGGGCGCTTCGCCTTGATGGGTTTCGCGCCGGTCGCGCTGAGCAGGCGCTTCACGACCTTCCGGTGCAGCACGGGTTCGCTTTCGGGCAGTCCGAGCAGGGCGGCGAGGTAGATGCCGTCGCCGACCAGTCTGACGATCTCGGCCTGGACTGGATCGTCGATCTCGCGCTGCAGTCCGGAATCCCACGACCGCATTACCTCGACGAGGGCCTGCTGCACCTCGCTATCGGTGCCGTCGACACTGCGCATCACGGCGAGCATCGAGCGGAACAGTGCGACCTCGCGCGCGTCGGTCGAATCGCCGGGTGCGAGGTACCACTCTGCAACCGATTCGCCCTGTTCGACGGCCTCGGCGAGCTGGGAATCGGCCCGTTCCCCGAGACGCCGAACCATCCCCGCGAACAGCGCGTCCTTGGATTTGAAGTGGTAGAGCAGGCCGCCCTTGGACACGCCTGCGGCTGCGGCAACCGCTTCCAGCGTGACCTGTTGCGCGCCGCGCTCGAGCAGCAACTGTTCGACGGCGTCGAGGATTCGATCGCGGGTGCCTGCGGCCATGGCGTCAGTCTAGCTACTGTACCGGCTGGACGGTTTAGTGCTAGGCTGACTGTACCGGCTGGACGGTTTACTCGCGCTCTGGCCGACCCCGTGTGAACGGAAGATCCGTTGCGTTGAACGGAGTGAACGCTTCCGTTCACTCCGGAAATCGGCGCGCGGCGAAGAGCAATTTGGAGAGGTGCAGAAATGACTGTCGTGGCCGAGCGCGCCGTTGTGCGCGCAACAGCCGGGGCAAAGGAATGGCTCGGGCTGGTGGTGCTCGCCTTCGCGGTGCTGCTCATCGCGATCGACGCCACCGTTCTCGACGTTGCGCTGCCGTTCATCAGCGCCGACCTGGAGCCGACTGCGCCGCAGCTGCTGTGGATCATCGACGTCTACTCGTTCGTGCTCGCCGGCCTGCTCATCACGATGGGCACGCTGGGCGACCGCATCGGCCGACGCCGGCTGCTGCTCATCGGCGCCGCCGGATTCGGCGTCGCGTCGGCGATTGCGGCGTTCGCCGTCAGCCCCGAAATGCTGATCGCCGCACGTGCATTGCAGGGTGTCGCCGGTGCGACGCTCATGCCCGCGACACTCGGCTTGATCCGCGCGATCTTCACCAACCCGCGGCAGCGCACCACGGCGATTGCCGTGTGGGCGGCGATGGCCGGTGGTGGCGCGGCGGTCGGCCCGCTGCTCGGCGGCTGGCTGCTCGAGCACTTCTGGTGGGGCTCGGTGTTCCTGATCAACCTGCCGCTGATGCTCGCGCTGATCGTGTTCGGGCCGTTGGTCATTCCTGAGGCGCGCGATCCGAAGCCGGGCAAGTTCGACATCCTCAGTGCGGCGCTTTCGATGCTCGCTGTGCTGCCGATCGTGTACGCGATCAAGGAGATTGCGGCACACGGCCCGAGCCTTGTCGCGGGTGTCGCGGCGATGCTCGGCGTGC
Source organism: Aldersonia kunmingensis (assembly GCF_001646865.1). Lineage (GTDB taxonomy): Bacteria > Actinomycetota > Actinomycetes > Mycobacteriales > Mycobacteriaceae > Aldersonia > Aldersonia kunmingensis. Next base: position 14,789 of record NZ_LRRB01000104.1, on the reverse strand, counting down.
TGGCCGGCGCGGTATTCGTAGCGCGTCAGCGCAGCCTGACCGACCCGATGCTCGACCTGAGCCTGTTCGGCAACCGCGCCTTCCGCATGGCGGTGACCACCGACTTCCTGTCGGTGTTTGCGCTCGCCGGACTGCTGTTCTTCGGAGCGCAGTACCTGCAGGTGGTCGCGGGGCTGTCACCTCTCGAGGCGGGCCTTGCGATGCTGCCCGGCACTGCGACGAGCGTCGCCGCCTCGATCGGCGCGGCCTGGCTCCTCCGCAGCTTGCGGACGGGTCTCGTCCTGGCTTCGGCCGTAGCCACATCGGCGCTCGGCTCGGCGGTCCTGCTCGCCACCCAGGCGGGCGGCAGCATCAACGCCTTCGTCATCGGATTCGTGCTCGTCGGCGCCGGTGTGGGTACCGCGCTGACGGTGACCTCCGACATCGTCGTGAGCTCGGTCGAACCGGCACGAGCCGGTGCCGCATCGGCGGTGGCCGAGACGGCCTATGAGCTCGGTGCCGCGGCCGGTGTCGCCGTGCTCGGCAGTGTCGTCCTCGCGGTGTTCCGTGGCGGCATCGACCTTTCGGGGCTGACGCCGGAGCAGGCGGTGACCAGCGAAACGCTCGGTGGCGCGGCCGAGGTCGCGGGCGAACTCGGCAACCCCGCGTGGTTTGTCGAGGCAATGCACGGCGCGTTCGTGAGCGGCATGCACGTCGCCGCCGCAATCACCGCGGTGGTGCTTGCGGTCGCGGCAATGCGGGCCATCCGCCTGCGCTGATCGGCGAAGCATCCAACCGGTCGTCATCGGCCGGTTGGGTGTGGACCCGATCAAAGCCGGTGCAGCTCAACCTCACTCAGCACCCCGTCGGCAACGACGGCAGTCATGTAGGTGCAAGACGGCTGCCGCCTCCGATCGGTCGGTGACCCGGGATTGAGCAACCGCAGCCCGGTCTCAGACGTCGTGTCCCACGGAATGTGGCTGTGCCCGAACACCAATACGTCGGTGTCCGGAAAGGCGGCCGACATTCGTCGCTCCCGTCCGCTCGAGTTGCCGGTCTCGTGCACGACGGTGAACCGCACGCCGTCGAGCGTGGCATCGGCGCGTTCGGGCAGTCGAGCTCGAATGTCGGCGCCGTCGTTGTTGCCCCAACAGGCGAGCAGCAGGCGGGCACGGGATTCGAGCGCGTTGACCAGGTCGACGTTCATCCAGTCACCCGCGTGGATCACCACATCCGCACGGTCGACCTCGTCCCAGACCGGCGTCGGCAAATCGCGCGCACGCTTGGGCACGTGTGTGTCGGAAATGATCAGCAGCCGCACGGGTCCAGTCTGCCGGTGCCCAGCGTCACAGCGCCCCTGGAATAGCTAGGCGGCCTATGCGTTGTAAACGTGTGGGTCGGTGCGTTCCGAATCCCCCGGGCTCAAACCTTTGCCTCCGCAGAGTTCCGTTCGGCTGGAACTGCGGTGTGCCACACGCCGAGAGGCGATCGAGCGCATCGACCCTTTTCACGTCTTCTCCAGGTCCGCCAACCCCGGCGCGCGTGCCGCGAACTGCGGCACCGGATCGATGATCCACCGCCGCATTGCCGCCGCGCCCAGTCCGGAGACCCCCGCGATCGCGGCCGCCGCCACGGCGAGCACACTCACCGCGCTGGTCAGCCCCACCACGATCGGACCGGCGAACATGCCCACGTCGTGCATGAGCCGCCACGCTCCGAGGAATTCGGCACGCTGTTCGGGTGGTGCCACGTCCGCGCCGATAGTCATGATCACGCCGTTGCTCAGGCCGTTCGCGAACCCGAGCACGATGCCAACCATCCCCATCGTGATCGCACCGCCGGTAAGCGGCAGCATCAGATAGCCAACGGCGAACAAGACCATCGACGGCACTGCGACCGCACTTCGCCCGAATCGGTCCATCAGCACGCCGGACGGGTACGACATGAGCACGTCGACCGCGCTGGCGACGCCGAAGATCAGACTCGTTGTTGTCGCGCTGAGCCCGATATGCGCTGCCCAGAGGGGAAGCAGCGCGTTGCGAGCCGCTCGGGCGGCGCCCATTGCCAGCGCGCCCGAACCGAGAGTGGCGAGCAGTCTGCGGTGCTCGACGACCACGGCGAACACGGAGTCCGCTGCCGGTGTGCGTTCATCGGACGGGTCGGGCAGCGTCGCCATCAGGGCACCGGCCGCGATGGTCGCGATCAGCTGGATCCACAGCCCGCCGCTGAGCCCGATGAAGTGCACTGCGGCCGCGCCGAGGAACGGCCCGATGAAGAACCCGAGCCGCGCCGAGCCCGCAAGGGCGGACAGGGCGCGGCCCCGATCGTTCGGCGGCACCGCGGCAACCAGATAGGACTGGCGGGCCAGGCCCCACACCGCGGCCGCGATGCCGGAGACGAGCAATCCCGCTCCGAGCACGATGAGCGAGTTCGCCAGAATGCAGGCCAGCATGCCGAGCGCACCGAGTGTCGAACCGAGCACGACGGCCCAGCGCTCGCCGAGTCTGGCGACCGTTCGCCCCGCCGGAAGGTCGCCGATCACCATGCCGAGCCCGCTCAGCGCGACGATCAGCCCGGCGAGGCCGGGCGATGCGCCGAGCGCGAGGGCCTGCAGCGCGAAGACCGGTGCCGCCGCGCCCTGACCGACGCCGAAGATCGCCGCAGGTGCGAACACCTGCAGCGTCATCGCCCGCAGTCGAACGGGTTCGGCAGTTACTCCTGTGTCGTTGGTACAGCCACTCACCGGGCGGCCGCGACGAGTTCCGGCTCGCTCACCTCGCCGGCACCAGCGAACTGACTCTCCGGACGCGGCAACCCGAAGTGGTCACGCAGCGTGGTGCCTGTGTACTCGGTTCTGAACAGGCCACGTTCCTGCAGGATCGGAACGACGGTGCTGGCGAACACCTCGAGGCCGCCCGGGTACAGCGGCGGCATCACGTTGAAACCGTCTGCGGCACCGTTCGTGAACCATTCCTCGAGGATGTCGGCGATCTGTTCGGGCGTGCCCGCGACGACGTTGTGCCCGCGACCGCCGGCGAGGCGGTGCAGCAATCCGCGCAGGGTTGGACGCTCGCGCTCGACGATTCCGGCGATAACCTGCACCCGGCTGCGGTCGTTGTCGGTGACATCGCCCGAGCCTGCGAACAGATCGAGCGGCACCTGCTCGTCGAGATCGAGGTGGCCCAGCCGCAGCCCGAACACGCGCTCCAACTGCGCAAGTCCGTATTCGGGCACGGTCAGTTCGTTGAACTCACGCTGAAGTGCCTTGGCGCCGGACTCGGTGTCGGCGATGAATGGGCTGATGCCGGGCAGGATTTTCACGTGGTCGGGGTTGCGGCCGAACTCCGAGGCGCGCTTCTTGATGTCGGTGTAGAACGCCTGGGCGTCCTCGATCCGCTGGTGTGCGGTGAAGATCGCCTCGGCATAGCGTCCGGCGAACCCGCGCCCCTCGTTCGAGGCACCGGCCTGGACCAGCACCGGGTGGCCCTGCGGGGTGCGTGCCGCGTTGAATCGACCACGGACCCGCACGTGCTCGCCGGAATGGTTGACCTCGTGAATCTTCGAGGTGTCGGCGTAGATTCCCGCGGCCCGGTCGAGGACGATCGCGTCGTCCTCCCAGCTGTCCCACAGCGCGATGACCGCGTCGACGAACTCACGTGCGCGCGCGTAGCGGTCGACCGGCTCGGGGTGCCCGTCCAGCCCGAAATTCGCGGCCGCCAGGTCCGACGCGGTGGTGACGATGTTCCAGCCGGCGCGGCCGCCGGAAAGGTGATCGAGCGACGAGAACAAGCGGGCGAGATTGTAGGGCGCGTAGTAGGTCGTGGACGCGGTGCCGATCAGGCCGAGACGGGTCGTGACCGCGGCGATTGCAGTAAGCGCTGTGATCGGTTCCACGCCGAGCGGGACCGAGTACTCGACCTTCTGGTGCAGCGCAGGGATATCGGCGAAGAAGACCGCATCGAACTTCGCGTCCTCGGCGATACGGCCGAGTTCCTGGTAGTAGGTGATGTCGTAGATCCGGTCCGGCTGGCTCGCGGGGTGACGCCACGCCGCCTCATGGTGACCGGCCGGGTAGATGAAGGCATTGAGGCTGAGTTGACGTAGCGCAGACATGCGCGCCATTCCACCGGAGATCGTTAGCGGACAACACCTTTTGCGTTGCCGTGAATAGAAGGCGCGCGGTATCGATCACCGCTTGATGCACGGCTGAGGACTACCCGCTCGCTGCAGTGGCCGAGGCGAACGGGATCGCGGCGGGCGCGCTGGACCGGCCGCCGCGTTGCAAGACCCGCTCACCGCGAGGTAGTGACGAGCTCCGGCTCGTGCACTTCGCCGGCACCGGCGAACTGGCTTTCCGGACGCGGCAATCCGAAGTGGTCACGCAACGTCGTTCCGGTGTACTCGGTACGGAAGAGGCCGCGTTCCTGCAGGATCGGGACGACCGTGCTGGTGAACACCTCGAGTCCGCCCGGGTACCAGGGCGGCATCACGTTGAAGCCGTCCGCGGCGCCATTCTTGAACCACTCCTCGATGGTGTCGGCGACCTGTTCCGGCGTACCGGCGAAGACGCGATGGCCGCGGGCACCGGCGAGCCGGTGCAGCAATCCGCGCACGGTCGGGCGCTCACGCTCGACGATTCCGGCGATCACCTGCACGCGGCTGCGCTCGTTGTCGGTGACATCGCCTGCGCCCTCGAACAGTTCGAGCGGGATCTGCTCGTCGAGACCGAGATGCCGCAGGCTGAAGCCGAACATCTTCTCCACCTGAGCGAGGCCGTACTCGGGCACGGTCAGCTCGTTGAACTCGCGCTCGAGCGCCTTGGCCTCCGCCTCGGTGTCGGCGATGAACGGGCTGATGCCGGGCAGGATCTTCACGTGGTCGGGGTTGCGACCGAACTCCGCGACTCGCTTCTTGATGTCGGCATAGAAGGCCTGCGCGTCCGACAAGCGCTGGTGCGCGGTGAAGATCGCCTCGGCGTAGCGGCCGGCGAACCCACGCCCCTCGTTGGAGGCACCGGCCTGGACGAGCACCGGGTGGCCCTGCGGAGTGCGCGCCGCGTTGAACGGCCCGCGCACCCGCAGATGCTCACCGGCGTGATTGATCTCGTGGATCTTCGCGGGGTCGGCGTAGATACCCGACTCGCGGTCGAGCACGATCGCGTCGTCCTCCCAGCTGTCCCACAGCGCCACGACGGCATCGACGAACTCGCGGGCGCGTGCGTATCGCTCGGTGTGTTCCGGGTGCTGGTCGAGCCCGAAATTGGCTGCGGCCAAATCGGTTCCGGTGGTGACGATGTTCCAGCCCGCGCGCCCACCGGAGATGTGGTCGAGCGACGAGAAGAGCCGGGCGAGGTTGTAGGGCTCGTAATACGTCGTGGACGCGGTGGCGATGAGCCCCAAATGGGTGGTGGCGGCGGCGATTGCGGTGAGCAGGGTGATCGGCTCGAGCCCGGGTGCGGCGAAATGCTCGACGTTCTGGCGCAGTGCCGGACCGTCGGCGAAGAACACCGCATCAAACTTGGCGGCCTCGGCAGTGCGGCCGATCTCCTGGTAGTAGGTCACGTCGTAGATGCGGTCAGGGCTGCTCGACGGGTGCCGCCAAGCTGCTTCGTGGTGGCCGGACGGGTAAATGAAGGCGTTCAAGTTGAGCTGGCGAGGTTCGGTCATCGGTGCTCCTTAATTTCGGACGCCGAGGCTGTCGAGCAGTTCCTGGCGGTACGCGGCGAATGTCGGGTCGGCATGTTGGCGTGGGCGGGGTAGATCGATGCGGCGGTCGAGTCCGATCTGCCCCTCGTGCAGGACGAGGACCCGGTCGGCGAGGACGACTGCCTCGTCCACGTCGTGCGTCACGAGCAGCACTGCGGGACGGTGCCGCGCGCACAGTTCCTGCAGCAGCGCGTGCATCTTGATCCGGGTAAGCGCATCGAGCGCGCCGAACGGTTCGTCTGCGAGCAGCAGTTCCGGCTCGCGGACCAGAGAGCGCGCCAACGCAACGCGCTGCTGCTCGCCGCCGGACAGTTCCTTGGGCCATGCCCGTTCGCGTCCGGCCAGCCCGACCTCATCCAGCGCCTGAATGCCGCGCTGCCGGGCGTCCGGGCCGCGTAGGCCGAGGATCACGTTGTCCAGTACTCGCGCCCACGGCAGCAGCCGCGAATCCTGGAACACCACAGCGCGTTTCGCCGGGACGGTCAGCTCGCCGGAACCGGGCACATCGTGGTCGAGCTTGGCAAGCGCACGCAGCAACGTGCTCTTGCCCGATCCGCTGCGGCCGAGCAGGGCGACGAACTCGCCCGGCGCGATGTCCACATCGATCCCGCGCAATACGACCCGGTCGTCGAAGCCGCGGACCAGGTTGTGCGTGTTGACGCTGAGTCCCGCGCCGTTCAATCTCCCAGTGACTGTCGCCATGACAATGCCCTCCGCTCCAGTCGGCGCACGGCGGTATCGCTGATCAGGCCGAACAGCGCGTACACGACCAGGCCGACGACGATGACGTCGATCTGCCCGTAGGTGCGTGCCTGGGTCATGAGGTAGCCGATGCCGCTCGTCGCGTTCACCTGCTCCACGACGACGAGCGCGAGCCAGGAGATGGTCACAGCCATCCGCAGTCCGGTGAAGAAGCCGGGCAGCGAACCGGGGAGTGCGACGCGACGGACGAACTGCCAGCGCGAAAGCCCGACGGTCTCAGCGAGTTCCACATGCTTGGCATCCACGCCGCGCAGCTGGGCGTGCGTGTTGATGTACACCGGGACCAGCACGCTGGTGGTGATCACGATGATCTTCATCTGCTCGCCGATGCCGAACCACACGATGAACAGCGGAATGAGTGCCAGTGTCGGGATGGCCCGCTTGATCTGGATCGGGCCGTCCACAATTGCCTCGCCGAGCCGGGTCAGGCCTGCCAGCAGCGCGAGCACCAGGCCGATCAAGACCCCCAGCACCAGCGAAATTGCCGCCCGCTGAACCGAAGTGAGCAGGTTGCTCTGCAGCCGGCCATCGGCGATGAGGTCACCGGCGGTCTGCGCGACGGTCCACGGCGCGGGCAGGGTTTCGGGATCGAGCGCTCCCGCCGCCGAGCTGATCACCCACGCGGCTACCAGCAGCAGCGGCCCGATAGCCGCGCCGAACGGGATCGCCCGCCCGGGTCCGAGCCTGCGGCGCGAGGCCTTCCGCTCCCGGAGTTCGGTGCTACCGCGGGCCTGTGCCCGCGGCAGCGCCTGAACTGCCATCAGCTGGACTTCCGCTCGAAGCTCGCGCCGACCTCGTTGACGGTCTGGGTGATCACCTCGTCGAAGCGCAGGTCGATTGCGTCGGCGGCCTTGATCTCCTTGGGTAGCTGGCCGGCGCGGTCGATGACGTCGATGGTGGACTGCTGGCGGTCGATGATTTCCTGATCGAGGTGCGGGAACGAGTACTGGCCGAGCGAGGCGACGATCGCCTGGCCCTCCTCGGGCTTCAGCTTCTGCTGCCAGACGTAGTACTTCGCGATGAATTCGTCCGGATGCTTGTTGGTCCAGTCGATCGCGCGGACGAGCGAGGCAACGTAGGCGCGCAGCGCGGCTGCCTTGGCCGGATCCTGCAGCACCTCGCGCCGGGCGTAGAGGTAGCTCAGCCCGGTAGCGGTGCCCGAGGCTTCCGCTTCGGAGAGAGTGTGCGTGCCGGGCGTACGCAGCACGCGCGTCAGCGTCGGTTCGCTCAGCGGCGCGACGTCCACCTGACCGGTGCGTACCGCGTCCGGGAACTCGGACAGCTGCAGCCGAACAAGTTCCACGTCTTCGGGTTTCAGGTTGGCCTTCTCGAGCGCGCGCAGCACGACGACCTGCTGGGCGGTGCCCTCGGCGAACGCGATCTTGCGTCCCTTCAGCTCGGCGACGGTGTCGAGGTCGTCATGGCCGGGGCCGACGGTGATGCGGATGCTGTTCGGGTCGGTCTGGAATGCCGCGATGATCGGCACGTCCTGGCCGGCGAGCTGCGCCTGAATCGGGGGAGTGTCACCGACGAGAGCGACATCGGCGGCTCCGGCACGGAACGCCTCGAGGATCGACGGCCCGCCGACGAAGTTGGCGAATTCGTGCGCGAACGGCAGTTTGTCCAATTCGCCTGACGCGCTGAGGAATCCCTTCTGCCGTTCGGACTGATCGGCGATGACGAGTTTGGTGCCCGCCGGGATCTCGGTCGGCAGCGCGGCATCGGCCGCCACGGCGTTATCGGGGGTGTCGTCGGACGCGCATCCGGATATCAGGGAGGCGACGCCAGCGGTCGCGGCAATGAGCAGGGCCGGGACACGGCGCTGCAGACGGAAGGCATGCATTTCCCGATCACAACGGGGATCGTTAGCTTGCAACACCTTTTCGATAGCCGTGAACTAAAGGCTCCCGCGCGCTCTCGATCTCGAGCCGAAAGTACGGGTGTTTCAACGCGTTGTTGAGCGGCGAGAATGATTCTTACTGCGCCGGCATGATCACGATTGCGGCCAGATAGGCAATGATGGCCGCGCCGCCGCTGAACACGGTCGCAACGACGACCGCCAAACGGATCAGGGCGATGTCCCAGCCCGTGTACTCGGCGAGGCCACCGCAGACCCCGGCCACCATCTTGTCGGAATTCGAACGGGTCAGGCGCTTCACGCCACCGTTTTCATAGGTTGTCATGCCTGCCAGTGTTGTTCGCCAGGTGATGCCCGCACATCGGGGAAGCACCCGATTTCCACCCTGAACTTTCCCCGGGGGGCGACACCGCGGCACCGTGAACGCGGGCGGATCAGCCCACCGGGTTTGTCTGCGATCGGCAACAATGGCGTACATGGCACGTGACGTCTCCAACGACAACCCACTGACGCCAGCAGAACAACTCGATTCCGACGAGGTTCGCAACGACGACGGCGACGAGGTCGTCGATCCGCCGCAGCAGTGGATCGACGCCGACGAGGATGAAACGCTCGGCGAGCGGCTGGCCGCCGAGCTACCCGACGTCGGGCCCGACGACATCGACCCCGCTGACGCCGACACCGACGACGGGACGATCCAGCTGCAGTCCAACGACGCGATCGATCGGCTGGACCCGACCGTGCACGGTCGCACCGAAGGACAGATCGACGGCACACCCGAGGACGGCGATTCGTTCTTCGACATCAACGAGTGAGCCAACCCGCCACGGACCGATCCGACCAAGCGTCGACGATGGCCCCTACGACTACTGCTGACGAATTTCTCCACAGTCCTGCACCGGCGGCCGAAACGCTCGCGACTGCGCAGTTTCCCCGCAGGAAGCCACGTGCGTTCAGCGCGGCAGCGACCGCCGCGAGAACCGCGCATTGATCGCCGGACGACCACCGAGCGCCTGGCGTTCCTGCGACGCATCCTGGATGCGGTCGACGCTGGCGTGCACGACCTCGTCGATAACCACGGGCTCCTGATCCGGCTGCGGCACATCCTCGGTCCGCACAGTCACCCGCGACGTGTGCCGCACGGTCACCGTGAACTCCTCGACCTCCTCGATCACCTGCCGCGCCATCCGCACCGGGTAGGTGGCAGTCGTATCAATAGCGCGCGAAACCGAGGCGGGGACGAACGGGCTGAACAACCGGGTCGCAGCGCGGGTCGCAGATTCGATCGAATCCAGGAGGTCCGGGCTGCGCCGCTCGGGCAGTGCGGGACTGCGGCCTGCCGGGCTTGCCTCGAGCGCTCGCACCGGTTCAGCCGGAAGTACGCGCGCGGCAACGACAGGTGCGGCAACAGATTCCACGGCGGTGGCGACGCGAGCCATTTCCCGCTCCTGCACGATCGCGGTATCGGCGGCCAGCACCGCGCGATCCTGCTCTGCGCGCGCGGCGACATGTCGGTCCTGCGTTGTCTCACCACGCCACCGGCGCAGCAGCATCGGTAGCAGGGTCAGCATCGTGGCGAACGCGATGAGGATCAGTCGCAAGACGAGCGCGCCGGGGTTGTCGAAGGTGTAACCGTTCATTGCGAGCCAGCGATCACCGAGCCCGCCGGACGATTGCGCTGCCGCGTCATCGTGCGCGCGGTCCACCGCGGCGGTGCGGTCGTTGATCACCGAGTCGAGCTGCGCGGCGCGTTCGTCGCGGTTGTCCAGCGCAGAGTTCAGCTCGGCCTGCGCATCGGCGAGCAGTTCGTTCGCCGTCAGTGATTCCGGGCCCGTGCCGGGGACGCCGGTGATCCGGGTCGGTGGGCATTCGGGGGAGGGGTTGAACTCGCAGCGCGCGGTGACGAGTGCGTCGTCGCGGAGAGCGCGGGCGTCGGTGACGGCGGTGTCGAGCGCGGCGCGGTCGGTCTGCGCCCGGTCGAGTTCGTTCTGTGCGCGCACGACGGCAGGGGACTGAGCGGCACCGGCCTGCGCCTCATCGGAGAGCCGCCGGTCGACTGCACCGGCGAAAAGCACAGTGGCCAGCAGTTCGCCGATGACCAATCCGACGACAAGAGCGACGCCGATCCGTCCGGCAAGGCCACGGCGTGCGGGTGTTCCACCGGCGATCGCACGCGCCACCGCGGCGACGATGACACCGAGCGGAAGTGCTGCGGCGGCGGCGGCCGGCCACGGCCAGGACGTCGTCTGAGTCAGTGCCGCGGTGGTAATCAGCCAAGCCAGCAGACCCACGAGGGCCACGAGCGCGCCGGCAAGCGCGAACGTGGACCGCTCCTCGGCCTCGGGCAGCTCACCGCGGTGCCCGCCGCCGAGCACAACGAGCGCGGACTCGAGGCGGCGGACGAGGGTGTCCGGACGCGTCGGTGCGCCTGCCTGTTCTGGGCCCACAGGTTTCGGGCCGTCTGGTTCAGTGCTCACGCCATTCCCCCTTCGAAGTCATGCCCGGCGCATGGCAAGGTCGACGCCGGAAGTGATCTTGGTCTCCCACACCCTGTCAGTTATCACCCAGCGAGAAGCGTGCCGGATACCCCGCTGTGGGCAGGTTCACACGGAATCTACTTGTCAGTAGCGCCACATGCCGTTCGTGCAGAACCGTGCAAATTCTGCCTTACACTGTGCGTAACCGAGATGCGGCAGCGGCGCCGACATTTCCCAGGTAGAAGGGTGTATAAGGGTGCCCTTGGTTGGTGGTTTCCCGAGGGTTTGACTTATCGTTGCCATTTGATGTCGAACACTCTTCGACATCTGTGCGCGAACAGTACAAACGCCGAGACGCTGTCCACGATGCGATAACACCGCTAGGAAGCCATCAGAGTCCGGGTAATTGCTGTTCGCAATCGATCGCGAGACAGTGTCGCGAACCGATGTCCTGCGACGCTGCAGGTCGACAACCGCAGATCCCCTCTGCACCAGGGATGACCACCGACGCTGCTGGTTATCGATGCACACGAAGGCTAGGTATGAAGGAATTCGAGCGGAGCCCGCGCAGCGAGCAGGCCGCACTCCCAGGCCATCGGTCCCCCGGACCCATTGGCCTCTACGACCCTATCAATGAGCACGACGCTTGTGGCGTTGCATTCGTTGTAGATATGTACGGTCGTCGCAGCCGGGACATCGTCGAAAAGGCCATCACCGCCCTGGAGAACCTCGAGCACCGCGGTGCAGCTGGTGCCGAGCCCAACACGGGTGACGGTGCAGGCATCCTGATCCAGGTTCCGGACAAGTTCTACCGCGCCGTTGTCGACTTCGAGCTGCCCGAAGAGGGCGCCTACGCGACCGGTATCGCATTCCTTCCGCAGGCCCGCGCCGAGGCGCGCAAGGCCGGCATCGGTGTCGAGCAGATCGTCGAGGAAGAGGGCCTCGCCGTGCTCGGCTGGCGTGCCGTCGAGACCGATGAGACCTCGCTGGGCGCGCTCGCGCGCGACGCGATGCCGACCATCCGTCAGCTCTTCATCGGGCAGCGTCCGGGCTCGCGTACTCCGGTGACGGGCATGGAACTCGAGCGCCGCGCCTTCGTCATCCGTAAGCGCATCGAGCACGAGCTCGTGTCCAAGGTTTCACGCGGCGATTCGGTGCCCCAGGGCGTCTACTTCCCGAGCCTGTCCGGCAAGACCATCGTCTACAAGGGCATGTTCACCACGCCGCAGCTCAAGGCGTTCTACCTCGACCTGCAGGACGACCGGGTGGAAAGCTCGCTCGGCCTCGTGCACTCGCGCTTCTCCACCAACACGTTCCCGTCGTGGCCGCTGGCGCACCCGTTCCGGCGCGTCGCCCACAACGGCGAGATCAACACCGTCACCGGCAACGAGAACTGGATGCGTGCCCGCGAGGCGCTCATCTCGTCCGACGTGTTCGGCGACAGCGAGACGCTGAAGAAGATCTTCCCGGTCTGTACCCCCGGGGCGAGCGATACCGCGCGCTTCGACGAGGTGCTCGAGATGCTGCACCTCGGTGGCCGCAGCTTGCCCCATGCCGTGCTGATGATGATCCCCGAGGCGTGGGAGCGGCACGAGAACATGAAGCCCGCGCACCGGGCCTTCTACCAGTACCACTCGGCCCTCATGGAGCCGTGGGACGGTCCCGCGTCGGTCACGTTCACCGACGGCACCGTCGTCGGCGCCGTGCTCGACCGCAACGGCCTGCGCCCCAGCCGCATCTGGGTCACCGACGACGGCCTCGTCGTGATGGCCTCCGAGGTCGGCGTGCTCGACATCGAGCCGTCCAAGGTCGTGCAGAAGGTCCGGCTGCAGCCGGGCCGCATGTTCCTCGTGGACACCGAGCAGGGCCGGATCGTCTCCGATGAGGAGATCAAGGATCAGCTCGCCGCCGAGCACCCGTACGAAGAGTGGCTCGATGCCGGCCTGCTGAAGCTCGCGGACCTGCCCGATCGCCCGCACGTGCACATGTCGCACGACCGCGTCCTGATCCGGCAGCAGATCTTCGGCTACACCAACGAAGAGCTGAACATCCTGCTTTCGCCGCTCGCCAAGACCGGCGCCGAGGCGATCGGCTCGATGGGCACCGACACGCCCATCGCCGTGCTCTCGGCCCGTCCTCGGCTGCTGTTCGACTACTTCTCGCAGCTGTTCGCGCAGGTCACCAACCCGCCGCTGGACGCCATCCGCGAAGAGGTCGTCACCAGCATCTTCAGCTCGCTCGGCCCGGAAAAGGACCTGCTCAACCCGGGTCCGGATTCGTGCAAGCAGATCGTGCTGCCGCAGCCGATCCTGGACAACGACGATCTCGCCAAGCTCGTCCACATCAACGACGAGGGCACCAAGAGCCACCTGCGCTCGGTGGTCGTGCGTGGTCTGTACCCGGTCGCCGAGGGCGGCGAGGGTCTGCGCAATGCGCTCTCGGCGATTCAGGCTCAGGTCTCCGTGGCCATCGACGGCGGTGCGCGCATCATCGTGCTGTCCGATCGCGAGTCCAACGAGAAGCTGGCGCCGATCCCGTCGCTGCTGCTCACCTCTGCCGTTCACCACCACCTGGTCCGGGAGAAGACCCGTACCAAGGTCGGCCTGATCGTGGAGGCCGGTGACGCCCGCGAGGTGCACCACATGGCCATGCTCGTCGGCTTCGGCGCGGGCGCGATCAACCCGTACATGGCGTTCGAGTCGATCGAGGACATGCTCGATCGCGGCGGATTGACCGGCATCACGTACGAGAAGGCTGTCGCCAACTACGTAAAGGGCGCCGGCAAGGGCGTGCTCAAGGTGATGTCCAAGATGGGCATCTCCACCTTGGCCTCCTACACCGGTGCACAGCTCTTCCAGGTGATCGGCCTGTCCCAGGAACTCGTGGACGAGCACTTCACCGGCCTGCGCAGCCACCTCGGTGGCATCGGCCTCGACGAGATCGCGGCCGATGTCGCGGCTCGGCACGCCACGGCCTTCCTGCCGAACCCGAAGGAGCGCGCGCATCGCGAGCTCGAGGTGGGCGGCGAGTACCAGTGGCGCCGTGAGGGCGAGTACCACCTGTTCAACCCGGACACGGTGTTCAAGCTGCAGCACGCCACCCGCAGCGGGCAGTACTCGATCTTCAAGGAGTACACGAAGCTCGTCGACGATCAGTCCGAGCGTCTCGCGTCGCTGCGTGGCCTGTTCCGCTTCCGCACCGAAGAGCGCGAGCCCATCTCCATCGACGAGGTCGAGTCGGTCGAGGAGATCGTGAAGCGGTTCTCCACCGGCGCGATGAGCTACGGCTCCATTTCGTCCGAGGCGCACGAGACCCTCGCGATCGCGATGAACCGAATCGGTGGCCGGTCGAACTCCGGTGAGGGCGGCGAGGATCCGCGTCGTTTCGATCCGGACGAGAACGGTGACTGGCGGCGCAGCGCGATCAAGCAGGTCGCGTCGGGCCGGTTCGGTGTCACCGCGCACTACCTGACCAACTGCACCGACATCCAGATCAAGATGGCGCAGGGTGCCAAGCCGGGTGAGGGCGGCCAGCTGCCGCCGCACAAGGTGTACCCGTGGGTCGCCGAGGTCCGTGGTTCGACGCCCGGCGTCGGGCTGATCTCGCCGCCGCCGCATCACGACATCTACTCGATCGAGGATCTCGCACAGCTGATCCACGACCTGAAGAACGCGAACCCGCAGGCGCGGATTCACGTGAAACTTGTCTCCGAGGTTGGCGTCGGCACCGTCGCCGCGGGTGTGTCGAAGGCACACGCCGACGTGGTGCTGATCTCCGGTCACGACGGTGGCACGGGTGCGTCGCCGCTGACGTCGCTCAAGCACGCGGGTGCGCCCTGGGAGCTCGGCCTCGCCGAGACCCAGCAGACCCTGCTGCTCAACGGTCTGCGCGACCGCATCGTCGTGCAGGTCGACGGCCAGATGAAGACCGGACGCGACGTGGTGATCGCCGCGCTGCTCGGCGCCGAGGAGTTCGGTTTCGCAACCGCGCCGCTCGTCGTCTCGGGCT
>NZ_LRRB01000253.1 GCF_001646865.1 Aldersonia kunmingensis | reverse complement strand
GGTCCAGCGGCAACGACACTCGCGTCCTGCAGCACCGGCATTACGGCGGCCAGCCGCCACAGTGCCGGCTCGGCGGCCGCGATAGCCGCTGGGACATCGCCGATTCCGCGCAGGGCGTTGTCGATACCGACCTGCAGCGCGGGATCGCAGATTCCGGACAGGTTGCTCGGCGCCTTTGCCGACTGCCCTGCCGCGGCAGGCGCGGTCGGGTTGGGCGTCGCGCCATTGGGGGCGGGTGTCGGCGTGTCGTCTGCGGGCGCGCGATCGTCCGACGCGCTCCCGGCAGCGACGGGCGCCGGGCAGCCGAAGCGGGACGCCAGCGCGGTCGCGGGATCGCCTCCGGCACGCACCCAGCCGACCACGGCATCGATCTTGCCCTCGAGAAGTTCGCTGCCGTAGAGGTCGTCCGGGGCGATCTCGCGGACCGTCACATCCACGCCCGCGCCGCGCCATTGATCGGCAGCGGTATTGGCTACGGCCAGGGCGGTCGCGTCGTCCTGCGGGGCACCGATCCGCACGCTGAGGCGTTCGCCGGCTCGCGCCAGTGGTGCCGAAACACTGGGCGGCGTCGTGGGGGCCGTCGTCGTCGGTGCAGGCGCGTCGGCACGGAACCCGGACTCGGCGAGCAGGTCGAAAGCGGCCTGCCCGGTCGGGCGCGGCGGCATCGTCGGCGCATAGCCCGGATCCGATGGCGCTAGCACTTGCGCGCGGGCAGGTTGCACGGCAGCGGCGGTGTCGGCGCCGACGGAGGTGAGCAGATCGGGATCGAGTAAACCGAAAAGCGCGGTACGCACGCGCGGGTCGGCGAGCGCACCGGTCCGTGCATTGAGCGCCACCTGCAGCACGCGTGGCTGCGCCATGACGGCGGTGCGCACCCCGGGGATCGCGGAAAGCTGTGCGCGCGTGGCGGATCCGCCATGGACCTCGGCGACTTGCACATCGTTCGAGCGCATCGAGTCGGCGAGCTGCGCGGACGAGCCACCGCGGCGCATCAGGACCTGATCCGGCTTCGCCGGCTCGTCCCAGAATCGGTCGTTGCGTTCGAGCAGGATCTCATCGCGGCCGCGGTCAACCGACTTGATGTGGAACCTGCTGCCGGACACCGCGATGTTGTCGCTCAGACCACGCTCGAATCCGCCCAACGCGTCCTTCAGCAGATGTGAAGGCACCAGGTCGGTGAACAGTTCCCGCCAGGCGGGGTACGGCGCGGCCATGGTGACGGTGACGGTTTTGCCGCCGCCGGAGGAATTGACGTCGGCGATCAGGTCGTAGCCTGCGGGATCCACTACGCCCGGATCGTTGATCATCTGCTGCCACAGGTACCGGAAGTCCTCGGCCGCAATCGGCGCACCGTCGGACCACTGTGCCTCCGGGCGGAGCTGGTAGGTGATCGTGAACGGCTCCTGCGAGGTGACCTCGGCAGACACCACCACCGAATTGTCCGGCACCCATGCGGACGCGTTGTTCTCCGGGACGACAGGGCGGAAGGGGCTCGGCAGCACCAGGGCCGCAACCGCTGCCGAGGCGGGCGACTGATTGGCGAGCAGGTGCGGATTGAAGCCCTCCCCCACCTCGTCGATCGCGACAACGATGGTGTTGCGCGTCGGCACCGCCGGTTCGGTCTTCGGTGTCTCGGTGCTCTCGATCGGCGGCGGCGGGTTCGCGGTGCACGACGTCACGGCGAGCGCTGCGCACGTCGCCGCGAAAATTGCGCCGACAGCGCGCCGCTTCGCTCCACCTGCCACCGAGAGATGCCCCTTTCCGCCCGCGACGGTACAGCTCCGCATTGTCGCGTGCTTTGCCTCGCTAGAGGGCAGCGCGGTCGCGTGCCTTTGCCCGGGACAGGGCCCGTGCGCGCTCGGTGGCGTCAAGGTTCACCTTGCGCACCCGCACGTCCTCGGGGGTGACCTCGACGCACTCGTCGACGGCACAGAACTCCATCGCGGCCTCGAGGGTCAGAGTGATCGGCTTGGCTAGGGTCTCGGTGGCGTCGGCCGTCGCGGACCGCATGTTGGTGAGCTTCTTCTCCTTGGTGACGTTGATGTCGAGGTCCTCGGCGCGCGGGTTGATGCCCACGACCATGCCCTCGTACGTGTCGGCACCCGGCTCGACGAAGAACGTGCCGCGGTCGGAGAGCTGGATCATCGCGAACGGGGTCACGCTGCCCGTCCGGTCGGAGACAAGCGAACCGGTGTGGCGGGCGCGGATCTCGCCGGCCCACGGGCCGTAGCCGTGCGAAACGGCGTTGGCGATGCCGGTGCCGCGGGTCTCGGTGAGGAAGTCGGTGCGGAAACCGATCAGGCCACGCGACGGGACGATGAACTCCATACGAACCCAGCCGGTGCCGTGATTCGTCATCTGGACCATCTTGCCCTTGCGGTTGGCCAGCAGCTGCGTGATCGCACCGAGGTGCTCGTCCGGGGTGTCGATGGTCAGTTCCTCGAACGGCTCGTGCACCTTGCCGTCGACCTGACGCGTAACCACCTGCGGCTTGCCGACGGTGAGCTCGAAGCCCTCGCGGCGCATCTGCTCGACGAGGATGGCCAGCGCCAACTCGCCGCGGCCCTGCACCTCCCACGCGTCCGGGCGACCGATGTCGAGGACGCGCAGCGAGACATTGCCGACCAACTCGGAGTCCAGTCGGCTCTTGACCATGCGCGCAGTGAGTTTGTGACCCTTGACCCGGCCGACGAGCGGCGAGGTGTTGGTGCCGATGGTGACAGAGATTGCGGGCTCGTCGACCGTGATGGTCGGCAGCGCCACCGGGTTCTCGGTGTCGGCGAGGGTGTCGCCGATCATGATCTCCGGGATGCCCGCGACGGCAACGATGTCGCCCGCGACCGCGCTCTCGCCGGGCTCACGGGTGACGCCGACCGTCTTGAGCAGCTCGGTGATCTTGACAGTCTTGACGCCGTCGGCGTGCATCCACGCGACCTGCTGGCCCTTGCGGAGCTCGCCGTTGTGGATGCGGACCAGCGCGAGACGACCGAGGAAGTCGGAGGCGTCGAGGTTGGTCACGTGGGCCTGCAGCGGCGCGGCCACGTCGCCCTTGGGCGCGGGCACATGCTCGAGCAGCACGTCGAACAGTTCGTCGAGGTTGTCCGCACCGGGCGCCTCACCGTTCGCGGGAGCCTCGGTGGACGCCTTGCCCTCACGGCCGGAGGCGTAAAGGACGGGCAGACCGAGCATCTTCTCTGCGGCCTCGGCTGCCGCGTCGTCCAGATCCGATGCCAGGTCGAGCAGGAGGTCGTGGCTTTCGTCGACGACCTCGGAAATACGCGCGTCGGGGCGGTCGGTCTTGTTGACCACGAGGATCACGGGCAGCGACGCGGAAAGCGCCTTGCGCAGCACGAACCGGGTCTGCGGGAGCGGACCCTCGGAGGCGTCCACGAGCAGCACGACGCCGTCGACCATGGACAGACCGCGCTCGACCTCGCCACCGAAGTCGGCGTGGCCGGGGGTGTCGATCACGTTGATGACCGTGACCGAGCCGTCCTTGTTGTGCCGGTGCACGGCGGTGTTCTTGGCGAGAATGGTGATGCCCTTCTCGCGCTCGAGATCGCCGGAGTCCATGACCCGGTCCACGAGCTCGGCCCGCTCGGCGAAGGCGCCGGACTGCCGCAGCATGGCGTCGACAAGCGTGGTCTTGCCGTGGTCAACGTGCGCGACAATCGCGACGTTGCGGAAGGTCCGCGCGGTTTCTGGGCTCGACACCTTGTGCTCCTGGGTTGTCCTGCCGCACGACAACGACCGATACGGCGGCCGGCATGCGACGATTGCGGCGACCGCAGCTGCGAAACGCCCGATTTCCTGGCCGCGAAGGGTGGGAGGCGGCCACGAATACCCTACCGCTCAGTTAGGCCCGTCCGGACCGCCGCGCGCGAGAAAGACCAGGTCAATTGCTTCGGGGTGATGCGAGTCACCGCTTAATGCGGGATACGGGGCAGCCAAAACGGCCAGGCACTGATTAGCTTTCCCCCACACCATCACCGGCGAAGGGTGCACTTACGCATGGGGAAGGCCGACGCGGCAAAGGTCGCCGCGCTGAAGCCGAAGAAGAAGTGCTGCCGTAGCGACAAGCGTTGTCTGCGATGTCCGGTCGTAATCAAGCGGATGCAGAAGGCCCAGGATGCTGGGCTGCAGGGGAAGCAGCTTCGAAAGGCGCTGAGTCACGCCCGTAAGAAGTAGCGGCGAGCGCGGAGACCAGGTCATCGAGCCAGTGCCGGTCGTTGGGCACCAGGTCAATGACCGCCAACTCGGCCGCATCGACCCACCGCAGTTCGGCGTGATCGAGCGCCGCCGGCTCCCCCGAAACGATGGTGGCCAGATAGGCCCGCAGCACCAGCGGCTCGCGCAGCGGAACGTCGATTCCGATCCGCGCACCAGCGACCGCCTCGATGCCGAGTTCCTCGGCCAGTTCGCGGCGCAGCGCGTCCGCGGCTGATTCACCGGGTTCGGCCTTGCCGCCGGGCAGTTCCCACAGCCCGGCCAGTTCGGCGGGACGGGTGCGCTGTGCGAGCAGTAGCCGCCCGGCGCGGATGATCGCCGCTGCGACAACTTCAACCTCGGCTGCGTCGGGCACGACTACCATCATGCGGTATGGCGACCCTTCTCACCGACGCCGAACTGAACACCGAACTCGCGGAACTGCCGGACTGGTTACGAGAGGGCGATTCGATCTCGCGCACCATCGAGCTGCCCAGTTTCCCGGAGGCGATCGAGTTCGTTCGCCGGGTGGCCGACGCGGCCGAGCAAGCCAACCATCACCCCGACATCGATATCCGTTGGCGCAAGGTGACCCTGGTGCTGTCCACGCATTCGGCGGGCGGGCTTACCGCGAACGATGTGTCGCTGGCTCGACAGATCGATCTGCTGACTTTCGATCGGTAGTTCCCGCGCGGTTGTCCCGCACGCGGTATCCGATCAGCAGCCCGAAGAACGCGAGTACACCGATCGCGTCGACCGCGCCGAGCCAGGCGAGCACCCCTGGGCGCGAGATGGGCCAGATCGAGTCCTGGAAGTAGCTGAGCACCCAGACGACGCCGACGAGCGATGTCGCGATCCAGTACCCGGCGACCAGGCGGGCGCCGAGGCGCTGCCCGTATGGCCCGTACAGCAGCCAGATCGCCATCGGGATGATCCAGACCCAGTGATGCGACCAGGAGATCGGCGAGAGCATCAGGCCGAACAGTTGCACCACGATGAGCGTGCCGAGCCGGTCGTCGCCATCCAGGGAGCGCCAGGCGAACAACGCGAGGACCGCCAGGACGGCCAGCGCGGCTATGAGCGGTGCGCCCGTCTCCACGTCGTAGCCGACCAACCGGCTCATCGCGCCGCGCAGCGACTGGTTCCACACCGAGCCGACCGGCCCGATTCGGGATGCGTCGCCGAGCAGCGTGCCGAAGTACTCGTGCGACTGTTTGCCCACGACGAGGTAGCTCAGGCCAACGGTGGCGCCGAAGACGACTGCCGAGAACACGACGGTGGCCCACCGCCTGCGCGCGACGAAGTAGAGGCCGGTGACCGCGGGCGTCAGCTTGATCCCGGCGACGACGCCGACGAGCAGACCGGACAACCACCAGCGACTGCTCGCCACCGCGACCATCACACCGAGCACAAGGAAGACGTTGACCTGGCCGTAGTCCAGGGTGGTGCGGACTGGTTCGGTCCACATTCCGCCCGCTGTCCACATCATCGCGACGTTCCGGTACTGCGGCTGCGCCGCCCGTTCGCCGAGAATCAGATTCAGGCTGATCCGCACAACGCCATAGAGAGCCGCGACCGTGGCCAGCGACCACGCGACGCCGACCACCTTCATCGGCAGGAAATGCAGCGGGAAGAACACCAGCGCCGCGAACGGCGGATAGGTGAACGGCAGCGGGAAGTCGGGGGTGACCTCGGAATAGGTGAAGTCGTAGAGGTGGCCGTCCGACAACGCCGCCGAGCCGTCCACATAGACGTGCAGGTCAACGAGATTGAAGCCGGTCGGCACCAGGAACATCCACAGCAGCCGGGCAATCACCGCGAGCGCGAGCACGGCCGGGGCAAATCGGAGGATTCGGCTCACGACGGAAGGCTCACAGGAGGGGACTCACGAAACGGGTTCCTCGGGTAACGGACGGGCGTGGATCGGACGGCAACGAGGTTATCCGTTTGACCCCTGGCGATCGTCGGGGGCCGCTCCCGTTACACGATTTGTAGTAACAATTGCATCACCAGTCACATCAGTAACACGCGTTTCGGGTTACGGTCGTTCGACGGGATCTCCTGCGGGCGGTCAGGAGTAAGATAGATAAGGCTTTCTCGCGCGGGAAGATCGCGACTGTACAACTGCTCGTGCGCTATCTAAAGTGTCGTCCCGAGTCGGTAACCGGACTGTTATCGTCCGTTTGCCCGAAAACTGGAGGGGACAGAGTGCATCGCACCCGAGATCTGCGGCGCGTGGCTGTGGCAGTCGCGCTGACCGCGTGCGCCACGCTTGGCACCGCTACTGCCGCCATAGCTGCTCCCGAGGACGCAGCTGAGAAGGACGCGCCGAAGCTGAGCTGGGTGCCTGGCACCCCGCTCGATGTCGAGTCGCTCTTCCATCCGGTCGTGGGCAAGGACGTCAATGTCGACGCGCTGGCCGCCCTCGCACCGGCGATCATCGGCGCCGTCGCCGGCCCCGCCGACGCCAAGCCCATCACGGACCCGGCCGAGCTGGCCAAGCCTCGCGAGGTCGCTGCCAACCCGCAGAATGCGCTGCTCGCCCAGGCGAAGACCCTGATCGAGAACTCCGCCCTGCCGCCGCAGATCAAGTCGACGCTCGCGCGCGTCATCACCTTCCTCGACGGCAGCGGCGGAGGCGGACCGGATATCCCGAAGAACGGCCCGGTCATTTCGCAGTTCCTGTACCCGACCCTGGGCCGCGGCTGCATCGGTGACGGTGGAGACTCGGTTGGTGCTGCCCTGGCCGTGCCCGGCCCGGCGCAGCTGCCCCCGCCCGGACCGAAGGCACACCAGGTCGGTTTCGTGTTCACCGCGCTCGGCACCGATAGTCCGACCGCCAAGCAGGACACGCCGCTGACCGTGACCTGGTTGAACCTGGACACCCGCAAGACCGCGACCCAGAACCTTACGGACGACGCCAAGATCAACCACCCCGACGGCCCGGCCACGCTGAGCGCCATCGCCGACACGGGTGCCGGTCGCGTTGTCGCGCTGGTTTCCGGTTCGCTGACCACTCAGGCCGAGGGCAAGGCCCCGATCACGTGCTCCTTCCTCCCGACGGTTGGCATGTTTACCGTCGCCTGATCGCTCGACATGTGATAAACCCGGCTGGTGACAACCAGCCGGGTTTTTCATTCTGGTCACAACCACCGTTCGATCCTGTCCATCGGTTCGGAGGGTTCGATTCTCTCCATCGGGTCGGCCTATTCAATTCTCTCGATCGGAAGCGTCGGATCGGTGCTGTCGGTCGGTTCCGCGTTCTCGTTCGCGTCGGTGATTTCGAGCGCGTCGTTCGCCAGCCTCGGCTCGGCCCTATCGGGTCTGTCGCGCTGGTCGATGATGGCCTGGCGCGGCGACCACAGTGCTCCCGAAACACACCCGGATCTGCGCGTGGTGCCCGACGAGCCCGAGTTGCGCGACGACTCGATGCATCACACCCAGACCTAGCTACGCCTGCTCCCCGCCGATCGGCATCGTGAGATAGCGCTGCAGCGTGGGCCCGACGAGCCGCGCAACGTCGGCAGCCGGCAGTGACGCCAGCGGTTCCACCGCGATCACATAGCGGGCGGTAATCAAACCCATCATCTGGCTGGCCAGCAGTTCGGCGCGCAGCCGAGCCTCGTCGCCACCGAGAAGTTCGGCGACGGGCAGCAGGCCGTCTCGCAGGATGATTTCGCGGAACGTGGCGGCGATCGCGGGTTCACTGACCGCAGCGCGAAAGAACGCAAGCATGCGATCGCGAATGACGGGATCCTCGAGTCTGCCGAGCAGCTCCGCGACAAGCCGCTCCCCCATAGTTTCCAGCGTCCCGGCGGCGAGCACGTGCCGCAGCGCGTCGGCCGGGCGCACCGGCAGTTCGACTGCGGCAACGAACAAGTCCTGCTTGGCGGGAAACCAGTGCGTCACCGCCTTCGGATCTACACCCGCCTCGGCCGCGACACCGCGCACAGTGGTCTTGTCGTAGCCGCGCTCGGCGAATTGGCGCCGAGCCGCGTCGAGGATGGCGTCGCGGGTGGTACCGACACCCGGCCGGCGGCCGCGCGCCCGTTTGGCGGACGTGTCACCTGCTGGGGGCTTGACCATCGCACTCAACGTCCTTAGATTTGGGCTACACGAAGTATTTCCCCGCTTGTCGAATTTATGCTCTGGCCAGTCTACGAAAGGGCTGCTATGAGGGCAATGATCCTCAAGGAGTTCCGGGAACTCCGCCGGGACAAGCGCACAGTGGCAATGCTTGTCGCGCTGCCGATCGTCCTGCTGGTGATTTTCGGCTACGCCGCGAACTTCACCATCTCGAGCATCTCCACTCACGTCGTCGGACCGCACGCCGAGGCCGTCGGCTCCGCACTGCCCGGCCTGTTCGATGTCACCGAGGTAGACACATCGGCGGACTCCCAGTCGGCCCAGGACCGGGTGCGCGACAACAAGGCCGACGTCGTGATCGACACCTCGACCACGCCGCCCACTGCCTACGTCGATGGGTCGAACCTCTTTGTCGCGCAGACCGCTGCGAGCGCCTTCGGGCGTGCCGGCAACAAGGTGCAGGTGGACATCATGTTCAACCCCGACCTGACCACGTCGTGGGTGATGGTCCCCGCACTCGTCGGGCTGATTCTCACGTTCATCGGCACGATCATCACCAGCCTCGGCCTTGTCCGGGAGAGACAGGCGGGCACACTGGAACAGTTGGCGGTCATGCCATTCCGGCCCTCGGATGTCATCGTCGGCAAGATCGCGCCGTACTTCATCCTTGCCGCAATCGACATGCTGCTCGTGACCGTGCTCGGCATGTGGCTGTTCGACGTGCCGTTCAACGGCAGTCCGTTCGCGTTCGTCCTCGGTGGCGCAATCTTCCTGTTCGTTGTGCTCGGCATCGGCGTGTTCATCTCGACTGTGTCGCAAACCCAGGGGCAGGCGATTCAGACCGCGATACTGTTCCTGATGCCGCAGATCCTGTTGTCCGGCTTTATTTTTCCGCTACAGGCCATGCCGATCGCGATCCGCTGGATCGGCTACTGCCTGCCGCTGACGTACTTCGTTCAGATCAGCCAGGGCATCATGCTGCGGGGCGCATCGATCGCTTCGCTCTGGCTGCCGTTCGTCGTCCTCGCCGGCATGGCGATCGTCGTCTTCACCGGTGCGGTGCTGCGCTTCCGGCGTGACCTCGCACCGCGGCAGCACAAGGAACGGCCGGCGCCCGAACGGGCCGTCCCGTGACTCGGCACGGTGGAAGCCGGAAGGCTTGGGGTGCCGAGAGTCTCACCGTCCGGTACGGGAAGACCCTCGCACTCGACGACGTCTCGCTCGCGATTCCGGACGGCGAGGTCGTCGCCGTCGTCGGTGGCGACGGGGCAGGCAAGACCACCCTGTTGCGGTCCATCGCAGGCGCGATACTTCCCGAACTCGGCCGGGTGTCGACGCCGCCGCTGCGCGATATCGGTTTCATGCCAACCACTTCCGGCGTCTGGCGCGAGTTGACTGTCGACGAGAACTTCGCCTTCTTCGCGTCGGCCTATGGCATCCGCGGGCGTGAACTCACACAGCGCCAAGACACTTTGCTCGAAGGAGCCGGGCTGACCAAGGCCCGCGATCGACTCGCCGGGCAACTCTCCGGCGGAATGCGGCAGAAACTTGCGTTCAGCCTGGCCATGCTGCACGAACCACGGCTGCTCGTGCTCGACGAACCGAGTACCGGCGTGGACCCGGTGAGCCGAGTTGACCTGTGGCGCATGATCTCCCAGGCCGCGGCGAGGGGCGCAGCGGTGGCCATGGCGACCACCTACCTCGACGAGGCCGAACGGGCGTCGTCGGTGCTCGTGCTCGACGCAGGTAAGGCTCTGCTCTACGGACCGCCCGAAAAGGTAATCGCCGAGGCTCCCGGTGCGGTGTACCGCGTCACCACGCCAACGGTGCGAACCCGGGCCTGGCGGCGCGGACGCGAATACCGGGAATGGTCGGCCGATGGCGCACCCGCGGGTGGAGAGCGGCTCGACCGCGACCTCGAGGACGCGGTCATCTCGGCGGCGCTCGCTCGCGAGTCCACCACACAACCGAACGGGGTGGCGCATGACTGAGCCATTGGTGACCGTCGATCGCGTGACGCGAACATTCGGTGACTTCACGGCCGTCGACGACGTCTCCCTCGAGGTGCATTCGGGCGAGATCGTCGGCCTGCTCGGTGCCAACGGTGCCGGCAAGACGACCGTGATTCGCATGCTGCTCGGACTCCTGCATCCCACCTGGGGAATTCTGCGGCTGTTCGGCGAACCCCCTTCGCGCGCAACGCGGCAGCGGCTCGGCTACGTTCCGCAGGGTCTCGGGCTATACGACGATCTGACCGTCACCGAGAACCTTGCGTTCAGCGCGGAAGCGTTCGGCACCGACGAGCCCGAGCTACCGGAGTCCTTGCGCACCCAGCGCGACATGCTCGTCGGTGCGGTCGGCTTGGGCCGTCAGCGCCAGCTCGCGTTCCTGGCCGCGCTTTCGCACGCTCCCGAGCTGCTTGTGCTCGACGAACCGACTTCGGGTGTCGACCCGCTCGCGCGTGCACGGCTCTGGGACACGATTCACGAACAGGCCGACGCGGGAGTCGGGGTGCTGGTCACCACGCACTACATGCAAGAGGCCCAGCAGTGCGATCGGCTGGTGCTGATGTCGCACGGGCGCAAGGTCGCCGGTGGACATGAGCGCGACATCATCGGCGATACCACCGCGGTGGAGGTGCGCACCGATCGGTGGCAGGACGCATTCGCGGCACTCGATGCGACCGGGATGCCTGTCACGCTCGCCGGTACGCGAGTGCGCGTAGCGAACGTCCCCGCCGAACGGGTTCGGACAGCGTTGGCCGAAGCCCATGTGGCAGGCGAGGTCGACGACGTCGCGGCGACATTGGAAGAAGCGATGACGGCGCTCGACCGCCAGGCGACCTGACTCGGCCGGCAGCTTAGATAGGAAGCTTGAAGCCCGACTGCACGAATTGCGAGCTGAGTTCGTAGGCCGTGGCACCGACCCAGTAGGCGAGGTTCAGTAGGAGCTGTGGCATGGCGTCCTCCTTTGGTCGCGGTTGAGTTACTCGGGCCGGATCAGGCCAGCGACCACTGTCCGTAGTCCGGCTTCAGGATTGCGTTGAGGTCGACACCGACCCCGTCGACTGTGTCATCGTCGATCGCGAACTGGTGCAGATGCGCTGCCGTTGTCACGTGCCCGTCCGGTGTGCCCCAGTCATGCTGCCAGTACCAGCGGCCAAGCCCAGCCGTGTGCGCGAGGTCGATGGTCGGCGAATTGGCGTAGACCCCGGTCCGATCCGGGCCGACCACGGACTGCCAGCCGAGCAGATAAGGCGCGATCATGGTCGCGAAGTCGATGGCTGTCGGATTGTCATCGATCGAGGCGTAGATCGGCGCGTGGTCCGGGCCGCCCGCGGCATTGTGCAGTTCGAGGCCGCGCGCAGCATGCTTCTTGCCGGCTTCGAGACCGCCACGCCAGTCGGCGGTCGGGCCCTTGCCGAACTGGTAGCAGGACACGATCTCGAGTCCGGCTTCGGTGAGTGCGTCGACCTCACTGGCCTTCAACGGCTTGCCTGCCATCCACTCGGCGCCCGGGCGCCGATCGGAGACGTAGCGGATCACCCCGGTGTGGCCGGCGGCGGCGATCGCGTCGGCGGACGGGACACCACCGGCGTAGTCGATCAGGGTGCCGAGATTGTCGGCCCGAGCCTGCGGAATCCCCGGGGCGAGTCCGGCCATTCCGACGGCTACCGAGCCGGCGGCCGTCAACCGGAACAGATTGCGGCGCGAAACTTGCATTGGCGCCCCTCCTCATTTCGACCGAGAATCCGGGGAAGTTACCGGCGCGCCTTCCCCATCCTGCACAGACGCGCCGGTAACGTTTTGGGGTTTCGCTATTCCACCACAAACCACATTGGTTACGCCAGACTCATCAGCAACTTACGCCACTGTTGTTTCATTGGTTCCAGCGCCCTCCTGCCGCGAGTACGGTGAGATTCGTCCGCTGAGAATCGATCACGGATTGGGCGTTTCGCCATGAGCAAAGAGAAGTGGTGGGTCATCGCTCCGAATAGCGGATTCGCATTCGAGCAGCGGCCGAACGGCGATCTCGTGGTGTTCGAGAGCGCTGGATCCGAGGAGCACGTGCTGCACGGCTACGAATGGATGCACCGCAAGGACCAGGGCGACATCAAGGTGCACGGAGAAGGCCCGCCGCCGTTCGGCGAGTGGCAGTCCTGCTGACCCGTAGCCACGAAAACACAGGTGCGCACCATGATTGGGGTGTGTGCAGCTTCCGCGCCGTGCCTTCGGCTGATCGGAAACCCACGCCGAGAGCCATCGACGGCCCGAACCCGGGGTAACGCCCGAGCGCGTCGGCACGACACGCATCGAAAGAAAGCGTGATGTACGCCACAGTTACCTTGCGCAAAGAAACAACTCGCGAGGAGCTTGGGATGCCGCGTTTGAGACAACATTTTCGCGCCGGGAGCGGTCCGCTCGGTGTCGTGGCCGGCGCCGTCATCCTGCTCGGGCTCGGGGCGGCGGCACCCGCTGCCAGCGCACCACTAGGACCACCCGGCCCGCTCGTGAACCTCAACGACTACTGCGCCGACCACGGCGCCGTCGCGCATGTTTCGAACGGGCAGACCGTCTATTGCAGGCGGGTTATCGCGACCGATGCCTGGGTGTGGACGTATAGCCCCGACGGATTGCGCAGCGATCCCAACACGCGCGGCTACACCTGCACCGATGTGTGCCGATGGCCCGACGGCAAGATCGTGCCCGGTTACCTGCAATGCGGGATCCTCTGCGGCGATCCGCCCACGTCCGGGGATATTCAGAGCGGCCTCGCCGATTGCGTCGCCTCGGGCGTGGCATATCGCGAGTGTCGCGATCGCATACCGCGGTGAAGTACCGCCCGGCCTGACAACGCAGTGTTCGAACGCAGGAAGTGCGCGCCCGCTTGTGGCGGGCGCGCACTTCCATATCGGCAGCTGATCAGGAGTTCCAGTCCGGATCGGTCCCGTAGATCTCGCGGTACTCCTTGGCGTAGGTCCGCTTGCCGATCAGCCGCCACATCACCCGGGCGATCAGCGGCATCTCGGCAAGGAACTTCTTGCGGTCCTGCGACGACACGCCCTGCAGGATGAAGCCGAGGAAGACGAGCTGGCGATCCTTCGGGATGCCCTCGCGGCCGCGCTCCCCCATGGCCGCCCACTCCTCGACGCTCATGACCGTCTCGACGACCGGCAGGATGTGCTGCTCTTCCTCACCCATGTGCTCATCGAGCCGGGCCGAAAGTTCGGTGAGGGTCTTCGCGAGATCCTCGCGGACACCCCAGTCGGCGGTTTCGGCAAACCGGGCTGCCTGGGCCTGGGCGCGCTCGTTGAGTTCGGCAATGCGCTCGTGCTGCTCTTCCATGCGGAGGATGAGCGCGCTGTCGGTGGGCGCGCGGTCGAGCAGCAGCGGCCACATCATCTCGTCCTCGGTGGTGTGGTGATGATGCAAGCCGGTGGACAGCTCCTCTACGAAGGAGACCACGCGCTGTGCGCGCTCGACATCGCCATCGGCGACGCCGCGCACCAGTCCGGGCAGCGCGCTGAAGTGGCGGCGGAACGTGTTGTGCACGATCACCATTTCGCCGGTGTCCGGGCGGGCGGCGGTGTCGATGGTGGCAGTCATGGCGTTGCTCCTTGCTGGGCTGGTCGATGGACTGCAACGAGAATCGCCCGGCCTACTTGTCGACGACTTGTAGCGCACTAGCAACCGACTCGTCCTAGGCTGAATCGGTCATGATTCGCATCCGGGTGCTCGGCTCGCTTGCCGCAACCGTCGACAAGGCCGGGGACGCTCCGATGCCGCTCGACGGCGATGGTCCGGGACCTGATCCGGTCGACCTCGGTGGCCGCAGGCAACGCAGTGTGCTGGCGCTGCTCCTCGTCGCGCGTGGTGACGTCGTCTCGGTCGATCGGCTGATCGACGACCTCTGGCACGGCGAACCACCGCCGCGCGCCCTTGGCGCGCTGCAGGCCTACATCTCCAATCTGCGCCGCCTGCTCGAGCCAGATCGCGCCCCACGCGCGCCCGCGTCGGTGCTGATCAGCAGCCCGCCGGGATACGCGGTACGGCTCGACACCAACTCCGTCGACGCGTGGCGATTCGAGGCGGCAGTGCGCGCCGCGCCCGGCATCGCCGACCCGCGGCAACGTCGCGCGGCCATCGAAGAGACCCTCTCGGTGTGGAACGGGCCGGCCTACGCCGAGTTCGCGGCCGAACCGTGGGCCCAGCCCGAGGCGACGCGGCTCGAAGACCTGCGGCTGGCGGCGCGGGAAATGCTCGCGACGGCCGCACTCGACGCCGGCGACCCCAGTGCCGCAGCCGCCGAGGCACAAGCGCTCACCCGCGAACATCCGTTGCGCGAGGAGGGCTGGCGACTGCTCGCCCTGGCCAGATACGCGGTGGGGCGGCAGGCCGATGCACTTGCCGCACTTCGACAGGCGCGCGAGGTGCTTGCCGACGAACTGGGCATCGATCCCGGGCCGGCGCTCGTGCAGTTGGAGAGCGACTTACTCGCGCAACGGATCCCGGTCTCCCGCCCGCACGCCGAGGCAACGGCACGAACCGCCACTGCACAACCGGAGGAGCCTGCCGGACCCGCCCGTGCAGCATTGCCCGACGAACCCGCCGCAGCAACAGAAGGCTTCGTCGGTCGCGAAGCGGAACTCGAGCAGTTGCATCGCGCGGCCGGCACCGACCCGGCCCGGTCCCGCGTGGTGTTGCTCAGCGGCGAGGCAGGCAGCGGAAAGTCGTTGCTGCTCAATCGGTTCCGGCGCGAACTCGAGGCGGAAGACTGGCTCGTCACCGTCGGTCGCTGCCCCGAGACCGAGGGCGCACCGCCCGCGTGGGCGTGGGTCGAGGCACTGCGTTCGCTCACCGCGGCGGTCGATCCCGGCGAGAACGGCGACGCGTTGGCACCGCTGCTCGACGACAGCCTGGTCACGGCCGCCGATACCGATGCCTCCTTCGGACGATTCATGCTGCATCGAGCCGTCGCCCGATACCTCGCCGAGGTCACCACACAGCGCCCCTTGGCGATCGTGCTCGATGACGTCCATCGCGGCGATGCGGAAACCCTTGCGCTGCTGAGCAGCATCGTGGACAACACCGCTGTTCTCGCAGTGGTCGCCTACCGGCCGGACGAGGTGAGCCCACGACTCGAGGGCGCGTTGGCCGCCATCGCGAAGGCCACCCAGGCTCGCATCAAACTCGCTGGACTGGCCTCCGAACCCGCCGCCGCACTGCTCGCCGCGGTCTCGGGTACCACCCCGGATCCCCAGACGGTGTCGGCATTGCTCGAACGCACCGGGGGGAATCCGTTCTACCTGCGTGAAAGCGCGCGCCTGCTGGGCAGCGAGGGCGAGCTCGTCGCCACCTCCGAAGTTCCCGAGGGCGTGCGCGACGTGCTTCGCCGCCGGTTCTCCCGGCTGCCGGAAATCTCGGTGGCCGCGCTCCGCATGGCCGCGGTGGTCGGCCGGCAAGCCGATATCGAGGTGCTGTTGCGCTCGAGCGAGGCCGATGAGGACTCCGTGCTCGATGCGATCGAGGCGGGTGTCGTCGCCGGACTGCTCGACGAACCGGACCCGGGGACCGTCCGCTTCACCCACGCACTCGTGCGGGACACGCTCTACCAGGACATTTCCCGCCTGCGACGCGCTCGGTGGCACTTGCGAGTCGCCGAGGCGATCGAGGAACTGCAGCCGAATGATGTTGCGGCGCTGGCCCACCACTTCGGTGAGTCACTGTCCGCGAGCACCGCGCGCCGCGCCGCGGATGCCGCGCTCGCCGCGGCGGATCAGGCCGAGCGGCGGTTCGCGCACGACGCCGCAGCCGGGTTCGTCCGCCGCGCCATCGCCGCGCTCGACCGCCTGCCCGGCGAACATGCCGAAGAACTTGTGACCGTGCTGGCTCGGTTGAGCGGCACCGAGATTCTGGCCGGCGACGCGATGGCAGCCCGCGTTTCCCGGGATCGCGCGATCGACATCGCCAGCGCCGCCGAGCGCGATGACCTGCTGATCGTTGCCCTCACCTGTTGGGACACCCCGACCCCGTGGGTCAACCGGTCGTACGGCGATGTCGACGAGCGGGTCGTCGAACGCATCGAGCACGCACTTGCGGTCCCAGACCTCGCCGAGGCGACCCGCGTCCGGCTCCAAATTGCTCTGGTCGCGGAGGTGTCCGGTGACCGCAACGAGCGCGCTTACGAAGCGGCCACCGAGGCGGTCGATGCGGCGCGTCGCGGCACCGATCAAAAGCTCTTGGGGCTCGCACTATCCGCCCGAATCTCGGTGTTCGAGGTGCCGGGCGCAGAGGCGGAGCGCGAACGCTACATAACCGAACTGACCACGCTCGGTGAGCGGGCAGCCTTGCCCGCGTTTGCGTTGATGGGCCATTTCGCGGCGATGCAGGTCGCCGCGACAGTGCTGGATTTCGCGAGTGTGGAGCGCGAACTCGCGCAGACCGAACGACTCGCCGACCGATTCCAGTGGCGGCAGGCGCAGGCGATCAACCGCATGTCTCGCGGTTTCCTCCATCACCTGCGCGGCGACCTGGACCTCGCGCGTGAGTGCTTCCTCGACGCACACATACAGATGAAGCGGGACGGTGCGATGCTGGCCGACGGCATTCTGCTGCTCGCGATGTTTTCGCTGATGAACACCGAGGGCAAACTCGCCGATCTGGCTCCGATGCTCGAGTCCTACGAGGAGGCGGCCGACGCCGTGGTGGATGCGCTCGCACTGGCGCGGCACGCGGCGGGCGACGGCGAAAGGGCCCGGCGACTGTACGACGGGCCCACACCGATCCGCCCCGACTACCTGCGTTCCATGATGCTCACGGTCCGAGGCATGACCGTCGCTGCGCTCGACCTCACCGAGCATGCCCGTGAGGTCTATCGCGAGCTATTGGCCTACCGCGGGCAGATCGGCGGCGGCGTATCCGCGGCGTTCGCGATGGGACCGGTCGATATCGTGCTCGGCGATCTCGCACGACTGCTCGACGATCCCGACACCGCAAAAGAGCACTACACGGTGGCATTGGACGTCGCGACCCGGTGCGGCTGCGCGCAGTGGATCGCCGCGGCACGCGAGCGACTCACCACCTGATTTACCCAGCTCGAGCCGGTTCCTGACGAACTACAAGTCGACCACAAGTACCCGGCGCGACCCTTTCGAGGACACCACTCCACTTCTGTCCTCGGAGGACACCATGAGAGCGCTTCTGTATCGGGTCGGCGAAACCAGCGCCGCCCATCCCTGGCGAGTGATCGGCACCTGGGTTGCCATCCTCGTCGCCGCGTTCGGTATCGCAGGCGTCATCGGCGGTACGCCGCACGACAACTACAACGTGCCCGGTCTCTCCTCCCAGTCGGGGATCGACCTGCTGCGCGCCCACTTCCCCGAGTTCTCCGGCACTGATGCGCGCGTGGTCGTGCACTCCGAGAACGGACCGGTATCCACCGCGCAGCTCACCGAGCTACAGCAGCGCCTCGCCGATGTCGAGGGCGTGAGCCGCGTTGCGCAGCCACGCATCTCGGATGACGGCGATACCGCGCTCATCGGGCTCAACTACGACATCCCGGTGACCGATTTCCAGGGCACCGAGGGCATCGATGCCCTGCGCGCCGCGACCGCACCCCTAGAGCAGTCCGGGTTGCAGGTCGAACTCGGCGGCGAAGTTCCTGAGAATGTCGGGACCCCGAGTGGCACGGCCGAGGCCATCGGCATCGTCGCGGCACTGATCATCCTGTTTTTCGTGTTCGGCACTATCGTCGCGGCGGGGCTGCCTCTGCTGGTCGCCCTGGTCGGCGTCGGTGTCGGCATGGCACTGATCACGATCATGGCCGGCTTCACCGATATCAGCGTGAACGCGCCGACCACGGCAATAATGGTCGGCGTCGGAGTCGGCATCGACTACGCCTTGCTGCTCGTCACCCGCTTCGCCGACGCCCTGCGTCCTTCGGGAGGTGTGGGCGGTCCCGCGGTCGTGCACCGGGCGGCGGGTGTCGCCACCAGCACCGCCGGCGTCTCGGTGATCTTCGCCGGCACCACCGTGCTGATCTCGCTGTTCGGTCTGCGGATGGCGGGCCTGGCGGTGTATTCCTCGTTCGGCTACGCGGCCTTCGCGATGGTGACCGCCGTCATGCTGGCGTCGATCACGCTGGTTCCCGCAGTGTGCGGATTGGCCGGGTTCCGGATATTCGGCCGCAACATGCGCCGGCTCGCGCCGCGTCAGTCGCGACGCAACCAGCCGCCGCTCACCGAGCGGTGGGCCCGCCGGGTCAGCGCTCGCCCGCTGCCGTATGCCGTTGCCGCGCTGGGATTGTTGCTGCTGCTCGCCGCCCCGGTGCTGCAGATGCGGACCTGGCCGCAGGACGCCGGCAGCCAGCCGACCTCGAACACGACGCGGCTCGCCTACGACCTGACCGCCGCCGAGTTCGGTCCCGGCGCCAACGGGCCGTTCCTCGTGGCAGTCGATCTCGAGCACAATCCGGCCACCTCGCTGCCGGCGCTGGCCAACCGGCTCGCGAACGACCCCGGCGTCGCCGCGGTCTCGCCGGCAATGGTCGCCCCCGACGGTGCGGCGGCAGTGCTCGAGGTAGTGCCGACCACCGGTCCCGCCGTTGAGGCGACCACCGGCACCATGGACCGGCTTCGCGCGCAACTGCCGACCGACAGCTACCTGACCGGCATGACCCCGGTTCTGGACGAGATCTCCGACCGGCTCGCACATCGGCTGTGGCTGGCGATCGCGGTCGTCGTCGGCATGGCGGTGTTGCTGCTCACCGTTGCTTTCCGGGCACCGATCGTCGCGATCAAGGCGGCCCTGATGAACCTGCTCGCCGTTGCCGCGACCTACGGCGTGATGGTTGCGGTCTTCCAATGGGGTTGGGGCGCAGGCCTGCTCGGCCTTCCGCACGCGGTCCCGGTCTCGAGTTGGGTGCCGCTGCTGATCTTCACCCTGCTGTTCGGGCTGTCGATGGACTACGAGGTGTTCCTGCTCTCGCGGGTCCGCGAGTACTGGCTGAAATCTGGTGACGCCCGGGAGAGCGTGACCCGCGGACTGTCGTCCACCGCCCGCGTCATCACTGGAGCAGGCGCGATCATGGTCGCCGTGTTCGCCGGCTACGCGCTCGACTCCGAACTGACGATCAAGATGATCGGCGTCGGCCTCGCGGTCGCGGTGCTGCTCGACGTGACCGTGGTGCGCATGATCCTGGTCCCCGCCAGCATGGCTCTGTTGGGCCGGTACAACTGGTGGCTGCCGGGCTGGCTGGATCGCATCCTGCCGAACCTCGATATCGATAGCACCGACGAGGTGCCGGTGGAGCAGCCGAAGGAGGAACCGGTTCCGGCAAAGGTCTAGCCGGAAAGCACAATTCGGCGGTCGCGGGCAATCAGCTCGCGGCCGCCGTGCCGTGTCCCAGGTACTCGAGCACGCGATGCTGCAGCAACTGCACCTCGCCGGTACGCATTCCGAGGGCGCGTGCGCATTCGATCGTGGACAGCCCCTCGATCACCCTGAGCCACAACACCATTCCTGCGCGACGACCGAGTGCGCGGGACACCATCGCCATCGGTGTGGTGGGCGCCGGTGCGGCGAGACGGTTGTCGGTCGCGGCCTGCAACTCGAATGCCGCGGTTAGCCAGCCGTACAGCGAACGCGCGGAATCCCAGTCGCAGACGACCGTGGACACCACTCGGGGAAGCAGATCATCGGCAAGACGATCAGCCGCCGCCCATCCGCCGGCGGCACTGCCGACAAGTGCCCGACAGAACCTCGCCACTGGCGGCTGGCACTGTTCGATGACCCGCCCGATCGCGGCCCGATCACCGCGGACTGCGGACTCCAATTGCTCGGTCATAGCTCTCTCGGCTCACTCGTTTGGAGCCGGAGCACGCGGAACCCCCATCATTGCTCGGCAGTTACCTGCCAACCGGGGCTTCGACCCAAAATCCTGATTCACCGCTGGTGTCCGGCGAATCCTTGGTAATAGTAGCGGAACTTCGGGAGTAGGTGTGACCCATATCACTAATAACCATGGATTTGCTGAGAGCGGGTTGTGAACTACCCGTCATTCCGTTCGAAGCCGAGTGCGCGCTCCCAAACCTGGTTGATCGTGGCGACGAGCAACTCCTCGTCGTACTCGAACCCAGCCGGCCCCTCCGATGCAGCGATCGCGAGCCGCTGCGTCATGAAGGTCAGGGCGTGCGCGGTGTAGGTGGCATCGATATCCGTGTAGACGAGCCCGTCGCGCTGCCACCGCTTGATCGCCTTGATCAACCGATCCTGGTAGTTCTCGATGATCGTCGAGAGCAATGCGCGGATGTCCTCGTCACCGATCTGCGGTAGCAGCAGCATCAGCCGGGCATTGCGTCGGTACCCGTGCACATACGCCCGATTGGCAGCGCGAAGACCCTCCACCGGTTCGCGCGGCCTGTCCACATCTGCGTACTCGGCGACATCGCTCAGCTCGCGCGCGACGTCGGTGATGACATCGCGGAAAATCTCTTCTTTGGATCGGTAGTAGTTGTAGAGCGTCCCCGTGGAGACGCCTGCGGCATCGGTGATATCGGCCAAACGCGCAGGATAGAAGCCATCTCGCTCGAAGACGCGGCGGGCCGCCTGCAGCAGCGCCGCACGGGTTCGCTCCCGGCGTGGGTCGTGCCGACTTCGGCGCGCGACGACCTCGCTCACTCAGCCTCCCCGCTGTCGGAAATCCGTCATGAATGTGGCATGGATCACTCCGGAGGCTAGCCATGAAAATTGAGAAAAACCAATATTGACGTCAACCTCAGTCTCGGTTAGCTTGACGTGACTCACATCACATTCGTGAGCTGAGTCACCGGTCGCGTCCCCCGCGAGCGGAGTCCACGAAGACTGACCGCCGGCCGCCTGGACGCGCGACCGCACGGTCGGAAAGGTGCAGGATGCGCACAAGATCGGGACGGATTCTCGCGGCCGCGGCCGCATCCGTATGTCTTGTCGTCGGCCTCGCTGCGTGTAGCAGCGACGACGATTCCAGTTCGTCGGACACCGCGGCGGAGTCGGGCACGCAAGCCAGCGGCGCACCGGTGAAGATCGGCCTCTTCGATCCGACGGCCGGCCCGGTGACCAACCCCGGTGTCGGGGTCGGCGCCGACGCCGCGGTCGACTACATCAACAACTCCCTCGGCGGGCTGAACGGTCAGCCCATCGACCTCGTGAAGTGTGCGGTCGATGGCACCTCGCCGGAGTCCACCATCGGCTGCGCGAACCAGTTCGTCCAGGGCGGCGTGGTCGCCACCGTGGACGGCTACAACACCACGTCGAGCGCAGCACTGCCGATTCTCGAATCGGCGGGAATCCCGATGATCGGGCAGATCCCGTTCGATTCGGTCACCGGCTCACGCCCCGATAACCGGGTGTACTTCGCGGCGCCGCAGGCATCCTTCCTGATCGGCGCTCTCCAGTCCTTCCAGTCGCAGGGCAAGAAGTCGGTCACGCTGGTGGTCGCCGACCTTCCGGCGACGCACCAGACCATCGACATGATCCTCGGACCGGTCGGTCAGCAGATGGGCGTCGACGTGAAGGGCCTGTACTACCCGCCGGCCAACCCGAACTTCACCGCGGTTGCCACCGCGATCCAGAACACCAATCCGGACGTCGGCGGCCTGATGGCCGCGCCGGACGAGGCGACCTGCACGAAGCTCTCGCAGTCGCTCGACTCGGTCGGCTACCAGGGCACCCAGTTCATGGCGGCCTGCACCGACTTCATCGAGGTGCTCGGAGCGAAGGCCGAAGGCGCCCAGATGTATTCGCCGATCTGGATGTACCAGGCCAAGGATGCCGCACCGCAACTCGCGCAGGAACAGCTCGAACTCGCCGAGGGCTACATCACCGATGCGGGCGACACCGCGGACTTCTACACCTACAGCACGTTCGCAACGTTCGCGAACATCGCGAACGGGCTGAACACCGCCAAGTCCGAGCTCACCGGCCCGGCCATCCTGGCAACGCTCAAGGGGCTCACCGACTTCCAGAGCTTCCTGGGCCCGGTGGTGAGCTGTAACAAGCCGACCTCGCCGAACTGCACCACCCAGATGCTGATGTACGAGGTGGGCAGTGACCAGACGATCAAGCCGCTCGGCGACGGCTACATCACGCCGAACCCGCAGATCATGGCGATGATCCCGGGCGCGACGTAATCCAAACCCAAAGGGCGTGGGCCGCCGCGACTTGCGGCGGTCCACGCCTGGTTCGGATCTGGGCGACGCATAAATGAGAGAGGCGTGATGGGAGAGTTCCTACAGTTCGTTTCGCTTGGCCTCGCGGCCGGCGCCGTCTACGCCGTCTTCGCGTCGTCCCTGGTCGGGATCTACGCGGCGACCGGCATCATCAACTTCGCGCAGGGGTCCATCGCGCTGTGGGCCGCGTACGTTGTTGCGGCCTTGCGCAAGGACGGAACCCTCGTCCTGCCCATCGGCAGCATCTCTCTCGGCAGCAAGGCCGACCCAACCTCAATGGGCCTCGCGGTGTTCCTCGGCGTGCTGAGTTCGACGATCATTGCGTTGCTCGCGCACTACCTGATCTTCCGGCCGTTGCGGCAGGCGCCGGTCCTCGGCCAGGTGGTGGCCTCGGTTGGCCTGATGCTTTTCCTACAGTCGCTGGTCATGATCCGGTTCGACAAGAACCTGCTCGCCAAGCCGATCCTGCCCACCGACTCGATCGAGTTCCTCGACGCAAGTCTCAACATCAGCGACCTGATCATGGCTGGCATTGCCATCGCGCTCACCGCAATCATGTGGGCATACTTCAAGTTCACCCGCTTCGGCGTCGCCACCCGCGCCGGCGCGGAGGACGAGCGGGCGGCCCGACTCACCGGATACTCCCCCGACCGGCTCGCTGCGATCGTCTGGGCACTCACCGGCGCCTCTTCTGCCTTGGTGGTGGTGCTCGGCGCACCCACGATCGGCCTCGACTCCACCAGTTACGCCTTCTACGTGGTGCCCGCTCTCGCGGTCGCACTGGTCGGCAGGCTCACCTCGTTCGGTATCGCCTGCACCGCAGGCCTTGTGCTCGGATCGTTCCAGGCCGTGCTGATCTGGCTGGCAACCAAATCGTGGTGGCCGGAGTGGGCGCAGGCCGGACTCGGTGAAGCAATTCCGTTCGTCGTGGTGATCGTGGCCCTGTTCGTCCTCGGCGGCCGCATCCCGTCGCGCGGCGTTCTGGACGCTGTCCGCATGCCGGCCGTCTACATTCCGCGGATGCGACCGATCCCCATGGTGATCGCGTTTCTCCTCGCGGTTGCCGCGATACTCCTGACGTCGGGCAGCTGGCGGTTCGGCGTCGTGACTTCGATCATCCTGATGCTGATCGCGCTGTCCCTTGTGCTGCTCACCGGTTACCTCGGCCAGATCTCGTTGGCCAGCATGGCGTTTGCCGGTGTCGCCGGGTTCGCGCTGTCGAAGCTCACCACCAATTGGAACGTGCCGTTCCCGTTCAGCATGCTGATCTCGGCGATCATCGCGACCGCTTTCGGCGTCGTCGTCGGCATTCCGGCGCTGCGCATCCGTGGCGCCCAGCTCGCCGTGGTGACATTGGCTGCGGCGCTGGCTATTCAGGGCTTCGTGCTCAACAACCCGTCGCTGACACCGTTCGAGGGCAACCTGATCGAGGATCCGAGCGTCTTCGGCATCGACCTCGGCGTACGCGAGGGCAGCAACCTGACCACGGTCTCGTTCTCGATGATGGTGCTCGTGGTGGTCGCCGTCCTCACTATCGCAGTAATGCGCATGATGGCCGGCGCGACCGGCCGGGCGTTCCTCGCGGTGCGGTCCAACGAGCGTGCGGCAGCCGCGGCCGGCATCAACGTCGCGACAACGAAGCTGCTTGGCTTCGCGGTCTCGGCGTTCCTGGCCGGCATCGGCGGTTGCCTCATCGGCTACAGCCGCGGTCAGATCTCGGCTGCATCGTTCACCGTCATCACCGGTCTTGTGCTCTTGGCCATGACCTACGTCGGCGGCATCACCAGCGTCACCGGCGCGGTGATCGCCGGACTGGCCGGGCCGCTCGGTGTGGGATACGTATTCCTCACCGACACTCTGGATCTCGGCGAGTACTACCAGCTGATCGCGGCGGCCGGTCTGCTCCTCGCAGCCGTGCTCAACCCGCTCGGTATCGCCGGCGGCACGCGCGACGCGTACGAGAAGTTCAAGGCAGCGCGGCGTGGTCGCAGACCGGACAGTGCTGCGCCCGAATCGAACCCGCCGACCGCTCGGACCCCGGAGGTAAGCAATGCCGGCTGATCTCGCACCCCCGGCCGATCCGACGACACCACCTACCGCATCGTCGCAGCCCCTGCTCGAAGCGCGCGATCTGTCCGTCCGCTACGGCGGCGTGATCGCCAATGACCGGATTACCTTGTCCGTCTCGCCCGGCGAGGTGGTGGGGCTGATCGGGCCGAACGGCGCCGGAAAGACGACCTTCGTCGACGCGGTCACCGGGTTCACCAAGGCCACCGGGGAGGTATCGCTCGGCGGCAACCGAATCGATCACGCCGCACCGCATCGCCGCCGCAATGCGGGCATGGCCCGCACCTGGCAGGCCGGTGAGCTGTTCACCGATCTCACCGTGGCGCAGAACCTTGCGGTCGCGGTGCAGCGCACCGGCGTCTGGACCATGTTCCGCGACATCTTCGTCGGCACCCCGGCACCCGCGGAACAGATCGCCGAGGCACTCGACCTCGTCGGACTCACCGCGGTGGCCGACCGGCATCCCGATGAGCTCACGCTCGGCCAGCAGAAGCTCGTCGGCGTCGCTCGCGCACTGGTCGGCGGTACTCGGCTGGTCCTGCTCGACGAGCCTGCGGCCGGTCTGGACACCCACGAGAGCCGGCAGTTCGGCACCGAGCTACGCCGAGTCGCGGAGACGGGGGTCGGGGTGCTGTTGATCGACCACGACATGACCCTCGTGCTCGATGCGTGCGACCGGATCTACGTGCTCGATTTCGGCAAGGTCATTGCCTCCGGCACGCCGAGCGAGGTGCGCACCGACCCTGTGGTTATTGCTGCGTATCTCGGTGCGGCCGAGGAGCTTTCGGCCCCACCCACCGACGACGAGGAGCGCTGAGCTGTGACCGTCACCGAAACCTCCACCGTCGCACTCGAAATCGAAGGGCTCACCACCGGCTACGGTGGCGTGCCCGCGGTGCGCGATCTCAACGCGGTTGTGCGTGAGGGCGAGATTCTCGCGCTGCTCGGGCCGAACGGCGCGGGCAAGACCACCACCCTGCTCGCGTGCGTCGGCGCACTGGCGCCGATGCAGGGCAGCATCACAGCCCTCGGCAAACCGATCGACAAGCGCATCGAGCGAAATGCCCGGCGCGGTGTGACGCTGGTCCCGGACAACCGTGGGGTTTTCCACCGACTCACGGTGTCGGACAACCTGCGGCTTGCCCGGCGCAAGGGCGGCAGCGATCTCGATGCCACCCTCGACCACTTCCCCAAGCTGCGCAGCCTGATGAACCGGCGTTGCGGACTGCTTTCGGGTGGCGAGCAGCAGATGCTCGCGTTGGCAAAGGCGTTGCTCACCGACCCAAAGGTGCTGCTGATCGACGAGATGAGCCTGGGTCTGGCGCCGATCGCGGTGCAGGACCTGCTGCCGACCGTGCGTTCGATCGCCGATCAGCGCGGCATGGCGGTCGTCCTGGTCGAGCAGCACATCGACTTGGCCCTGTCGATTGCCGACAACGCGACGGTGCTGCACCACGGTCGGGTCGCATTGAGCGGCAGCGCCGCCGACCTCCGCAACAACCGAGAGTCGGTGGAAGCGGCCTACTTCGGGTTGCCCACCGGCTGATCAGCGGCAGCGACCGCCGCCAGTTCGGCTCGCAGTAGCTCGGCATAGCGATCTACGTCGGGCATCAGCGCGCTGCTCGTTGTCACCGATACGGTGACGGTGTCCCCGATGCCGTGCACGCCGTGGGTTAGTCCCATAGCGGATGACAGCGCGGGAAACCCTGCAGTGAACCGCACCCGGCCACCGCCGAAGACGAGATCGTCGGCACCGCGAAACACACTCGACACCACGGTGTTTCCGGTGACCGTCGTCGGCTCGGCATCCAACGGCCAGGACATGACGTCGTGCCACATGGCGAGCGCCGGAAGTGCCTCCGCGACGCGTTGTTTGCGCACCATCAACGGATGCGCAAACCGCTCGCGACGCAGTGCGAGTGAGGCCGTGATGGCGGCGGCCCGAGCCACGGGGTCGGCCAAATCCGGATATAGGTCGACACCCACGTTGCCGAAGTTGTTGCGGGTACCCCGGTTCGGGGCATACGGGTACGCGACCGGGACCTCGGCCCCCAACCGCTCCGGCCGCGTCCCGGTGGTTTCCTCGAGGTACCGGGCCAGCGCCGTCGAAATCGCCGTCATCACCGCTACGGTGACCGTCCGGCCGGGCACCCTCAGCCCGGCGGCGGGCACGACAATCATGCGGGCCTCCCGGGTCGGGCCCGGATCGGCATTGAGCACGGCGGGGGGCAAACCCGTCGCCGGCGCGGCTACGTCACCGGCCTCGGTCACGCGGTCCAGTTCCTGTTCGGCCCGATAGGACAGAAAGCCCTCCACCAGGCCGGTACAGAACCGCCATGGCAGCCGCGCCAATCCGCGCGCGACCAGCGCCGGCTCGGGAACCGGCCGAGCCCGCACCGGCAGGTCGGGCGGGTCGATAGGCGCGAAGAGCGCCCGGGCAAGGGCGCTCGCGCCGAGGCCGTCGGCGAGGGCGTGCGATACGTGCAGCACGGCGATCATTGCCGTGTCGGATCCGCAGTGCGGCGCGCCCTCCACATTCCGGAAGACGTGCAGCCGCCACGACGAGACCCGGGCATCGAGCGGCGTCTCGAGCAGCTCGGCGATAGCCTGCTGCACCGCAGCCCAGGTCCGGTCCGCGAGGGTGTGTACGAGCACCTGATCGGGGCCGAATTCACGCTCGACCCAGTACGGGTAGTCGAGGTTGTTCGGCACGTCCCGAATGCGCAACCGCAGATCGGCAATCCGGGTGCATCGCTGGGCGACGAACTCGCGCAGTTCATCGGGTTCGGCGTCGCCACCGGCGAAGGCGTAGAGCAGGTGCTGATCGCTGAGTAATCGCTTGGAAAGCCAGTACATCTGCGCATCGCGCGGTGTCAGTTGCCCAACTACCGAATCGAAGCGCAGGACACCGGCCAGCTCGCTGGGAATCACTTCCAGATGGCGGCGACGAGTACGTTCACGATCGCGAGGATGCCGACCGCATGGACCAGGTTGACGATGCCGTCGCCGCGCTTCTCCCGCGCGCGTCCCACCTCGGCGAGTGCGACGATCACGAACGAGATCACGAACTTCACCGCGATCTTCGTGTTGTTGTAGTCCTTGTCCAGCGAGGCCTCGCCGATGCCGACCAGGATGATGCCGGTGATCAGCTGCGCCCGGGCGCCCCACACGATCAACTCGGTGATCTGCGGGGCGCGCAGCGTCGCGGCGTAACCACCGACGAGCACCGCCATGCCGAGCAGGTGGGCGGCGACGACGATGTTGTAGACGACGGTCATGGTTTGGACTCTATCCGTGGGTCAGCCTGCGAACGACCGAAGGAAGAGCGCCTCGGCCACGGCAAGTTTCTCGATCTCGGACGGATCCACACTTTCGTTCGGCGCGTGGATCAAACAGCGCGGCTCCTCCACCCCGATCAGTGCGATCTCGGCAGTGGGCACCACATTGGCGAACACGTTGCACAGCGGGATCGACCCGCCCTGGCCCACGCTGCCCAGCGCGACTCCGTAAGCCTCCTCCATTGCCGCACGCAGCGCGGCATAGCCGGGTCCGTCCGTTTCGGCACGGAACGGCGACCCGACCGCCTCGGGATCCACCGTGACCCGGGCGCCCCAGGGCGCCTTGGCCTTCAGGTGCGCCGCGAGCGCGTCCTGTGCGTGCTGCGGATCCATGCCGGGCGGCACGCGCAAGTTCAACCGAGCCGACGCGCGCGGCTGAATTGCGGCGGCCGAGCCCACGACCGGCGGGCAATCGATTCCGAGGATGGTGAGCGCGGGCCGCGCCCACACCGCATCGGCAACCGACCCGGTACCGGCGAGGCCAACTCCGTCGAGCACGCCCGCGTCCGTGCGGAACTGGTCTTCGGAATATCCAACGCCCAGCCATCTCTGGTTCGACTCGAGCCCATCGACGATCGTGTTACCCGCCTCGTCGTGCAGGGTCGAGAGGATGTGCACGAGTGCCGTGATCGCATCCGGGGCGGGACCGCCGTACATGCCCGAATGCACCTCCCCGGCAAGTGTTTCGACGTGCACGATCACGTTCGCGATGCCGCGCAGAGTTGTCGTGACGGTGGGCTTGCCCACGGCCGCATTCCCGGTGTCGACCACAAGGATCATGTCGGCCTCGAACAACTCGGGGCGTGATTCGACGAGCGCCTCGAGTCCACCGGTGCCTTGTTC
Organism: Aldersonia kunmingensis; assembly: GCF_001646865.1. Classification (GTDB taxonomy): domain Bacteria; phylum Actinomycetota; class Actinomycetes; order Mycobacteriales; family Mycobacteriaceae; genus Aldersonia; species Aldersonia kunmingensis. Next base: position 14,454 of record NZ_LRRB01000253.1, on the reverse strand, counting down.
CTCCGTGCCCTCGGCGACGACCCGGATACCGAGCGGGAAGGGCGCCCCGAGCGCGCGCAATGCCAGCAGGTGCATCACGATGTTGCCCTTGCAGTCGGCGGCACCGCGGCCATACCAGCGGCCGTCGCGTTCGGTGAGCTCGAATGGCTCGCTGAGCCAAAGCTTTTCGTCCCCTGGCGGCTGAACGTCGTAGTGGCAGTACAGCAGGACCGTCGGACTGCCCGCGGGGCCCGGCTGGTATCCCACCACCGCCTTCGAGCCATCGGTGGTCTCGATCAGATCGACGGTGCCTATACCGGCGGAATGGAATGCGTCCCGCACCCATTCGGCGGCCCGGTGGCATTCCTCCGGCGGGAACTGGCGCGGATCGGCCACCGACCGCATCCGGACCAGCGTGGCGAGTTCAGCCTTCGCCATAGGCATCATCTGGGCGACCGCCGCTCGAATATCTGTGGACAACGGTGCCTCCTACTCCGACCGAGTGCTCACTCGTCGACCAGTTTCAGATCGTTCACGGCTTCCTCGTAATCGGCCGCCTCGTCCGGGCAGTAAACCTGAATGATCAGCCGTTCGCCCTCGATCAGGTTGCGCGTGGCCAGGATCGGGCGCAACCCCGGCCCGGTGGCGCCGTTCATGAACTGTTGCTTCAGCGCACCCTGCTCGAGCAGTTCGCCTGGGTTTTCGCACAGCGCCGCGCCATCGGTGCCGAGCACGCGGGCCACGGTCTCGGTGTCGAGCGTCGGCAGGCCCTCCTGCACGCGCAGCAGGTTCAGCGCGGTCGCCTTCTCCAATGCCTCTTCGGTGTCCTTGTGCTGCTCGAATACCGCTATGCCCCAGGCACCGAGGGCGATGAAGGCCAGCGCCAGCGCGACGTACAGGATCGTGTGATTGGACTCCGGCCGTTGGTGCATAGTGTCGACGGCCGCGATATCGATGCTGTCTGTGTCAGCGGACTCGGGGCCGATGGGTTCTCGGGGGGCGCCTGGTGTGGTCATCTCAGGCCTCCTTTCCCGGCTCGATCTCGGCGAATTCCTGCTTCCAGGAAGGCTTGCGCAGCCACAGGAACAGCAGCGGTACGCCAATTCCGACGATGCCGAAGCCGCCGCCCACGATGAGCACGTAGACGATCACATTGTTGCCGCCGAACTGCGACGGCGGGATGAACCCGATTACGAACGCCGCGATGCTCGCCAGCGCGCCGACCCAGCACAGCAACGGGAGTGCGGGCGTTCTGAACCCGCGCGCATGGTTGGGCTGGTCGCGGCGCAGTCGCACCGCGGCAAAGAACATGAGCACGTAGACGACGAGATACACCTGCGTGGTGATCACCGAGAGGATCCAGTAGGCGCTCGACACCTCCGGGATCAGTGCGTAGAGCAGGGCGATCACCGTCGTCACCGCACCCTGGGCGACGAGAATGTTCTGCTGAATTCCGTGCTTGTTCAGCCGCTGCAGCCAGGGCGGCAGATAACCCTCCTGACGGCTGATCATGAGCAGGCCCTTGGACGGCCCGGCCAGCCACGTGAGCATGCCGCCGAGCGAGGCCGCGATGAGCATCAACGCGATAATCGGTGTGGCCCAGCCCAAATTGAAGTAGGCGAAGACGGTGTCGAACGCCTGCATCACACCTGCGGTGAGCGAAAGCTGTTCGGATGGAATGAACCAGCTGATCGCGATGGCGGGCAGGATGAAAATCGCCAGCACCAGGCCGACCGCCACGAACATCGCCTTCGGAAACTCGCTCGCCGGCTTGCGCAGGCTGGACACGTGCACCGCGTTCATCTCCATGCCCGAGTAGGACAGGAAGTTGTTCACGATCAGCACCAGGCTGGCGATACCGGTCCAGGCCGGGAGTAGTGCGTCGAAATCCATCGGCGCCGCGGACTGATTGCCCTGCCCGAGGAAGATGACGCCGAGCACGATCAACAACGCGCCAGGTATCAGCGTGCCGAGAATCAGCCCCCAACTCGCCAGACCAGCAACGGCTTTCATGCCGCGCGAGGACACGATCACACCGGTCCAGAACATCGTCACGATGACGATCGCGGTGTACACACCGTTCGATGCCAGCGCGGGATTGATCACGTAGGCGAACGTGCTCGCGACGTAGCCCAGCAGCGTCGGGTAGTAGAAGATCGTCATCGCGAACTGGCACCACACCGCGAGGAAACCCCAGCGGGGTGAAATGCCCTCGCTCACCCAGCGATACACGCCGCCGGACCAGCCCGACGCCAGCTCCGCCGCCACCATCGCCGTGGGCAACAGGAACACGATCGCGGGCACGAGATACAGGAACACGCAAGCCAGGCCGTAAACGGCCATGGTCGGCGCGGAGCGCAGGCTCGCGACCGAGCTCGTAGTCATCAGGGCGAGAGCGATCCAGGTGATGTACTGCTGCCGTGGCGCTATCGCCACAGACGTCTTCGGGCCGCCATTGTTCGGGTCCGCTGCGGCATCAACGGTCATGGCAAACTCCTGTTCCCACGACGTGCACAAACTGCAATCCAGACTCGCAGGATTATCGCACCGGGCGCGGACGGCTCGCGTGATTACGCAAAACGTTCACCGATCCGTGACTCCCGGTCGTGATCGGCTGAGTCCTCGGCTGGGTACTGCCTTTTGGCAGGGCCTGGACGTAACGTGAGGCGGGCAACACAGCAATCGGCACACGCCGGCGATCGAGGAGTGGCAATGACTGTCGCGCAAGCCCGGGCGGAAGAACCCGCCCCCGGCATCGAGTACCTGCGAACCGACCCAGACCTGCCTCCGGTGGGAGTCGTCGACCACAATCCGATCACCCCGGCAAAGCGCGCGATATTCGCCGTGATCGCGCTCCTCGGTGCAGTCTCGTGGGTCATCATCGCGGTAGTCCGGGGTGAGCACGTCAACGCGGTGTGGTTCGTCATCGCCGCACTGTGCACCTATGTCATCGCGTTCCGGTTCTACGCCCGGTTCATCGAGTACCGGATCGTGAAGCCACGCGACGATGTGGCCACCACCGCCGAGATCATGGAGAACGGCAAGGACTACCTGCCGATGGACCGCCGGGTGCTCTACGGGCACCACTTCGCCGCGATCGCCGGCGCGGGGCCACTGGTCGGCCCCGTGCTCGCCGCGCAGATGGGCTACCTGCCCGGCACGATCTGGATCATCGTCGGCGTCGTGTTCGCCGGCGCCGTGCAGGACTACCTCGTGCTGTGGGCGTCGAACAAGCGGCGCGGCCGCAGCCTCGGCCAGATGGCCAAGGAGGAACTCGGCCCGATCGGCGGCACCGCCGCCATCGTCGGCGTCCTCGTCATCATGGTCATCCTCCTTGCGGTGCTCGCACTGGTCGTCGTGAACGCGCTCGCGGAAAGCCCGTGGGGCGTGTTCTCGCTGGCGATGACGATCCCTATCGCGCTGTTCATGGGTGTGTACCTGCGCTACCTGCGGCCCGGAGCCGTCGCGGAGGTCTCGTTGATCGGCTTCGTCCTGCTGTTGTTCGCGATCATCGCCGGTGGCTGGGTGGACGACACTTCCTGGGGCCAAAGCTGGTTCGGCCTGTCCCGGCTGACGATCGCCTGGCTGCTCATCGGGTACGGCTTCCTCGCGTCGGTGCTGCCGGTGTGGCTGCTGCTCGCCCCGCGCGACTACCTGTCCACGTTCATGAAGATCGGCACGATTGCGCTACTCGCGGTCGGCATCCTCGTTGCTCGCCCTGACATGCAAATGCCCGCCGTCACCGAATTCGCCCATGCCGGCAACGGTCCCGCGTTCGCCGGGTCGTTGTTCCCGTTCCTCTTCATCACCATCGCCTGCGGTGCGCTGTCGGGTTTCCATGCGCTGATCGCCTCCGGCACAACGCCGAAGCTGCTCGCCAAGGAATCGCAGACCAAGATGATCGGCTACGGCGGCATGCTGACCGAATCGTTCGTCGCGATCATGGCGCTCATCACCGCCTGCATCCTCGATCCGCACCTGTACTTCGCGATGAACGCACCCGCAGCTGTCACCGGCGGAACTGCCGAGACGGCAGCGCAGTACGTCAACGGCCTGCCCATTCCGGGCACCCCGATTAGCGCGGCCGAACTCTCCCAGGCCGCCGCGGACGTTGGCGAGGAATCGATCATCTCCCGCACCGGCGGCGCCCCGACGCTGGCCGTAGGCATGTCCGAGGTGTTGCACGGTTTCCTCGGCGGCGACAGCCTCAAGGCGTTCTGGTACCACTTCGCGATCATGTTCGAGGCGCTGTTCATCCTCACCACGGTTGATGCCGGAACCCGCGTCGCCCGGTTCATGCTGTCGGATTCGCTGGGCAACCTCGGTGGTCCGGCGCGCAAGTTCAAGGATCCGTCGTGGCGGGTCGGCGCGTGGATCTGCACCATTATCGTCTGCGCCGCTTGGGGTTCGATCCTGATCATGGGCGTGACAGATCCGCTCGGCGGCATCAACACCCTCTTCCCGCTCTTCGGTATCGCCAATCAGCTCCTCGCCGCGATCGCCCTGACGGTGATCCTCGCGATCGTGGTGAAGAAGGGCCTCGTGCGCTACGCCTGGATACCTGGCGTGCCGCTCGTGTGGGACCTCGTTGTCACGATGACGGCGTCGTACCAGAAGATCTTCTCCAGTGATCGCGCAGTCGGCTACTGGGCGCAGCACAACGCGTTCAAGGAAGCCAAGGATGCCGGTAAGACCAGCTTCGGCACCGCCAAGACACCGGAGGCGATGGACGCGGTCATCCGAAATACCGCCATCCAGGGCACGCTGTCGATCGTGTTCGCCGGTCTGGTGCTCATCGTCGCGGTGGTCGGTGCGTGGGTGTGCGTGCGCGCGATCAGAACCGGTGGCGCGACCACCACCGAAGCTCCCGAGGCGCCGTCGAAGATCTTCGGCCCGCGCAGCTTCCTCGCCACCCCGGCGGAGAAGGCGGTGCAGAAGGAATGGGACGAGCTGATCGCCACTGGTGCGATCAAACAGCCTGGCGCGGCACACGCACGGGCGGAGCATCACCATGACTGATAGCAGCCTCCGGACTCCGCTGCGCGGCATGGCAAATGCCGCGCGCGGAGTCTGGTGGTGGTTCACCTCGGTGCTGGGCGATCGCGACTACGAGCGGTACGTCGCGCATATGCAGGCGCGTCACCCGGGTGAGCCTGTGCCGAGCGTCCGGGAGTACTGGCACAGCCGTCACGCCGACGCCGAGGTAAATCCCGGCGCCCGCTGCTGCTGAGGAGTTGACGATGGCCGCGAAAAAGAAGTCCTGGAACGAACTTTCACCCACCCAGCGCAAACGCATCGTCGTTCTGGGCATCGTGCAGTTCGCGCTGACCGCCGCCGCGCTGGCGGATCTGCGCCGACGAGACGCCGCTCAACTGCGCGGTTCTCGGCGGCTCTGGACGGCATTGGCGTTCGTGAACTTCGTCGGCCCGATCGCCTACTTCGCGTTCGGTATTCGGCGCGGCGGTAGCTGACCGCCGCCCTATTCGAGGTCCAAGCCGGCGAGGAAGGACAATAGTGCTTCGTTGACCTCGCCTGACCGCTCCTGCTGTATCCAATGGCCGGCGCCCTCGATCAGCACTTCCCGGTAGTCGCCACTGACGAGGTCGTGCACACGGTTCCGTGGCGTGAAAGCCAGGACCGGATCGTCGGCACCCGCGATGAAGAGCGAAGGCGCCGTGACGGTCGACGCGGGAAAGTCGGCCACCACCATCCAGTTTCGGTCGAAATTGCGATACCAGTTGAGCGGGCCGGTGAACCCGGTCTGCGCGAAAACCTCGACATAGTGGGCGAGTTCGTCCTCGCTCAGCCAATCCGGCAACGCCTCGACGTCGGGCAACCGCTCCACGTAGCCCTGCGGCCCCGGTGCGGCGACCCGCGCCGCGGCGTCAGCGTCCAAGGGTGTCCGGCCGCCGAGCATACGCCTCATGGTGGTCCGCGTATCGCGGGACAGATCGGTGTCCGCGATACCGGGCTCCTGGAAATACAGGATGTAGAAGAAGCTTTCACCGACCCGTCGCCGCCAGATCTGAGTCGGCGGGGCCGGCGGACGCGGTACCGGCGGGGTACTGACTCCGACAACCCCCGCCACCCGCTCGGGATAGGCCAGGGGTACATGCCACGTCACGACCGAGCCCCAGTCATGACCTACGAAAACCGCGCGTTCGGCGCCGACGTCGTCGAGTAGGCCGACGAGATCCCCACACAGCGCGGCGATGTCGTAGTCCTCGACCGCTTCCGGCCGCGACGATTCGCCGTAGCCGCGCTGGTTGGGCGCCAGCACGTGGTAACCGGCCTCGGCGAGCACGGGAATCTGGTGGCGCCACGAATGCGCCAGCTCGGGGAACCCGTGCGCGAGCACCACCACGGGCCCACCACGTGGGCCGGCCTCGGTGACCTGCAGTCGCACACCGTTGGTGTCGACAAAGCGTTCGGCGATCACCCGCCCAGCCAAGCACACGTTGGGCCTTGGGGGCGAGGGTGCTTGGGTGCGCGAAAGCGGAAAGAACACGGCAACGGCGGCACCCTTGCGGGTGCCGCCGTTGCTTCAGGGGTGTGGGTTCTTAGTAATAATGCGCGCGCCCACCCACGGCGCGACCCATGGACCCGAGCAGCAATAGGACGAGTCCTATTACCAGAACAATGATTCCGAGCGTCCAGAGGATCGGGACGCTGAAGATGAATCCCAACGCCAACAGGATGATTCCGATGATGATCAACGTGACTCCACTCTCGAAAGCGGTTCCCGAGGCGACAGTGCCTCGCGAATCCGGTTGTTACTGACTGGGTTCGGGCAGGTTGCAGTCCGCCACCTTCGGGTTGACCCCGAGGTAGTTCAGCGGCCCGGCAAGGACGGTCAGCGCGACCGTGCCCGCGCCCGCACAGTTCGTTGGCGTGTTCTCGAAGTAGTCGCGCTGGAACGCGGCGAACGCGCCGATGAGTAGCCAGACGACTACGACGATTCCCACAACACCACCAACTCCAGTGCGTGATCGCCGCATCGTTACCATGCTCGTCACCACCCTCTCCGTGAAAACCTGTGCCTTTGTCGGTAGCGCTCGAATACCCCAATTCCGATCAGCCAAACCACATTCACTCCCCCACGCGATGACACAAGCGCTGGGAGTGCGAGGGGGCTGGAACGGGGTAATCGGCGGTCGTGGACCAGGTACAGGCCCCAAGCAAGCGTTGTCGCGCGCACCTTTTCGCGGTGTCGCGCGTGCCTGGGCGTGCGCGACGGCACGAATTGGTGCGTGTTGGCGATTGCTACGCCTGCGACGGCGGGCTCAGCGGATCCAGGTGCGCGTGCGTGGAATGACAGACGGGCACAAACGAAACCACCCCGGTCGGCTGATGCCGACCGGGGTGGTCTCGAGTGCGTTCACTCAGGCGCGGAGCGCCCGTGTCTTACTTGGTGCCGAGCGCGGGAGCGATCGTGCCGCCCCATGCCTCGTGCAGACGGTCCTGCCAGTAGTTCCACCAGTGGATGCCGTTTGCGGTGATGTGCACCTGAACCTTGGCACCGGCCAGCTGGGCCGCCGGGACGAAGGTCTGGCTGCTGATGCCCGCAGCGGTCTCCAGAGGAACGAGCTGAACGAAGCGGACCGGATCGAACTGGCCACTCACCGGGTTGACGGTGGGCTCGCTCAGCGGCGAGCCAAGGCCACCGGAGATGTACACGGACTTGCCGCGCAGCGCGCCGACATTCAGCAACGGATCGTTCTTGATCCACGAACCCGACGGCCAGAAGCCCCACATGTTCATCGGGTTGCCGCCCATCTCGAAGACGGACGCCTGGATGCCCTGGGCGAAGCCGGGCGAGCTCGCGGTCGGGTAACCGCTGAACGAGGCGACGGCCTTGTAGAAGTCCGGGCGGTGCGCGGCGAGGTTGAGCGCAGAGGTGCCGCTCATGGACAGACCGGCAATGGCGTTGTTGACGCCGTCACTGCCGAACTGCGACGCCATGACCGGCGGCAGCTCCTTGGTGAGGAAGGTTTCCCACTTCACCTTGCCGAGCTTCGGGTCGTCCTGCAGCCAGTCCGTGTAGAAGCTGCCACCGCCACCGAACGGGATGGCGACGTTGACGTGCTTGTTCGCGAAGAAGTTGACGACGTCGGTGTTGATCAACCAACCGTTGTCGTTGTCCGGCGCGCGCAGACCGTCGAGCAGGTAGAGGGTCGGTGCGGGTCCGCCGCCGGCGGCCTTGAGCACCTTGACCGGGATGTCCTTGTTCATCGCGTTCGAGTGCACGTATACAAGCGCGGTATCCGCCTGTGCAACGCCGGTGCCAGCGAAAGTAATGGCAAAGGCTGCTGCCAGGAGTGCGACGAGGGCCGCGGATAGCGACCTGACTCGACGAATCATCATTCGGGTGTCCTTCGGCTTTCCAACTGTCCGTTGGCTGGTCGGAGAATTAGGTGAAGGGTAACAGGGACATAACGCACGCGTAGAATCCGAAACTCCACCGACGTGGAAACGTCATTCTCTCGTACCGGACCCCGAAGGTCGGGCTTTTCTGTAGTTTGGTGCAGAAATTACCTGGTCAGCGGGCATCCCGGAAGACCGCCTCGCGACCTTCCCTCCGAGCCTTGGTGGCTTCCTCAAAGTTGTCGGTCAGCAACCGGACCAGGAGCTGCCCAAGCCCCTCGGCATGCATGTGCGACTCGAGCGACGATGCGTCCAACCCGGACCACAGCGTCCGCTTCGTCAGCTCAATGCCGGGCCGGGAGAACTTGGTCATCCGTTCGGCCAGGTCGAAGCATTCCTGGAGGAGATTCTCGGCTGGCACACGCCGGGACACCAGGCCGATCCGCTCGGCCTCCTCGGCGTCCACGTCGCGCCCGGTCAGCATGATCTCGAATGCTCGCGACGTACCGATGGCACGCGGCAGCAGGTAGCTGAGGCCGAGCTCGCTCGCCGTGAGCCCATTGTTGATGCCGGCGGCCCGGAAGTACGCCTCGTCGGACGCCACCCGCACATCCGTGGCCAGTGCCAGGCACAGCCCGCCACCGATCGCGGCGCCGTTGATCGCGCTGATCACGGGCTGATGCATCCGGCGCAGCGTGTGGATGACGGTGTCGAGCATTTCCATCGCCCGCAGCGCGATTGTCGTCTGGGTGAGGCCGTCCGTATCCCCAGGGCTGCCCGCCGAGGTCTGATCGGCGCCGGAGGAGAACCCGCGGCCGGCACCGGTGAGGACGACCGCGCGGACGTCGTTGTCGTGGCTGATCGATTCGAGCGTGTCGCGCAGCGGGCGCATCACGTCGAACGCCATCGCGTTCATCCGCTCCGGGCGGTTGAGCGTCACAAGCGCGATGTTCGGCCGCGGGCGCTCGACGATGATGTAACTCACACTGCCTCCTCGACTGTTACCGGAGACACTCTAGAACACGTTCTACCAGTGACACGGGGTCGCTCCGCAGGCTCCGCTCCTGCGAGGATTGTGGAAACTTCAGCGGTCGGCGCGCCGGTACGGTTCGCGTCCCTTGGGTTGAATCGGCGGCTTGCGGTAGGGAATCCGCTCGATCGGCAGCGTCACCGGATGCGTCTCGAGCAGGAACGGCTGACCGTGATGCTCGAGTTCGATCGGCTCGCCCGACAACAACCGGTAGGTGGCGCTGTCGTGACTGATTGCCACCACGATCTTGCTGTCACGAATGACCAGACGGAAAGACATATAGGTCAGCTTGTCGAATAGCCGCGGCGCGAAGGTGATCTTGCCGCCGTGATCGCGCATGCCGCCGAAGCCCGCTACGCAGTCCATCCACGCACCGGCCAACGCTGCGATATGCAATCCGCTGCTGACGTTGTCGTGCAGGTCGTGCAGGTCGGTGAACGCGGTTTCGACCAGGTAGTCGAAGGCCAGATCGAGATAGCCAACCTCGGCAGCCACGACTGCCTGGCAGCACGCGGACAGCGACGAGTCCCGCACGGTGATCGGCTCGTAGTAGTCGAAGTTGCGCACCTTCTCCTCGTGTGTGAAGGCGTCGCCCCGCAGGTACAGCGCCAGCACGAGGTCGGCCTGCTTGACCACCTGCTTGCGGTACAGGTCGTAGTACGGATAGTTCAGCAGCAGCGGGTACTTACCGACGGAGGCGTCGAAATCCCACCGCGCCTGTTGGGTGAATGCCTCGGACTGCTGATGCACGCCAAGGTCCGCGTCGAACGGGATCATCATCCTGTCCGCACAGTTCTGCCAGCGCGCCATTTCCTCGACGTCGACATTGAATTCTGTCGCCAGCTCCGGCCGACGCTGACAGGCGGCCACCGCATCCCGAAGATTCTGCTGGGCAACGAGGTTGGTGAAGACGTTGTTGTTGACCACCGCGGTGTACTCGTCGGGCCCGGTGACTCCGTCGATCCGGAAATCGCCCGACACGTCGAAGTGCCCAAGCCCAGACCACAACCGCGCGGTCTCGACGAGCAGTTCGACGCCGCACTCGGTTTCGAATGTCTCATCGCCGGTCGCATGGAGATAGCGGGCGGTGGCATTGGCGATATCGGCGGAGATGTGCACCGCCGCGGTTCCGGCGGGCCAGTAGCCCGAACACTCGTCGCCGTTGATCGAGCGCCACGGAACCATCGCGCCGGTCTGGCCCAATTCGATCGCGCGTCGCTTCGCTTTGCCCAGCGTCGCGTGCCGCCAGCGCAGCACCTCACCTGCTGCGGCGGGGATCGTATAGGTGAGCATCGGGAGCACGAAAGTCTCTGTGTCCCAGAAGGTATGCCCGTCGTAGCCGGGACCGGTCAGGCCCTTCGCCGGAATGGCGCGCGACTGACCGCGGGCACCGGCTTGCAGCACATGGAAGATCGCGAACCGCAACGCCTGCTGCAGTTCAGCGTCACCGTCGATCTCGATATCCGCATCCAGCCAGAAATCGTCGAGGAAGTTGCGCTGCTCCTGGGCGAGCGCTTCCCAGCCCGTCCGCATCGCCATCGCGAGCGCGGCATCGACCTGCGCGCGCAGTGCGGGCACCGACCGCCGCCCCGACCAGCCGTAGCCGAGGTACTTGACCAGCGTGACCTTGGTGCCCTTCGGCACATGCGCGGCAACGGTCAAGCGTGCGAGATCACCGTCGGCGCGGATGAACATGTCGGCCGAATCCGGGGGATACACCTCATGGTCCATGCCCGCGGCGACCCGAATGTTGGAGTTACGCGTGTGGTGTACCAGCACGGCCCACTTGTTGCGGCACGTCGCGTAATCGGCGACGAGGGGTGCTTCCAGAGCCGCGGCGAGGCGCGGGTCGTCACCGGGCGCAGGCACCGGTTCGTTGGCGAGCAGGTCCGACTGAAGGACCATTTCCATGTCCTCGCCGACCGCCTCGACCTCGTACTTGATTGCCGCAATCGTCCGCTTGGTGAACGAAACGAGTCGTTCGGAGGTCACCCGGACGGTGCGCCCGGTGGGAGAGGTCCACAAAGTGCTGCGTTTCAACGTGCCCGAGCGGAAGTCCAGTACCCGCTCGTGTTCGGCCACGCGACCGTAGCGCAGGTCCATCGGCTCGTCCTCGACGAGCAACCGGATGATCTTGCCGTCGGTCACGTTGACTACCGTCTGCCCGGACTCGGGATAGCCGTATCCGCTTTCGGCATAAGGCAGTTCGCGGAACTCGTAGAAGCCGTTCAGGTAGGTGCCGGGCAGCACGACGGGTTCGCCCTCATCGATGGTTCCACGTAATCCGATGTGGCCGTTGGAGAGCGCGAGCAGCGTTTCGGTCCGTGGCAGGATATGCATGGGGGCGCCGCGGACGCGCAGCTCCCAGGGATTGACTTCGAACCACTCGGTGACCGGGCCGCTCATAGGTCTAACAGTTCTGCGAGATCGGTAACCACGACATCGGCGCCGGCGGTCCGCATCGACTCAGCCTGGTCACCGCCGACCCGATCGACACCGACGACGTATCCGAAATCGCCGGCCCGACCGGCTTCCACCCCGGCTATCGCATCCTCGAAAACCGCCGCCTCGCTCGGCGGCACACCGAATGCCTTCGCGCCGGCGAGAAATCCATCGGGAGCGGGCTTTCCGCGCATGCCCGCCGCGACGATGTCGCGGCCGTCGACGCGCGCCGCCACGAACCGCGTCAGGTCCGCCGCGTCGAGGACCGCCTCGCCGTTTTTCGACGACGTGACGACACCGATCTTCAGGCCCGCTTTCTCCGCTGCCTCGAGGTAGCGCACCGACCCCGGGTACGACTCCACCTCGCCGCGCGCGAGACACGCGAGGAACTCGTCGTTCTTACCGGTTCCGATTGCCTCGACGGTCGCGTCATCGACATCGATTCCACGCGCGCGCAGGAACGTCCGGACGCCGTCGATGCGCGGCCGGCCATCGACATAGTCGAGGTAGTCGTCCTCGCTGAAAGGTACGAATCCGTCGGGGTCGCGGCCACGCAGGAAGGTGTCGAACGCCGCCTTCCACGCCCTGCGGTGCAACACCGCAGTACTCGTCAGCACACCGTCCAAGTCGAAGAGCAGGACTCGGATCGACTCCGGCAGGCCCAACATAGGGCCGACGCTACCCGCAGCGACGTGATCTTTCGTGCCGAATGGACGTCACTACACGCGCTCGTAATCAGGCGCTGGCGTTGGCAGTTTCGCGGACGTCGGAGTCCTCGGTGCGAGCCTCGGCCCGTGCCTTGGCGACCGGAATCAGCAACGCGATCACGACGGTGACGAACGCGGCGACGGCACCGACGGCGAAGCAGATCTGGAACGCCGACTTGGTCGGAATGTCGTGGCCGTCATAGACGGTGGTCGACCCGGTCAGCACGGTGATCATCACCGCCGAAGCGCTCGTCATGCCGACCGAGCGCATGAGTGAGTTCAGACCGACCGCGGCACCGGCTTCGGACATCGGCACGTTGCCCATGATGAGCGTGGGCATTGCGGCGTAACCGATGCCGACGCCAGCGGTGCCGATCAGGGCGGAGATAAGGATCTGCCACGGCGCGTTCATCAGGAAGACGGAGAAGACATAACCGATACCGATCACACCGGCACCGACCGCGAGCGTGTACTTCGGGCCGAACCGGGCGATCATCCCGCTCGAAACCGGCGCCAACAGCAGCATCATGAGACCGCCGGGCGCCATCCACATACCCGCGCCGACCAGGGTCTGGCCAAGGCCGTATCCGGTCCCCAGCGGCAGCTCGAGCAACTGCGGCAGCACGATCGACTGCGCCATCATGCCGAAACCGACGGTGATAGCAGCGAAGTTGGTGAACAGCACGGCCGGCTTGGCAGTGGTGCGCAGGTCGATGATCGGGTCGGTCTGGCGCAGTTCGAACCAGCCCCACAACAGCAGCACCGCGATGCCGCCGGTGATCGCCCCGAGCGTGGACAACGACGTCCAGCCCCATTGATTGCCCTTGGAGACGCCGACGAGGGCGCAGACGAGGCCGATCGCGAGACCGATGACGCCGACGTAATCGAAACGGCCGCCGAATTCGTCGCGGAGGTGCGGCACCAGGGTCAGCACCGCCACGACAACGATTACACCGAGGGCTGCCGCGAACCAGAACAGGTTGTGCCAGTCGAAGTTCTGCGCGACCCAGGCCGAGACCGGCAGACCGATCGCACCACCGACGCCCATCGTCGCACTCATCGCGGCGACCGCCGTGGCTGTGAACTTCGGCGGGGTGATCTCGCGCATGAGGCTGATGCCGACGGGAATGAAGCCCATCGCGAAGCCCTGCAGGCCGCGTCCGATGATCATCACGAGCAGGCCGTCGGCCAGCGCGCAGACAAGCGAGCCGAGCACGAGCATGCCGGCGCAGAGCGCAATGATCCGCTGCTTGCCGTACATGTCGCCGAGACGGCCGGCGATCGGCATGGCGACCGCGCCCGTGAGCAGCGTGACGGTGATGACCCAGGATGCGTTGCCCGCTGAGACGTCCAGAAGCTTGGGCAGTTCCGGCTGAATCGGGATCACCATCGTCTGGGTGATCGCCGCAACCATGCCGCCGAAGCACAGCACGATTACTGGAATGAGTGCAGCGCCCATCCCCACCGCCGCGGGCGGCGCATGCCCCACTGCCGCGGGCGCCGTCTGCGCTGCGGAAACCTGCTCCTGGACCATTAGCCCACCTTTCCTGTGGGTATGTAGCATACATATAGATGCATGCCGCACGAAACAGAGCGATCCTTGACCGATTCGCCTAGATTTGTGCCCGTCATCCGGCCTGGGAGGAGTTCGAGTGGACAGCCACGCACCGTGGCCGAGCGCACTGCACGGTGAACTCGCCGAGGAACTGCAGAAGGTCATGCGCCGCAAGCCGACGATTCACGACGCACAGCTGGAGGCCTCGGCCTTCGCGATTCTGTGGACCCTCTCCGATGGCAACCCGCGCACGCTGCGGGAAATCGGCGAAGAACTCGACCTCGAGCAATCGACCGTCAACCGTCAGGTCAACGCCGCGATCCGCAACGGCTACCTGGAGCGCTTCGAGGTGGACGGCTCGATCAGCCGGATGATCC
>NZ_LRRB01000112.1 GCF_001646865.1 Aldersonia kunmingensis | reverse complement strand
TCACCGGCAATCGTGGAAGACTTCCAGCTAACGCCGAATTGGGGGGCGTGGAGGGTCGACTGTGGACTTCTACGCCATGCTCGACCAGGTCGTCGAGCTGGTCAGTAGCCGTGGCCGCGTGTCACATCAAGCACTGAGGCTCGAGTTCGATCTGGACGATGGACACTTCCAAGCAATCAGGGAAGAACTCCACTACGCACACCGCGAAACAATTCGCGAAGAGGGTTCGGGCTTCGTGTGGGTCGGCAAACCCGCGGACGCCGCGCCGCTCCCTCAATCTCCGGAGGCCGAACGCCGGCATCTGACGATGTTGTTCTGCGACCTGGTGGGCTCCACCCCGCTCGCGAGCCAGTTCGATCCCGAAGAGTGGCGCGAGATCATGCGGACCTACTACGACGCGTGTGGCAAGGTCATCGCCCGCTTCGACGGTCATATCGCGCTGTATCTCGGCGACGGCCTGCTCGTCTACTTCGGGTATCCCCTCGCCCACGAGGACGACGCGCAACGAGCCGTGCGGGCCGGGCTGGGCATCGTGGAGACCGTCGGTCAGCTCAACGCCGGCCTCGTCGAAAAGCATGGCGTCACGCTCGCTGTGCGGATCGGGTGTCATACCGGCCTGGTGGTAGTCGGCGAGCTGAGCGGAACCGGTCACGACGATATGGCGCTCGGCGAGACGCCCAACATCGCGGCACGGCTCCAGGGTGTCGCCGAACCAAACACCTTGGTAGTCAGTGCCTTTACCCATCAACTGCTAGGCGGTCTCTTCACCTGCGAGTCTTTGGGAAGCCCACACCTCAAAGGCGTGGCCGCGCCGATGGAGGCCTTTCAGGTGCTCTCCGAAAGCACCGCCCGGACCAGGCTCGAAGCAATCGGCAATGCCGGCCTGACCCCGCTGGTCGGGCGTCGAGCCGAGGTGGCGCGGATCGAAGAACGCTGGGACCGAGCCCGCAGCGGAAATGGTCAAGTCGTGCTGGTTTGCGGTGAGCCGGGGATCGGCAAGTCCCGCGTTATCCGGCACATCGGCGAATATGCCACCGACGACGACGCGAGGCTCGTCCCACTGCAGTGTTCGCCCTTCTACCAGCACACCGCTCTGCATCCGCTGATCGACGGACTCGAACGTGTGGCGTTGGGCTTCGAGCGCCACGACTCCGCCACCCAGAAAATGCGCAAACTCGAGGGTTGGCTCGTGCAGAACGGGCAACCGTTGGCCGATGCGGTCCCATTGTGGGCGGCTTTGTTGTCGATCCCGCTGACGCCGGAATACGCCCCGATCACTGCGCCTCCTGATCAGGTCAAGAAACAAACCCTGGACGCGCTCGCGGCGATGACGCTGAAGCAATCGGACCGCCAGCCCCTGCTGTTCGTTATGGAGGATCTGCACTGGGTCGATCCCACAACGATCGAATTCCTCAGTCTCCTTATCGAACTGGTGCCGAACGCTCGCATCATGATGCTTCTGACCTACCGACCGGAGTTCGAACCACCATGGGCGCCACACACTGATCTCGCGAGAATCACGCTCGGTCGCCTGCCGCCCGACGAGGCCGGCGAACTGGCGAGCCGGGTGACCGGCGGCAAGACATTGCCGATGGACCTGATGGGACAGGTGATAGCCAAGACCGATGGTGTGCCGCTGTTCGTCGAAGAACTGACCAAGATGCTGCTCGAGTCGGGCCATCTCGTCGAGCGTGCCGAGCGCTACGAGCTCAACGGCCCATTGCCCGCGTTGGCGATTCCCAGCACACTGCACGACTCGCTGACCGCGCGCCTGGACCAGTTGTCCGCAGTGAAGCCGCTTGCCGAGCTGGCCGCAACATTGGGGCGCGAATTCAGTTACGCGTTGCTGCGGGCAGTTTCACTGTGGGACGACGACAACCTGCAGCTCGGACTGCGCCAGCTGACCGAAGCGGAGCTCCTGTACGAAAAGGGCCAGCCGCCGACGTCGACCTACCGATTCAAGCATGCGTTGATTCAGGACGCGGCCTACGCCTTACTGCTCAGGAGCACCCGCCAACAGCACCACCAGCGCATCGCTGAAGCACTCGAATCCCGTTTCCCTGAAGTCGTTTCGACTCAACCGGAACTGCTGGCACACCACTACACCGAGGCCGGACTGACCGCGCAGGCTATCCCTTACTGGCAGGCTGCCGCACAACGCGCCCTGCAGAGATATGCCAACGACGAAGCAGCCACCCACGCGATGCGCGGCTACGACCTGCTCAGCACGCTGCCCGACACACCTCAACGCGCCAAGCAGGAAATCTCCCTGCAAATATTGCTCGGCGGCGCGGTGGCGAGTGTGCGTGGCCCACACGCCGGCGAGCACAACTACGCCCGCGCGTGCGAGCTGGCCCGACAAGTCGGGAGCACCCCGGAACTGTTCCCCGCGCTGTCCGGCCTGCAATACGCGCAGATACTGCGCGGCCATATGAAGAAGGCGCGCGCTTTGGCAGAGGAGTTCCTGGAACTGGCCGAACCGCAACAAGATCCGCTGATCCTGGCCGTCGGACACCGAATGCTCGCCTATGCGGCGTGGTGGCAGGGAGATGTCGTCGGGGTGCGTGACCACACGGCCAAAGGCCTCGCCCTGTACAGCCCGGATCAATACCGGACCTGCATCGTGAGCTACATCCAGGATTCGGGAGTTCTCTGCGGATACCTCAACGCCCTTTCGCACTGGGTGCTGGGCTACCCAACGCGGGCTGTGGAAGTCATGGAGCAAACGTTGACGCGTGCGCGCGGGTTCGAACATCCGTACAGCGTCGGGCTGACGCTCTTGATGTCTGCCCAGTTGGCGCAACTGCGTCGGGATACCGAGTCCGCGCTGGCCCAAGCGGAAGCCGCACTATCGATTTCCCGGGAGCGTGACCTACACGCGGTCGCACTCTGGTGTCTCCTGCCCCGAGGTTGGGCGCTCGCCGAGCAGGGTGAGGTGGCCGCAGGCATCGCGGACATCCGCGAGGCGATGGATCGCCGCCGCGCTTTCGACATGGGCGCGGTCTGGCCATGGTTCTTTGCACTGTTTGCCGAGGCGAAGGGCAAGGCCGGACAGTTCGACGAAGGCTTTGCCGCGCTCGATGAGGCAATGCAGTGGGTCGAGCGCAACGACGAGCACCTCTACGAGTCCGAGGTGTACCGCATCAATGGCGAGTTGCTCCTCGAACAGAGCGCAGAAAACGCAACCCAGGCGGAGCAGTGTTTCCAGCGGGCATTGGAGGTCGCACGCCAACAACAAGCGAAATCATGGGAGCTCCGCGCCGCCACCAGCCTGGCTCGACTGTGGCAGCAGCAGGGCAAGCGCGACCAGGCATGCGAGCTTCTGATGCCTGTATATGGCTGGTTCACAGAGGGTTTCGATACCGCCGACTTGCAGGACGCCCGCGTTCTCGTGGATGACCTATCTCGATTGCAGTAGGCCATGACGACCACGATCGGGACAGCGAAACGGTGATCCAGGGTGTCAGCACGCCACCCCGGAGGGCACCCATCCACACCCCAAGGGTGGGTATCTCGACATCGATTCACGAGGAAATGTATTGCCCATACCGAGACACGGTGTGCAGAGCAATCCCAAACCCGATCATCCAGACCGAGCAGAGGACAACACAGTGTTCACCACCCGCATTCGCCGCAACGCCGTCGCCGCAACCTTCGCCCTGACCGTCGCCGGTGTCGGCGCGGGCGTCATCGGCGGCGGCATGGCAATGGCCACGCCGGCGTCCTTTCTCGACGAGATCACCATCAACAACGCCACCCTGCCCGGTAAGACGCCCGACGAGATGGTGGCGGCCGGGAACGCGACATGCGACCACCTCCGCGCCGGCGTCTCGGTACTCGACGAGATGAGCGCCGTCGAACGGACCTACAACTTCAATCAGGGCACGCTGTTCGTCAGCGCAGCAACCACGAATCTTTGCCCCAACTTCGCGGGCTGATCGAGCACAACCCAGAAAACGCGAAAGCCCGGTATCGGATGAACCCGATACCGGCTTTTCCGTGCCGCAGGTGGGCTAGGAGCGCTTCCCGCCGCGGGCCCGCTTCCTCGCGGCCTGCAATTCGGCGAGCTCCTGCACTAGATCAGGGCCCTCCTGTGCCGCCGCGGAAGCGTCGGCGCTTCCCTCGTTCTTCTTGTCGTCGGATGGCCGCGTCAGGATCGCCTCGAACAGCGCGTCCACCTCGGCAGCAGCCTTCTCCTTCGCGCCGGACAGTGTCGTCGGAGTGGCTACGACAGCAGCGTCGTCGTCCAGCACCTCAGCGTCTACAGCTACGGTTGCCGGTTCGACAGCGACGATCGCCCGAATCGGCGGCGCGGAATCCGTCGGCTGTTGCGGCGCGGTCGTGTCGTTGTAGTCCGACATCGTCGACATCCGTCGCACACGCAGCTTCTGCCGGATCTGCTCGGCGGGATCGGGCATATCGCGCATCGCATCCGTCGCGCGGTAGATCGCGAGGCCATAGCGCTGGCTTGCCGCGTTGTGTATGAGCAACGCGACGCCGATCATCACCGGCGCGACCGCGTGGACCATCGCGTCGTACCAGTCGCCCGTGCGGACATACGGGTAGACATTCAGACCGATCGTGAGCGACAACAGCGCGGCTTCTGCCGTGGCGACCTGCCAACGGCTGTCCAGCACACCCCATTCGGCAACCTTGTTGGTTCCGATCATGATGATGATGAGGCAGACGCTGATCATGGCTTCCAGCAGATAGCTGAACCAGAACAGTGGATCAGATGCCCCGCCCGGGGCGATGTTGTGTTGCACGTTGACCGCCGACCACAGCATGCCGGCGACGACCACTCCGGCAAGCGCTCGCAGCGACCATGTCCGATTCTGGTACAGCGATGCGAGTTTCGCGTGCGGGCTCGATTCACGCCGCTGGGCCGCGATCGCCTTGCGAGCGATGAGGAGATCGCGCATGTCGGCCCTCTCGATTTCTTCTGCGGTGCCCCGCGCGCGATCGGCCGCAGCCGCGGTCGCTTGCACGTGCTTCCAGCGCTGCGCTCGGTCCTCGACGCGAATCCGCTCGGCAAGGTCCCGTTCGGCTTGCAGTTCGTTCTCCGACAGCACTTCGGTGAGGGCCGGATCCGACTGATAGACCATCCGACCGCGCGCATCATCGACCCGCCGCGCGAGCTGAGCGATGTCGTTGTTGGGCGTTGTCATCGGTTCCCCCAGAGGAGCGTTGTCACAGCAGAAGTCGGCAGGTGCACAGGAAATTAATAGTCGAAATCTTCACGGCGCGCACCTCCCGTGTTCAGCGCACCTCGCACGAATCAATGGGGTGGCCGCCCCGCGGGGTAATTGCAGCCTGACCGATCAGTCGGGTTGCGACGTCACCAGTCCGTCATCGAGCGCGCGCTGGGCGAGGCGGCTCCGCTTCTGTCCACGCGGCGCGCTGTCGATACCGAACCGGAGGAAGAGCTCACGCATGTGGGACTTCACGGTGGCATCGGATATGCCAAGCTCCTCGGCGATCTGCCGGTTGGAGGCCGGCACGGCGTAGGGCGCGTGTGCAAGCGGCCGGCACAGCGCGCGAAGAACGTCCAGTTGGGCGTCGGTGGGGCGCATCGCAAGCGGTTCGTGGCCGGATTCGCGTGTGGCCGGTTGGCCGATTCCCCGATTGCCGCGGTACAGCAGTGACGTCTCGCCGACGAGCACGATGTCGCCGTTGCGCATTTGATGCCGACCGGCCAGTCGCTTGCCGTTCACGAATGTGCCGTTGCTCGATAAACCGTTGTCCTCGAGCGTCCAGTACGCACCCATCCACCGCAGAGCAGCGTGCAACCTCGAGACCGAAGGGTCCCAGGTCAGCGCGATGTCAGCCTCGGAACCACGACCGATGACAACTATCGCCCGATCCGCCGATAGCACGACGCTGCACTGCCTGCCTTGGCTGTCGTCGAAGATTACTTCGGCCTGTCCGACGCCAACGGGTTCTTGCGCCTCCGACACGAACCTAGTGTGCGCCTATCCACACTCTTCGGGGCTATCCGAAGCCTCCGACACCGCAACGGGCAACGGTCTACGATTGCACTACCGCTCGTGCGGCGAGGACTCCGACAATGGAGCGCGACGTTCGATCGCCGACCGAGGCCACCGGCCTCGTCGACGACAATTCTTCGTGCGACACGCAGACGGCGCTGGCCGCAGTGCTCGCGCGATTCTCCACTGCCTGGTCACAGCACGATGTACCGCCCGATTTGGCTGCCTTCATCCCCGACGCGACCGATATCCGCAACGTCTTCCTGGTCGAACTGATCAAAGTCGACATGAAGTTCCGGTCGGGCCGGGCCGCCAATCCCAAACGGCTGGCCGAATACCTTGCGGAGTTTCCGGAACTGCGAGCCGTTCCACTATCCCCCGACCTGCTATACGAGGAATTCTTCAGTCTGCGTCGCGCGGGCGTGGCGGTGGACCCGGCGGAGTACTCCGAAGACGTACGGCCGCGGTTGTCCTCGGGTGATTACCGCAGCACCCTGATCGTGCGCCCGCGCGCGGTCGAAGCACTCGATGCGCTCGAAACGCTCGAAGTCGGCTCCCAGATCGACGACTTCGACCTGCTGCTCGACCTCGGCCGCGGCGCATTCGCACGGGTGTTCCTCGCACGTCAACGATCCATGCATCGCCTTGTGGCACTGAAGGTTTCACACAATCACGGCACAGAACCGCAAACCTTGGCCCAACTGGATCATCCCTACATTGTGCGGGTTTTCGACCAGCGCCTCCTCGCCGAGCGAGACCTGAAGCTCATGTACATGGAGTATGTACCGGGCGGAACCTTGCTCGACTTGCTGCAGCGCGCCGCCGACACCGCACCGGCCCAGCGAAATGGCGCGCTACTGCTGGCGGCCGTCGACGAGGCGCTCGGCGAAAAGGGCTCGGTCCCAGTTGAGTCCGGGATTCGAGCGGAGCTCTCATCGCTGTCTTGGCCGGAAACCGTCGCGTGGCTGGGACGCCGACTCGCCGAGTCACTCGACTACTCGGCCCAGCACGGCGTATTGCATCGAGATATCAAGCCGGCCAATGTGCTGCTAACCATGGACGGCGCACCGCAACTCGCCGACTTCAACATCAGTTTCAACCAGCACATCCCCGGCGCGACCCCGGCGGTCTATTTCGGCGGCTCGCTTCCCTATATGTCCCCCGAACAGCTGGAAGCGTGCCACCCGGGCCTTCCCGGTACGGCCGAGAGCCTCGACGGTCGCAGTGATATCTACGCCCTCGGCGTCATGCTGTGGGAACTTCTCACCTGCGCGCGGCCGTTCGCCGACGAGACTTGCGCGGGCGATTCCCCGACTTCGCTCGAACGCATGCTCGCACTGCGGAGGCGCGGTATCGAGGCGTCCGCGCTCGATGACGTGCCGGCCGACTGCCCCGCCACGCTGCGCCGTGTACTGCTAACCTGTCTCGCTCCGCGTCCCGAGCGTCGATGGTCGTCGGGCGCCGAACTCGCTCAGCAGCTCGCGCTTAGCCTCGACGCCCGCGCCCGCAGCCTGGTGGACCCACCGCATGGAAGCCTCCGCGAGCGTCTCGCGTTGCGCCCCATACCCGTGGCGACGAGCGCGCTCGTGATGGGCCAAATCCTAGCTACGGCCTACATATTCGGCCATAACGTAGCTCTGCTGACCCGCCACCTGCCTGCCGAGACGCACCCCGCCTACACGACGATGGTTATCGTCGTCGCAGTCACGTTCTTCCCGGCGTTCGGCGGTTTGATGGTCTATGTCTGCCGCAACGTCATCACCGTTCCGTGGGGTGTACGGACGGGAAAGTGGTACAACGCAACGACTCTCGCACGTGCTCGTCACGACACCCTGGTATGCGCAGATCGACTGGCGCTCATCGCGTTCACGGGATGGCTGTGCTCACTGGTGGTACTCGGTGGGACGATTCTGGTTATCGCCGATCTGCGTATCGGGTTGATCGCCAACCTCTTCGCCTCGCAAGTCGTCACTGCGACCATCGCCGCAATATTTCCCTTCCTGTTGGTGACCGCTCATGTCGTGCGCTGGTATTACCCCGCGCTGTTGATGTACGGGTCCACGACACCCGACGATGCGAAGCAACTGCGCCGACTGGCGCGCCGATGCGGGCAGGTTCTCGTCGTCACGGCCCTCACACCCCTGCTGGGGATCGTTGCCGGAGTCATGTTCCTCGGCCCGCAAGATCTGCACCTGGTCATCGACTCGATCATCGGGTTGGGCGTCGTCGGAGCCATTGTCGTTGTGGGTGGCTTCGTAGCATTCCGGATCGTCGACGCGGATATCGCCGCGCTCGTCCGAGTGGTTAGCACCGTGCTCCCCCACCGCGTCCGCTCATAGGTCGGGGACGCGCACCCAGATGCGCACAGTTCGATACGCCGAAAAGCCGCGCAGCACCAGACTGGAGTCGGGTGCTGCGCGGCAACGGATGAAACGGTGCTATTCGACCCATCCGATGCCAGTGGCGAGGCCGCCGTTCGTCGTGTCCATGCACACGCCTTGGACGGTTCCAGACGCGAAGAACAGTCCGCTGACCGGCCCAACGCCACCCGCAGGATTCGATCCGAACCCGATACCGGGACCGAGCCACATGCACTGGTAGGCCAGCGTGCCCGTATTCGCGTCGAGTTGCTCGCCGTTGATCACGTTGTCGATCGGTGCTGGATCCCCCGGACTCACATACGGCGTGGCTAACGCAGTTCCCGCCGCGAGCGCAATCAGCGAAACGGCGGCCGCAGATGCAGTGGCGATACGGAGCGCAAACTTGTTCATGTTCTTAACCTTTCGATCTCGGCCAGCGAAGGTGCTGGACGAACATTGACCTTCCCCGTTCGGGAACGCCCCATAACTGTCCTTCGCCGCCATACCGGATCGCTTCCACCTTCGGGGTGAATACCTATGCACCCCCGGTTATTTCATCGCCATAATGTCGCTCGAGGTCCTGTAAGTGAAGCGCCGGCCCGCAAACAGCTGTGGGTGCGCCAGTTCCACCCCGACGGTGGAAGCCAGCGGAGCCGTCGAAACCGCAGCATTACAACAGCGATTTCATCGACGTGAGAGGAATTCGCCATGACAAGGACTGGCCCGGCTAAGCCCAAGCAGTCACCGTGACCGTCACTCATCCGAACTATTTCGAGGATCTGATCGATCAGGCGTTGATCAGCGCCGGCAGCAGCGCCCTCGTCTCCGACCCCACCTTGGTATGAATATTTGTGGTCATCGATCGCGCCACCGGGACTAGCGCGCCGCCTCCGCCACGTCGGCGCCCAGTCGGTCAGCTGCCACCCGGGCCGCGCCCAGCAATGCGAGCACCTCGTCTCGGTCGCGTCCCTGACGGTCGTTCCATCCGGTCAATTCACGCAACCGAGCCAGCCGCATCGACGGTGCCGGACACCACTGCACCGGCCGGTTGTTCTCACGCAGGGTGTGCCAGAGCAGGTCAAGTGTGCGCTGTACCGGCTGTGACCACACGGCCGGTACACCGCCGCCCGCCTGCACGATCGCGCCAACCAGGCAGGCTCCGACGACCGGCCGGCCGGACATGCGGCGCAGGTCGTGCGCACTCGCGACGGCGATGCGGTCCCGCTCGTCGCGGTAGGAGAACCATGCGTGCTGCACCCAACCCGCGCGCACGATCCTCTCCGCGTCCTCGAGCATGGCGCCGATAGCGCGCAACTCGGCAAGCTGAGCACTGCGCCGGTCCTGTTCGGCTAGGCGTTTCCGTAGTCGACGCCGCTCGCGCCACCCATGCGACAGTGCAGCGGCACCGACCTCCGGCCGCGTCGATGTCTTCAGTTCCGCCGACAACACGCTCATTGCGATCACCTCGGATCGAGGATCCAGATCCTCCCAAATATACGTCGGGCGGACGCGCCGATCGGTGCAGATCACGTCTGTTGCGATCGAACTCTTGCTGGGGTCCGGTTATGTATCAGGTACAAACATTGCGCCACAACGAGTTTCACCAACACCTGTCCTGGACGGCGTCACCGAAGGCGCCGGTAACCGATCCGATGCACATGCGGCCAAACTTACGCATGGTGCGCCTGTTTTCATGGATACTGCACCGGTGACGCCGACCAAGCGATCCTGGTTTCCTGTCATATCGATGGTGCTGCTCGCTGTCGCGGGACTGCTGGTCGCCGCACCGGGGAGCAGCGGCGCCGCACCGCCCGCCTGGCGGTACACGATGGTGGCATTCAGCAATATCAGCGACCGCGACCTGGATGTGTACGAGTCGTGGGACGCCACGCAGTTCCAACCGGCCCGACTGTCGGCGTATCGGCCTCCGTCAGGGCTGGTGCGTGACCCAAGTATCTTCCGGCACACGGACGGGTTGTACTACCTCACCTACACCACGGTCGACGGGGCGAATATCGGCTTCGCGCGCAGCAATGACCGGATCAACTGGACGTTCCTCGGTAACTGGCCAGTCCCGCTTTGCTGCGCCTTCCTGCCAGGCACGGGCGACGGCACGGGTTCTGCGAGCCCACCCGGTTCCTCGGGTTCGGCCGGGTCCAGCGATGGACCGTCGCTGTCGCCATTCACCACGAAAGCCTGGGCGCCCGAATGGTTCGTGGACGGCGACCGCGTCAACGTCATCCTGTCGATGTCGACCGGTGGAGGATTCGTTCCGTACCTGATGACGGCGCTGGACCCCGGACTCAGAATCTGGAGCCTGCCCGTTCCGCTCGGCGGGATCGGAGCGGACCACATCGACACCACCGTCGTGAAGGTGGGATCGACTTATCACGCGTTCACCAAGAACGAGACGAGGAAGATCATCGAGCATGCGGTCGCGCCGTCGGCGACGGGACCCTACTCATTCGTCCCCCCGGGAAATTGGGGCACGTTGGTGGAGGGCCCCGCCGTGGTCCAGTTGCCGAACGGCGCCTGGCGGATGTATTTCGACGCCTACGTCGAAGGAAAGTACTTCTATTCCGATAGCACCGACGGGATGCAGACCTGGTCGCCGCGGCAAGAGCTTCCAGGCGTCTCCGGGAAGGTTCGCCATGCCGGCGTGATGCGGGAGCCGGCCTAAAGGCGGGCCAGGGTGTCCTGACCGAGGCCCTCCTGAACGCCAGCGCCCACTTTTCGCACATACGCACGGAATCCCGCGCGTGATGTTGAAAAGTGGGCGCTGCGTTTCATGGTCTTACTGCGTGCTGCCTCAGCCGATAGAACGTGCGCTGTCAGCCCAGAACTGGGCACGCACCGCCTTCTTGTCCGGCTTGCCGAGCGCGGTTACCGGCACCGACTCGGAAACGATGACCTGCTTGGGCGACTGCACCGAACCCTTACGCTCCTTCACCGCAGCCTTGATTTCGGCCGTGATCGTGGCGACCGATTCCTCGGAGCTGTCGACGCCGGGACGCAACACAACCACTGCGGTGACCGCCTCACCCCACTTCTCGTCGGGTGTGCCGACCACGCATACCTGCGCGATCGCCGGATGCTCGGCAATGACGTCCTCCACCTCGCGGGGGAATACGTTGAAACCGCCGGTGACGATCATGTCCTTGGTGCGGTCGACGATGAAATAGAACCCGTCCTCGTCCTCGCGGGCGAGATCGCCGGTGTGCATCCAGCCGTCCTTGAAGGTCTCGGCGGTCGCGTCCGGAAGGTTCCAGTACCCGCCCGACAGGAGCGGCCCGGATACGCAGATCTCGCCGACCTCGCCCTGCGGCACCGGCTTGCCGTCTTCACCGAGCAGCGCCACCCGAGCGAGCAGCGTCGGCCGGCCGCACGAGGTCAGCCGCTTCTTGTCGTGATCGCCCTTGGCGAGGTAGGTGATGACCATCGGGGCCTCGGACTGGCCGAAATACTGCGCGAAGATCGGGCCGAACCGGTTGATCGCTTCCTCGAGCCGGACCGGGTTGATGGCCGAGGCGCCGTAGTAGACGGTCTCCAGTGACGACAGGTCGCGCGTGTGCGAATCCGGGTGGTCCATCAGCGCGTAGATCATCGACGGGACCAGCATCGTGGCCGTGATCTTCTGCTCCTCGATCACCCGGAGCACCTCGGCGGGGTCGAAGGTCTTCAGCACGACCAGCTCGCCGCCCTTGATGATGGTGGGCACG
This sequence comes from Aldersonia kunmingensis, assembly GCF_001646865.1. Taxonomy (GTDB): domain Bacteria; phylum Actinomycetota; class Actinomycetes; order Mycobacteriales; family Mycobacteriaceae; genus Aldersonia; species Aldersonia kunmingensis. Next base: position 31,237 of record NZ_LRRB01000112.1, on the reverse strand, counting down.
AAGAACGCCGCACCCGCATGCGACAGCGGGGTGCACATCAGGAACTTCGGATGTTCGGGCCATTCCCACTCGGCGAGCTGGATCGTCGTCATCGTGGTGATCGACTGAACGGTGCCGATGACGCCCTTCGGCTTACCGGTCGTCCCGCCCGTGTAGGTCAGCCCACCGATGTGATCGGGCGCCAAGTCGGCAGCCACCAGCGGCTTCGGATCGTATTTGGCGGCCTCGGCAACCAGGTCGACGACCGAAGCGCCCTTGCCTACCAATGCATCGGGCACCGGACCGAGGGTGAGGATCTGCTGCAGGCTGCTCACCTTTTCGATCAGCCCCAGCGCCCGCTCGATGAACGCCGGGGTGGGGTCGATGATCAACGTGGTGATGCCGCCATCGGCCAAGACATAGGCATGATCGTCCAGCGAACCCATCGGGTGCAGGGCGGTACGGCGATAGCCCTGAGTCTGGCCGGCGCCGATGAGCATGAGCACCTCGGGACGGTTCAACGAGAGCAGTCCCACGGCGGAACCGGTACCTGCGCCCACTGCCTCCAGGGCCTGGATGTACTGGCTGATGCGCTCGGCGAGCTCGCCGCCGGTCAGCGTGGTGTCGCCGAGAAACAAAACCGGCTTGTCCTTGTTGCGCGCAAGCGCACCCACCGTCAGGTGGCCGGAGTGCACGGGTCGGCGGAGGTCGGCGTCTGCCACGAGAAACTCCCTGCGGGTCGTATTGTGCGGGTGTGTCCAACGACACGACAAACCGCTCGGTCGCGTCGACCGTACCCGCCAAAACTAGTACACGTTCTAGTGGGTATCGGCGTTTCCATGGTCGGCTGCCAGGTCCCCTCGGAGACGTCAGCTTCTGTCCAGACGTCACAACCGGCGATTCGTGCGCTCGCACTGCCATCGTGTCCAGTAGGTCAGCCGCTCCCCTTGCTCGGCCGACAGCCTGTCGCAGACAAAATCCCAATGGATGGCGACGAGGTCGCCGCGGTCCAGTTCGCCCACGAATTTGCCTTCCGGCACGCGATAACGCACGGAACGGTCCTGTTCGGCCCCAATTGACAGGCGTCCGTCGAACTCGAGTCGCTGCTCACGAACGACGACCTCGTCGGGTCCGACCCCCACGACCGTGGCCGGTGCGATTCGGCACGAATCGAGCACATGAACCGCTTCCGGTGTGCTGGAGTTCAGCAAGCGCGTCCAGGGATAGATCCCCAGGACGTGAAAGATGTGGGTCGGTGCGGCTTCGTCGAGCAACCCGTCGGTCAGGTATTTCCAGTAGTGCGCCGCCTGCGGCGCGAACCGCGCAAGCAACAGACGACCGAACTCGACACCGTCGATCTGCTCGGTCAGCTCGTTGCCTGTCCAGTACGCACGACCGACACGCTCGTCGAGGGGGTCCGCGACCCCCGACAGTTCGGCGATCAACTGCTGATACGGCCACGCCCCGGTGAACTTCCGCGCCAGCCCTTCGATGCCGCCGTCGGCATCATGTCCGCACGCGACCGCTTCCAGGGCAGCGGCGTCGGCGGGACCGCAGTAGCCGAGCGAGTTCGGCGTGTGCACGTACCGAGCGAACAGTCGGTGCCCCGGCGGCGCCGCCACTCACAGCTCCGAGCGCCGGCCGACCAGCAGGGAAGTCTCGCGGTGCAGCCGTCCGAAGTTGTAGTACGCCGCGCACGCGCCTTCGGGTGACACCATGCAGGTGCCGATCGGAGTCTCGGGAGTACAGGCCGTGCCGAAGACCTTGCATTCCCACGGCTTGATGACGCCCTTGAGCACCTCGCCACACTGACACGCCTTCGGATCCGCCACCCGTACACCCGGCATCGAGAACCGAGCCTCGGCATCGAAGTCGACGTAATCGCGATGTACCTTCAGCGCGCTCTGCGAAATGAATCCGAGCCCGCGCCACTCGAAATGTGGTCGCAGTTCGAAGGTTTCGGCCATCAGCTTCAGCGCCTGAGTGTTTCCCTCCGCCTTGACCACGCGGGTGTACTGGTTCTCGATCTCGCAGCGGCCGTCCCGGATCTGCTGGAGCAGCATGTGCACCGACGCGAGAATGTCCAGCGGTTCGAACCCTGCGACCACCATCGGCTTGCCGTAGACCTCGGACACGAACCGGTAGGGGCGGGTTCCCACGACGGTCGATACGTGGCCCGGCCCGAGGAATCCCGACAACCGCAGATCGGGCGAGTCGAGAATCGCTTTGATCGGCGGAACGATCGTGACATGGTTGCAGAAGACCGTGAAGTTCTTGACGCCCAATTGCCTTGCACGGACCAGGGTTACGGCCGTCGAGGGTGCGGTGGTCTCGAACCCGACGGCGAAGAAGACGACCTCCTTCGACGGGTTGTCGACGGCGATCTTCAGGGCATCCAGCGGGGAGTAGACGAACCGCACGTCTGCGCCTCTGGCCTTCGCCTCGATCAGGTTGCCGCGTGACCCTGGCACGCGCATCATGTCGCCGAACGTCGTGAAGATGACTGCGGGATGCTCGGCGAGCGACATCGCATCGTCGACACGCCCCATCGGAATGACACACACAGGGCACCCCGGGCCGTGCACCAACTCCACGTGCTGTGGGAGCAGATGCTCAATGCCGTGCCGGTAGATGGTGTGCGTGTGACCGCCGCACACCTCCATGAATTTGAACTCGTCGGTTCCGGCGAGCTCGGTGATCGACTTGACCAAGGCGCGTGCCGCGGCCGGGTCGCGGAATTCGTCGACGAACTTCATTCCGGCACCTCCTAAGCGATCTGTGACGAGTTGAAGGCGTCGATCTCGTTGACGTAGTCGGCGCCCATCTTCGCCACCTGCTCGAGCGTCAGTTGCGCCTCGACCTCATCGATCTTCGACATGGCGAACCCGACATGGACCAGCACCCAATCACCTACGACCAATCCCTCGTCGGCGAGGAGCCGCACACTGATGATGCGGCGCACGCCGTTGACAGCGACCTTGGCCAGGTACTGCTCCTCGTCGACGATGTCCACGACTTGTCCTGGTATGCCCAAACACATGTCACTGCCTCCTCGCTTCAGCAGATCCTGGGCAGCGGGTCGCCGACGAGCATGTCGACGATGCGGCTGCCGCCGAATGCGGTGCGGAGCGCGACGATGCCTTCCGGCTCCGCCATCACCTCACCGATCACAGTTGCGTTGGCGCCCAACGGATGCGCGCGCAGCGCAGCGACCGCCGCGTCGGCTTCCTCCGGTGCGACGATGGCGATGAATTTGCCCTCGTTGGCGACGTAGAGCGGATCGATGCCCAGCATGTCGCAGGCGCCGAGCACCTGCGGCTGCACGGGCAGCTTGTCTTCATCGAGAACGACCGCCAGCCCTGCAATCTGGGCCAGCTCGTTACAGACGGTTCCGACGCCGCCGCGGGTGGCGTCGCGCATCCAGCGGGTGGACGGCGCCGCGGCCAGCATCGCCTCGACGAGTCCGTTCACCGGCGCCGTGTCGGAGTCGATGTCTGCCTCGATGGCGAGTTCGCCTCGCGCGAGCATGACCGCCATACCGTGTTCACCGATGGTTCCGGAGACGACGACCCGGTCGCCCGGCTTCACCAGTTCGGCGCCGAGTTTGCGGCCCTGCGGGATCAAACCCATTCCGGCAGTCGATATGTACACGCCGTCGGCGGCACCCCTCCCTACGACCTTGGTGTCACCGGTGACGATCTTGACGCCGGCGGCCAGCGCGGACTCGCGCATGTCCGCGACGATCTGCTTCAGGTCGGCGATGGCGAATCCTTCTTCGATGACGAACGCAGCCGAAAGCCACCGCGGCCGCGCGCCGGCCACGGCCAGGTCGTTGACCGTGCCGTGGACGGCGAGATTCCCGATTGATCCACCCGGAAATCGCAGGGGCTGAACAACATACGAGTCCGTCGAGAAGGCCATCCGCTCGTCCGAGGAGAGTGTGACCACCGCGGCGTCTCCCAGTTGTTCGAGCTCCGGGTTGCGGAACGCTTCGAGGAACACCGCGTCGACCAGGGCCGCAGACGATTTCCCGCCCGCTCCGTGGGCGAGTGTCACCACGGTGTCGAGGAGCCGTGGGCGACGTTTGCGGAACTTGTCGATCCGCTCGAGCATTCGAGCTTCGCGTTCGACCGCGGTGGCCGGTTCGGTTCGGGTATTCGTCATCGGTGCGCTCCCGTCGCGCTACTTCGTGAGAGCTCGGCCATCCGGTCCTGCATCGCGGACCAGAGTTGGTAGCCGACAACGGCGTGGGTCTCCTGGATGCGGTGAATGCTCTGCGACCGGATCGTGAAACAGAAGTCGAGGTCGTCGCAGGTCGCCATGCGACCGCCGTCGTGCCCGGCGAAACCGATGGTCAGCAGGCCGCGCTTCCTCGCCTCGGCCAGCGCCACCAACAGATCGTCGGAGTTGCCCGACGTCGACAACGCCACCGCGATGTCGCGCTCCTTGGCGTGCGCGATGATCTGACGCGAGAAGATCAGGTCGAACCCCACGTCGTTGCCGAGCGCGGTCACGACCGACGTGTCGGCCGCAAGCGACCAGGCGGCCACGGGACGACCGAGTGCCGGCCGACTGAACAGGGTCGCCAATGTGGCTGCGTCCGTAGAGCTTCCGCCATTCCCCAAGGTGTACAGGCGGCCGCCGCGTGCGAAGCGCTCGGCCATCTGCCGACCGGCTTCGGCTATGCCCTCCCCCCATTCCTGCATCGACGCCTGTTGCAGACGCAGACTCACGTCGGCCTTTCCGCGGGCCGAGGACGCCAGATCTGTGAGCAACGAGGCCGCGTCGTTCTCCTCGGCGTCGATGAACGGGTACAGGAAGTTAGTACTTTCGGTCTCGGCCATCACCCATCTCCCAACAGATCGTCGAGTCGTGTGATCGCCGCTCCGCCGTGTACAACCACCAGATCGTTCACAGCGACATTTTCGATGAGCATGACGTCGATGTACTCCTCACCGTCGCTGGTGCGGACGAGCGCCGGCTCCTTCGGATTACCAGGCAGGACAACCACTTCGGCAAGCGTCCCCAGGTCGCCGCAGGTGATGCAGCCCTCATCGGCGCATTCGGGCTCATCGACGGACATCAATCCCGGATGCTCGAAGCAAACGTGAGTCAGTTCCCACAGCAGGTGGTACATCAGCACGAACCGCCCGGTGGCAGGAACCATCGGATCGTCCGACGAAACCCAGAGGATGTGGTCGGCTGCGCCGGAATCCGGCCGTTCGCCGTAGCCGATCCAGATCGTGTCGGCACCCCACGCGGGTGCACGGCGCATGATGTCGAGCACCTGTGGCTGGTCAGCCGAGGCGACGGCGATGACGACGTCGCCCGGTCTCGTCGCAACTCTGCACTGCGCCACCGGATCCGGCTCGACGAGCGCAACCGATGGAAGCGCTCGCTTGCCCATGATGACCGGATGGACGAACTCCACGGCGATGTGGTGAGCATGCGGTTCCCACTGCGGCGACACCGCCCATAACGTGGCGCCTGCGGAGAAGCGTCGTGCGAGCGCCAACGCGGCCGCGGCAAGATCCTCGGACAGGGCCCCGTCGATCAGTTCGGTAGGCGAATGTGCGGTGGCTGTCATGACTGTGCTCCCATTCGTGCGTGCCGCGCAGCGATCGCGCGACCGAGGACCGCCTGCCCGAGCGAAAGACCACCGTCGTTCGCGGGCACACGCCGGTGCGTCAGGACGTCGAAACCTTTGTACTCCAACTCTTCCCGAAGCAGTTGTAGCAGCAGACGATTCTGGAACACGCCGCCGGTCAAACCGATGCCGCGGATCCCGAAGTCCTTCGCGCGCCGAACCGCGAGTTCCGCGGTCCCATGCGCGAGCGCGTGGTGGAATCCGAGCGCCAGCGACGCCGTATCGTCTCCTCGCCGAAGGGCGGGCACCAGTTCCTCGAGTAGCGCTCGAAGGGTCAGCTGGTCGACGTCGATATCTATGGCGAGTGGAATCGGTCGGGCAGCCGAACGCGCCAGCGCCTCCAACTCGATGGCAGCCTGAGCCTCGTAGGTCACCCGGTGCCGCACGCCGAGCAGCGACGACACTCCGTCGAAAAGCCGGCCAGCACTCGTGGTCCGGACACAACCTGCACCGGTGGACAGCTGCGACGCGATCAGTTCGTGTTCGCCATCTCGCAGGGCACGGATGCACGGCAGGGCGTCGGATGCCTCGATTCCCGCCTCGTGGAGCAGCGACATCGCCACTCGAACCGGATTGCGAATCGCGGTGTCGCCACCGGGCAGCTGGAATGACTGCAGGTGCCCGACGCGTTCGAAGTCCAGGACTTCGGTTCCGACCGCCACCAGCTCGCCGCCCCACACTGTCCGGTCACACCCGTATCCGGTGCCGTCGAAGGCGATTCCTAGCAGCGGTGTACCCAAGCGGCCGTGTTCGGCGATGAGCGACGCCACGTGCGCATGGTGATGCTGCACCGTGTGCAACGCGAGATCGTTGACGTCGCAGTACCGTTCGGCCCATCGTCGAGTTGAGTAGCCGGGATGGTCGTCTGCGACAACCACGCTCGGTGTGACGCCGTGCAGGGTGGTGAGCTGGTCGATCGACCGCTCGAACGCCCGTTGGCTTTCCAGCGTGCCCATGTCGCCGAGATGCGCGGAGCAGAACGCGAGGTCTTCGCGCGTGAGGCAGAAGGTGTTCTTCAGTTCGGCTCCGACGCCCAACACAACTGGTCCCGTGTCGGGCAATGGAACGGGCAGTGGTGCGAACCCTCGAGAGCGCCGGATGGGTACCTCGGACCCGAGCGACACGGTCACGACCGAGTCCTCACAGGGCACGGCGATCTCTCGATCGTGTACGAGGAAGACGTCGGCGATCCCGGCTAGCCGCATCCGCGCGTCGTCGTCGGCGAAACACAGTGGCTCACCGCTCAGGTTGCCGGACGTCATCACGAGCACGCGCGGCATTGTCGCGTCGAACAGCAATTGATGCACCGGCGTGTAGGGAAGCATCACGCCGAGTTCGTCGAGACCCGGCGCCACCTCGTCTGCCACCTGCGAGGCGGATCGTTTGCGCAGCAGCACGATCGGGCGTGCGGGCTGCTGCAACAGTCCCTGCTCCACGTCGTCGATCACACACAGCGCGTACGCGAAATCGAGGTCGGCCGCCATGACCGCAAATGGTTTGGCGGGCCGGTGTTTGCGCTCGCGCAGCGTGGCCACTGCCGCTGGATCCGTGGCGTTGCAGACCAAGTGGTAGCCACCGATTCCCTTGACCGCCAATATCTTTCCGTCCAGGAGCGCACGTCGCGCGCCCTCGAAAACAGCTTGGTCACCGGTGACAACAGACCCGTCCTGTTCGAGATGCACGCGTGGCCCGCATTCGTGGCAGGAGATCGGTTGAGCGTGGTAGCGGCGGTCGGTCGGGTCGGAATACTCGGCGGCGCATCGCGAGCACATCTCGAAATCGGCCATGGTCGTTGCCGGACGGTCGTAGGGCAGGTCCCGGATCACGGTGAACCGCGGCCCGCAGTTGGTGCAGTTGATGAATGGATGCAGGTAACGGCGGTTCGCCGGGTCGTGGAACTCTCGCAAACAGTCGGCACACGTCGCGACGTCGGGTGGGATCAACGTCCGGGCGCCGCACCGATGACGGCTTGCGGTGATATGAAACTCGGTGTCCCCCCGCGGGTCCAGCCGAACGCTGCTGACATCGAGGATCTCCGACATCGGCGGCGAGTCCGAGCGCAATCGGCGCACGAACTGCGCGATCGAACGCTCGCTCCCCTCCACCTCGATGAAGACGCTCGATTCATCGTTGCCGCAATGACCGGACAGGCCGAGTTCGTTCGCCAGTCGCGCGACGAACGGACGGTAACCAACGCCCTGCACGATTCCGCGAACAACCAGCCGGACCCGTTCGACCCGGCCGTCGAGTGCCGTCGCCGTCATGGGCTCTCACCACGTCCGAGCAACTCGAGCCCGGCCATTGCCTTCGCTGCGCCCGCCTCGTCCGTCTTCTCCATTGCGAATCCCATGTGGATGATCACCCAGTCGCCGGGGTGGGCGGGCGAATCATCCTCCAGCAAACCGATGTTCACCTTCCGCTTCTCGCCATGCACATCGACGAGCGCGATCTGGTTGTGGTAACCGTCGAGCACTTCGACGACCCGTCCGGGGATGCCGAGACACATGGCTCACACCTCCTGACGCGCCGAGAGATCGGCGACGACGTCCCGTACCGCGTCGGCCGCCTCATCGATCGCGGCGGAGACCGGCGCGGACAACCCGATGCCTTCATCGACGGACTCGACCTCGCAGCCGACCACAATCGTCGGCGGCAACGCGCCACCCAGCGCCCGAAGGCTCGCGAATACGGCCTCCGGATTCATCGCGTGCGCATCGAGATTCGCCGGGCCTTCGGCGGGCGCGGCTTCCATGACGACGACCCGGCCCGGCCGCCCACGGTTCGGCACGGCGTCGATGAGGACGAGCCCGTCCCACGGGCCGAGCAGGTCGTAGGCGAGATGCATGCCCCGGATTCCGTAATCGACGACACGCGCGCCTGTTTCGGGGAGGTGCGCCATTCGCCGCACCACCTCGGGGCCGAACCCGTCGTCGCCGAGGAAGATGTTCCCGATCCCGGCGACCAGCACGCCGTTGCTCAACTCACTCCTTGTCGTCGGTGGGCGCTGTCGCGCCACCCACCTCTGCCCCAATCGCTGACTTACATCTGTCGAATCTTCAGATAGCGCCGGACATCGGGAATCGAACGCACTCCGATCACGACGCCGACCGCAACAACCAACGCACCGATTGCGGTTGCGACCAGTCCTACCGTTTGCATGGCGGACCTTCCTTTCTCACTTCTGCGGGCTGCTGACGGGCTCGACTTCGTCGGGCGCGAAGTACAGGTACCGGCCGTACCACTCGTGCAAATCTGCTGCGGGATCGTCATCGATGACCACAGCAACGTGCGCCTGCCCATCGACGTCCTCATGCACCGCCGTGACGCGGGCAAGCTTGCCGTCGAAGAACAAGTCCTGTGCGTCTGCCCGCCGCGACGGATGCAGACGAACGTGGCTGCCCTTCGCCACACGCACTCCCGCAACAAGGACGGCGTCGGTGTCGGGGGCGACGGCATTGTCGGCGAACGGATCCCACCAGTCGACGCCGTCCGGAATCTCCGGAACCAGACGTGGCTGCTCCTCACCCAGGTGCGGGTCACGCAGTACACCGTGCAAGCGCTGCATCGACTCGGGAGTCATCGCATCGCAGCGATCGATGAGCTGCGCTGCGAGCGGATCGGTCGCGCGGGCCTGAGCCTTCTCCTCATCGGTCATCGTCATCACGCGCAACGTGAGGATCTCGTCGATCTCGGTGGAGTCGAACAGTGCCCCTTCGCTCTGTTCGGCGATCTCCGGGTGGTCATAGAGGATGATCGGCGAAATCAGCAGCACATCGCTGTCTCCCGGCGGGCCGGCAAGGACCGGGAAGCACCGGTGCTGCCGACAATTCGCCGCGGCAAGTGCGGCATCGTCGGGTGGTTCGAGCAGTGAGACGAACGCGCCACCGTGTACTTCGGCGATGACGTGGGCCCCGATGCAGGATCGCGCGATCGCATCGTGTTTGTCGGTCGCCGCAGCGCCGGTATTCCGCACTGCGATAGTGAGTCGCGTGAGATCACCCTCGCGATCGGCTGTCAGCTCCAGTTCTGCCACCACGGGCTCGCGGGTGCGGACGAGCCGTCCCGCACCCTCGATCGTCTCGATGTCGCTACCGCCGGGAATGTCGAGCGGCACGAGCGCGCCATGCAGCGGCAGCGGTCCGACGACCTGTTCGCACTCGACGGCCTCATCCCAACTGATCCACGATTCGGCGTCCGCGATCAGTTCCGCGACGGGGTTGCCCAGCGAATCCTGGACACCGCGGTGCTGCAATTGCAGGAATCGGACCGTCAACGTCACGGTTGGCTCGGGTCCGCCTTCCACCAGGCACTGCGCCGATATCGTCGCGTCCTCGCCCAATCCGGAATCGGCGGCGCCCGGCGGGCCCAGTACCCCGAACTGCCAGCGGGACTGGTTCTTTCCCGAGCTCGCCCGGTAGGGGTAGAGCAGGTATCCCTCGTACAGGACGGCGTCGGCGACGGCGCGCGCCCGCGCGCCGGTCATGGCGAACCCTCCCGCGCCAGTAACGCATTCACCGCGTCGTCGAACCCCAACATGCCGTGGCCGGATTTGTAGGCCGCGAGCGCATCCAGCGTCTCGTGTGACAACCGCACCCAACCGGAGTTCGGGAAGTGGGCGTCGACGAGCTCCTCCCACACCGACACCGGCATGTCGAACTTGTCCTCGCGGTCCCACGGGATCTGCTGGATCGCAAATCCCGTCGCACCCCGGATGAACACGGTCCCGCTGAACAGGAAGATGAGCGGCACTGTGCCCTCGCGCAGTGCGTGCAGATACTTTGTCGCGCTCACCTCGAAGTCGTACGTACACGGCATCGGAAGATCGATCTCGGAACCGCCATTGAAACCGGGAACCATTGTGGTGCAATGCATCCAGAGAAACGACCGCTGGGTGTCCCGCCAGCGTTCACGCGGACCGAACAGATCGTGCAGGCCTGCGCCTTCCTCGTCGGTATAGGTGCGGCGATACGGCTCGATCCGCACCTGGGCGCGCAGCGCAATCGCGTGGACAGGTTCGTCGCCGACCGAGGCGATGCCGATGCGAGCCGAGAGGATCGGCGCGACAGCGTATGGCTCGGGCTTCATCCCGAGCACCGCGAATGTGGTGGAGTACGCCGGACTCATCGCGCACCAGACTCTGTGCGAGCTTCGCGGGCTCCGCTCGAGGCGTCTGTGCGAGCATCGCAGGCTCCGCTCGAGGCGTCTGTGCGAGCTTCGCAGGCTCCGCTCGAGGCCGGTTTCGCATGCGCCGACACCGCGGTGAAGAACTCCTCGATATAGCGGCGCACGTCCTGCCCACCGTCGAAACCGCGCCATTGCATTCGCATCCGGCCGACAAACTCGTAACAAGCGTCGATGGGCAATAGCAGGCACGCGGCTTCCGCCGTGCCCTGTTCAGGAATGCGGATGAGAAGCGCTTCCACGTCCGGCTCGAGCACGTCCAGTGCGGGGTGCCGATCCCTCACCGTCTGCCAGGCATCCAGTGCCAGTTCGGATTCGGTGGCGCCGGCAGGCCCCGGGTAGAACGCAACGGTTCGCCCCAGCGAGGAGTTGCGGAACAAGAACGCGAGCCCAACGGGGATTTCCAGCGCGTCCCATTCTCCTTGGCTGATCGTGAAGTCCGGAAACGACAGGTAGCGATCGGGCACAGCCCGGTACCGCAGGGCCGCACCCGGCTCGGTGAACAGCAGATAGCAGCCCCGGCACACGCACATCAGTTGCCGGCCCTCGACGTCGACAACGTGCTGGTGCTCGTCGGCGATCGATTCGGCACACATCTCGCACCGCTCTCCGGCCACCTGCCTTGGTGGCCGGTTGGCGGTGATTCGCCGGATCACATCGAACGAGCTGCTCATCCGCGCACCTCCGCGGGCACCGCCACCGACAGCACGCCGTCACGGTCGAGCAGCGGCAATGGATCGAGATGCGCTGTGCCGTCCCCGGCCTCCGCTCCCGCGTGGACAACATCGAACAGCGAACGACAGGTCGGGCAGCGCAGCAGCACCGTGCGGTCGGGGCTGCGATGCAGTATCGCGCCCGCGAGCGAGTTCTCGCAGGTAGGGCACCAGTCGCGATAGGCATACAGCGTGTCGCCCACCCGGCACGCCAGGATCACCAGCTCCCCGACCGCGAATCCACCGATCTCGCCCGGTCCGAGCTCCGCCACCTCCGGCACGGCAACCCAACTACCGGGATGGGAGTGCACCCGGGTGAAGAGCGAGTCCGCCGGAATCACCGCAGCCGACGACTGCTGCTCCGCTGCAACCACTTCGATCGAATCGACCTCCGGTGCGGCGGCACGCACTGCGTCCTCGACCGCGAATTCGAGCGTCACCGAGGACGATGGACACGTCGTACAGCTTCCACCGAACTCGAGCCGCACAACGCCGTCGTCGACGCCGAGCAGGGTCACGTCGCCACCATGCGAACCGAGATAGGGCCGGACGCTCTCCAACGCCGTCTGCACCCGCGTGTAGACGTCGTGCGGGTGCAGATTGTGCACGAGCAGCAGGCTGGCGACGAGGTCGTCGCGAACCAGTCGCTCGACGGTCTGATCGTCAACTAGGCCCAGGATGTGCTGCAGTCCTGCGCCATACAGGTCCGACACCTCGCGCACGAGATCCTCAGCACGCTCGCGCGCGATGGGGCCACCCGAGGAACTTGCCTCGAGCAACGTCTCGATCCGATCACCTGCGCCCCGCCAGCGGTTCTCATCCTGGTCTTCGGGGCGATCCACTGTCACACTCTCCCCCGTCGATTGTCGGGCAGCTACTCTCCGGTCAGCGTCTGCGTCGGCGAGTGGAGCTTCTCCAACGTCTTGCCTTCGCCGAGATACATGTGCACACCGCAGGGCAGGCAGGGATCGAAACTGCGCACCGTGCGCATGATGTCGATGCCCTTGAAGTGCTCGCGGTCGTTCTCCTCGAAGATCGGCTGGCCCTGCACCGCATCCTCGTACGGCCCCGGCGTGCCATAGCTGTCCCGCGGATTCGCGTTCCACGGAGTCGGCGGGTACGGGTGGTAGTTCGCGATCTTGCCGTCCCGAATCACCATGTGGTGGGAGAGAACTCCGCGCACGGCCTCGGTGAAGCCGCAGCCGATGCCCTCGTCGGGAACGTCGAACTTCTCCCATGTCTTCGTATGCCCTGCCCGGATTTCCTCGATTGCCTTCTCGGCGAAGTGCAGCGCGCACGCCGCCGCGTACGCCTGGAAATACGTGCGCGCACGGTTGCGTTCGATCGTGTTGCTGCCGTGCTCGGGGATCTTCCATTCCAAGCTGACCGGTCCCTTCAGCGCGGTCTTCGGCAGTTCGATCTGCACACTCCGACCAGTCGACTTCACGTAGCCGATGTCGACGAGCCCGGCCAGCGCGGTGGACCAGAGACGTGCCAGCGGTCCGCCGCCGGTGTCCAGCGCCAGGTGGTCTGTGCCGTCGTACCAACGCGGCGACATCACCCAGCTGTACTTGTCATCCAAGTCGCGCTTCTGCGGCTTGGGATTCGTGTGCTGATTCCACGGATGCCTGCGGTCGACCGGATTGCCGAGCGGGTCCTGCTTCACGAACGTTTCCTGATCGGTCCAGTCGTCGTAGTACGAGCTGCCCAACAGAATCCGAATGCCGAGGTTGATGTCGACCAGGGATGTCGTGAGCAGCTCGCCGTCCACGACGATGCCTGGGGTCACGAACATCTTGCGGCCCCAGTTCTCCATGTCCTTGTACGCGAAATTGCAGAACTCGGGATCTTGGAATGACCCCCAGCAGCCGAGCAGTGTGCGCCGCAGGCCCACCTTCTCGTAGCCCGGCAACGCGTCGTAGAAGAAGTCGAACAGGTCGTCGTGCATCGGCACGACCTTCTTCATGAACTCGACGTAGCGCATCAGCCGCGACATGTAGTCGGTCATCAACTGGATCGTTGCGACCGTTCCGACGCCGCCGGGATAGAGCGTCGACGGGTGGACATGCCGGCCTTCCATGAGGCAAAACATCTCGCGCGTGTAGCGGCTGACCTGCAGCGCTTCGCGGTAGAACTCGCCGGTGAACGGGTTCAGCGCCCGCATGATGTCGGCGACGGTGCGGTATCCGTGGTCGCCCGCACGCGGCGCCGCCGTGTTCTCGGCTTTCGCGAGGACACCCGGATTCGTCTCGGAGACCATCTTCTCGCAGAAGTCCACGCCGACGAGATTCTCCTGGAAGATGTTGTGGTCGAACATGTACTCGGCCGCTTCGCCGAGATTGACGATCCACTCACCCAGGTGTGGTGGCTTCACTCCGTAGGCCATGTTCTGGCAATAGCACGAGCACGTCGCGTGGTTGTCACCGCAGATACCGCAGATACGGCTGGTGATGAAATGCGCGTCGCGCGGATCCTTGCCCTTCATGAAGATCGAGTAGCCGCGGAAGATGGACGAAGTGCTGTGACACTCGACGACCTCACGGTTGTCGAAATCAATCTTGGTGTAGATACCGAGGCTGCCGACAATGCGCGTGATCGGATCCCACGCCATCTCGACGAGACTGTCGGGATCGATCTTCTTGTGGGACGGATCGGGAATGATCTCAGTTGTCATCGAAGCTCACCTACCAGGTTCGCGTCGCGCCGGATTCGAGCTTGCTGCCCTTGTGCCGCCATCGCGGCTCCTTGTCGACCGTGCGACCGGTTACGTTGCGCAGACTGCGAATCACCGAGCCGTACAGGCCCGACGCGGTTGACGACAGTTTTCCGCCCGGCGGCTCGTCCATGAACGGCATGAACTTGTCCGGGAAACCGGGCATCGTGCAGCCGATGCAGATCCCGCCGACGTTCGGGCAGCCACCGACACCGTTGATCCAGCCGCGCTTGGGCACGTTGCACTTGACGACGGGACCCCAGCACCCGAGCTTGACGATGCACTTCGGCGAGCCGTACTCGTCGGCGAAATCGCCCTGCTCGTAGTAGCCGGCACGATCACAGCCCTCGTGGACCGTCGCGCCGAACAGCCACTTCGGCCGAAGAGCTTCGTCGAGCGGAATCATCGGGGCCTGGCCGGTCGCCATGTAGAGCAGATAGGTGAGGGTCTCGGACAGATTGTCCGGGTGGATCGGGCAGCCGGGCACGCAGACGATCGGTATATCTGCCTTGCTCTTCCACTCCCACCCCAGGTAGTCCGGCACACCCATTGCGCCCGTTGGGTTTCCAGCCATCGCATGGAGGCCGCCGTAGGTGGCGCACGTGCCGACCGCGACCACTGCGGTTGCCTTGGGCGCCAACCGGTCCAGCCACTCGCTCGTCGTCATCGGCTGACCGGTCGCGGGATTGTTGCCGAATCCGCACCAGTAGCCTTCGTCGTGCAGGGCCTCGTTGGGAATCGATCCCTCGACGACCAAGACGAACGGCTCGAGTTCGCCGCGGTCGGCCTTGAAGAACCATTCCAGGAAGTCGTCGGCTCCCCCGTTCGGACCGCATTCGAAATCGATCAGCGGCCAATGGACAGCAATCTTCGGGAGTCCAGGAAGTGCACCTAGGGCGATCTCTTCGATGCTGGGTTGCGTGGCGGCAGTCAACGCCACAGAGTCACCGTCACAACTGAGTCCGGCATTGATCCACAGCACGTGAATCAACGTTTCTTCGGCTTTGACTGCAGCCTGGGTTGGCATGCGTTGCCGCTTTCCGGGGCAGTGGGCAGGATTGCCCCTGACGTCACCGGAGTCGACCGTCGGCACACTTGTGTGACGCTAATATCTCGGTTTACGCCGAGCTAATCAACTTGTCAACGGGTGATCGGCGCCTTGCGCGGAAAGCCAATCGTACCAACGTTTTACGCCTTCACCGCTCGTCACCGACATGGGCAGAATCGGTACACTTGGATTCACCGAACTGGCATATTTTTGAAACATTTCCATGTCGAAATTGATATAAGGCATCAGGTCGATTTTGTTGACGATGACCAGGCCCGCAGCGGCGAACATGTGTGGATACTTCAGCGGTTTGTCGGACCCCTCCGTCACCGAGATCACCACGACCTTGGCGCGCTCACCCAGGTCGAACAGCGCTGGGCAAACCAGGTTTCCGACATTCTCGACGAAGAGCAGCGTGCCTCGGCGCGGGTCGAGGGTATCCAACGCTCCGCGCATCATCTCGGCATCCAGGTGGCAACCTGCACCTGTGTTCACCTGGACCACCGGAGCGCCGGTGGCCTTGATTCGTTCGGCGTCGAGCAACGTCTCCTGATCACCTTCGACAACCGCCATCGGCGCGCCGGCGTATTCGGAGATCGTGCGCTCGAGCAGCGACGTCTTGCCCGCGCCCGGCGAGCTGGTCATGTTGTAGGCCACGATCTCGCGCGCGGCGAGCCATTCACGATTCCGCTGTGCGAGGTCATCGTTCTTTGCGAGCACCCGCTGCTCGAGAGTGATCGTTTCCGTCGCCGGCAGATGCACGTGGTCGTGGTCATGGTCATGGCCGTGTTGGTGCGTGTGATGGTGGACGTTGCCGTGTTCGTGTCGAGGTTCCGGCACGGTGATCACCGCGCCGGCATCGTCACCGCATCCGCAGGTTGCGCACATGGTCCGCTCACTTCCATTGACCGGATTCGTAGTTCACGTCCCGACGTGACTTCGACGTCGGCACTACCGCAGTCGCACAACAGGATCAGGCTGTCGAGGGTGAAGGCGCTCCCGCACGCCTTGCACTCAGCCGTGCCTGGTACCAGTTCAATATCGAGACGCGCGCCTTCGGCCACGGTTTCCTCTGTTGCGAGCTCGAAACAGAACTGCATCGCTTCAGGAACAACGGCACAGAGTGCGCCGACCGCGACGGTCACCTGGTGCACCGTTCGCCCGGCCGCATGCTCGCATACGGCATCGACAACACTTTGAGTGATCGCCATCTCGTGCATCGCAGGCCTCGGGTGTCGACGCTACTCCCCAGCGAGGTCTTCCTGCCAGCGCCGCTCGACGCCACCAAAACGCCACAACGCGACGGCCGCCGCCCACGTCCCGACGAACAGCCCGACGATGATGAAGCCCATCTCACCCAGGTCGAGCGTGCCGATCCAGGCCACGACGCCGTCGGTGATGCCGAGTTTCTCGACGAAGATCGAGATCACCTCCTGCGTGCCGATCAGGAGTGCGACCGCGACGGACAGGCCCGTGACCACCAGGTTGTAGTAGATCTTGCGGATCGGACGCGCAAACGCCCACCCGTAGGCCACATTCATGAAGGATCCGTCGAGCGAGTCGCACAGCACCATGCCGGCGGAAAACAGCACGGGCAGAACAAGTATCGCGTACCACGGCAATCCGGTCACCGCAGCACCGCCAGCGATGACGAGTAACCCGACCTCGGTGACGGTGTCGAATCCCATCCCGAAAAGCAGCCCGACCGGATACATCTGCCACGGCTTGCGGACGGCACGCACCACCGGCGCGAGCACCCGATTGAGTACACCGCGCGAGTCGAGTTCGCGTTCGAGTTGCGCCTCGTCATAACTACCCGCACGCATGCGCGTGTAAACGCGCCAGATACCGACGAGCGCCACCAGGTTCACGACTCCGATGAGGATCAGAAACGTTCCGGACACACCCGTGCCGAACACGCCGGTCCAACGTTGCAGCGCGGAATCGTCGTTCTCGAGGTTCGACGCGAGCGCACGAACTCCAAGTGCGAGAAACACAACGAGAACGAAGACGATCGTCGAGTGTCCGAGTGAGAACCAGAAACCGACCGAGAGAGGTTTCTTCTTCTCTGCCATAAGCTTTCGGGTCATATTGTCGATCGCGGCAATATGGTCGACGTCGAACGCATGCCGCATACCCAGGGTGTAGGCGGTGACACCGAGTCCAACGCCGAACACCGAGCCCTGCACGGCGTAGTCCCCGGGAACCACCAGGAATAGTAGGACTGACCAACCGACCACGTGCAGCGTAACGACCGTCGTCGCCATCCCTACGATGCTGCGACGCTGGCCGCGGTCCAGTCGGGCCCACGGTGTCGACGGAGTCGCACTGGGCACCGCAAAATTCTACATCTGAACAATTGCGCAGGAGTAGCCACAATTCACATGACGGGAGGAGTTGAAGCCTCGAGCTCGGCTGGCGAAACACATGCTGGCCGTACTGTCTACCACCAGCGCCTCACCGACGCCGGTCGGGTGTCCGTGCAGAACGCGCAATGACGCTGCTCCACAGTGCATTTCACCAGATCGGCTTATCCGACTGGGGGATGAATCGAATTCGACTCTCCTGCCGCGCCTGCTGGGTCGACCAGACATCGCAGCGGGCAGAACTGCGGTCACCATGGTTGTTGCATCTGGCCCTTGATTTCCCGATATGCCTGAACACGAGCCATCACCGCTTCCACTGCCGAATCGGCTGGCGTGGTGTCAGGCATGGCCTCGATCCCGTAGAGCATGGCGCTCAACTTTGCGTGCAACTCGGCACGCTGCTCGGCAACCCGGGCGTCCTCGCGCTCGGTTTGTAGCGATTCGTCGATGAGTTGCGCCTCGGTGGCGCACTTGCCGATCAGTTCCACCCGTTCGATCGCTGTGCGTTCCAGATTCACGGTGGTGTCCTTCGCCTCGGCGAGCAACTTGCGGTCGGCGGCACTGGGTTTGTCCAACGCCGACAGCTTGTTGGTTACGCCGCGCAGCGAGTGCACCTTCTCGAAGTTGTCGGTGATGCCTTTGATGTCGATGCTGAAATCGATGTCGCCAAGCCATCCGGCGCGAGCGGCTTCGGACGCGGCCACCTGCTCCACGGCGCGCAATGCGGACTCCAGAAGTACGGCATTCTCCTTGCCGAGCGTGTCGAGACGCCGCTGCTTCCCCCGACGGAGCCGTTCCTCGCGCTCGAGTTCGGCTGCGGCGGCCTGCTCGGCCCGTTCAACTCGTGCCCGCTCCGCCGCGGCTACGCGATAGTCCTCAATGGCGGTCACGATGATGTAGACGATCAAGCCCACAACCACCACGGCAACGGTGACACCGAGCGCGATCCAGACTGGCTTCGGGACCAGCGCAATGAGGAGGATGACGAAGAAAATCAAGGCACCCAAACCGCCGGATCCGCTGGATGAACGCTTACTCATCCGGAACCTGCAGCCATCGCAGTAGACCTTTTCCTCGCCGTGCCGGCGCCTCCCAACTAATACTGCTGGTCAGCACCTTTTTGCATAGTAGCTGGACCCACCGACGAGTTGACCGCTGCCGAAGAATGCGAGCCCTTACGCCATCTTTTCCGCCATCGCGAGAGGTGAGCCATCGCCGCGTGCGCGCGACGGAAGCACACGCAGCCGCAGGAGTTGTGCAGATTTGTTGCTAGCGAACCGAACTCTTCTCCCCCGCGGCGCAATCAGGTCCAAGCGAACTCAACGTTCGGGTCAGCCCGGCGGGATCGGGCGAAACTCCCGGATGTCGTCGGCGCCGGCTCGGACAACACTTGCCGAGGATTCCGGCACCTCGTTCCATGCTCCCGGAAGGTCGCGCAGCGGTTCCGAGACGACGAACCGCGTCTCCGGCCCCAGCGTGCGGAGCACCTCCACCTCGGGGTGCAAAGCCACCAATTTGTCTACATCGGTCGAGTAAAACAACGACCGCGATTGCCGTTCGCTCGAGTACCGGAAGATCCACATGGACTCGCCATCTGTGGTTGCCACGGTCATCTGCACCGGGTCTTGTACCCCATGTGCGTGGCCAACTTCCTCGACGAAGCCCACCGCGCGGGCAACGGCCGCGAGGGGATCGTCATTAAGGCCGAACGTCATCGCGAGGAAGAACAGGGTCTCCGAGTCCGTCGAGCCTTCGAGGTCGGCAAACAACGCCGGGTCGATCGCCGTCACGAGGTCTCGCCTGGTTTCGTGGAATCCACGGAGTGCACCATTGTGCATCCACAGCCACCGGCCGTTGCGGAACGGATGGCAGTTGCTGCGTTGCACCGGTGTCCCGGTCGATGCGCGAATGTGGGCGAAGAACAGCGGAGTGCGAATTTGACTGGCGACCTCACGCAAGTTGCGGTCGTTCCAGGCGGGTTCGATGCTCTTGAACACGGCGGGCTGCATACCTTCTCCGTACCAGCCGATGCCGAAGCCGTCGCCGTTCGTCGTAGTTGCGCCCATCCGGGAGTGCAGGCTCTGGTCGATCAGGGAATGTTTCGGCCGGAAGAGAAGGTCCTCTGCCAAAATCGGCTCTCCGGAATACGCCATCCACCGGCACATACTTCGATTGAAACAAATATGCGGGCGGTGGCCGGTCCGAACAGTCGGATAGCTGTCGAATGTGGCGTGAGCTGCTACGTTGGCGTTTGAGTCAAGCGCCGCTCGATCCACACGGAAAGTTCGGGACTATGGACGATTCGAATCTCGATCACTGGTGGTTCTGCGTCAAGCATCAGCGCCCCGAGCACGGGAATCCATGCGGCACTTCCGATCGGCTGGGGCCGTTTCCCGACGAAGCAACAGCCGCCAGGGCGCCGGAGATCGCGCGGGCTCGTACCGCGGCAGCGGACGCTTACGACGAGGAATAGACGCAGCCCTCAGGTGTACTGCCCGCTCGCGATCCGGGCGGCAACGTCCCGGGTGTAGGCCCGAACTCGATCGGCAAGCCACAGCAGTTGCGAACTCGACGGGTCGAGTGGATCAGTCCAATCGGGCCAACTCAGCGGTTCGAACAAGAAGCCCTGCGAGATTGCACGGACCACTTTGCCGAAGCAGACGTCCTGCCCGTCGAGGCGGTCGACTGTGGTGATGCTCAGGTGCTGCAATGTCTCGGCAGCCGGTGTGGGTCTGCCGCACATCGTCATCCGACTCGTGTTCGGCGCCAACCGGTTCAGCTCGCATTCGGCGGCGGCACACAGCAGTGCGGCGGGACACGTCGAGCAGAACTCTCGTTCGGTCAACCGATCGATTCCGGTGTCGAGGAAAGCCCGCGTGTGCTCGGTTAGGTAAGTAGCGGCGGCGCGGTCGATCATGGGCTGGTGCCGGATTCGCGATTCCGCGATGTCGTATTCACCTTCGCGAAACGCCATATCCGATTGTGGGTCGCGACCACCAGTGCCGTCAAACCGACGTCCGGACGAACTGCCCCCGAATTCAGCGCAGGTCTTCGACTGACGAACACCGCTACGACGACCAGGCTCATCACCGGATACCCCGGTCGAGCACGTAACGATAAGACGAATTGGACCGAAGACCAATTAGACGAATTCGCGATACCGTCGCGCCGCTCGATCTGGATTGAAAGTGGACAGAATGCGCAAATTGGTACTGCGGGGAGCGCGATGAGTTTTCTCGCACGGCCCGGACAAGTGTTCGCCCGCGCCGACGACAGCCCGGACGCGATGACGTATCTCTACGCCGGTCAGGAGGACGCCGACCCGGTGACCGGGCTGGCGCACTCGCAGCCGCTGCACCGGTTCATCACCTTCCAGGGCACCCACCTCGTGTTCCGCGCCAAGCTGACCGAGGCCCACATCACCGAACGCCGCCTCGTGCCCTCCAAGCTGGACTACTACCAGCAGGCTCGGGTAGCCGAACTGGCATTCACCCATTGGGAAAACGCCGAGAGCCACAGTGCGCCGATCCCGGTGCGGGCATAGCGCAGTTTCTGACACGGCCGCAGGTGGGCCGACGAGACGACGCCTAGCTCACGGCCTTGTTCACGCCGTCGGGTAAGAGCGACGCGAGGAAGTCCTGGGTGCGCCGCCGCGATTCGGCCCGACTCTCGGCGTCCTCGCCAAGGGGCACGACGCGAGCGGCGAGATCGGTGACGCCCGCGTCGCGGTAGCGCTGCAGACGCTCGAGAATCGCGGATTCATCGCCTGCCGCCATTGTGTCTCCGACATCATCGGCATCGCCGTGTTCAAGAAGCTTGACGTAGTTCGGCGAGTAATGGGCGTGTCCGAGTACTTCGCTCGCGTGCGCTCTCGCAGCACCGACTTCGCCGTTCGAACACAGTGCGACCGGCACTCCGGCGACAATGCGCGGCGCGGGCCGGCCGGCTTGTTCGGCTGCAGCGGTGATCCGTGGAACTACGTGCTCACCGATCGCTCGTTCGTCGGCCATCCACAGGATCGTTCCCTGGGCGCGCTCGCCTGCGATCCGTAGCATCGTGGGGCCCAGGGCGGCAAGCAGCACCGGTACGGTGCCCGAATCCGCGACGTCGACTGGCGAGTGCACGCGGAAGGCTTCGTTGTCAACGTCGACCGCGCCAGGGCCCGCGAAAGCCGCGCGCACGACGTCGAGGTAATTGCGCACCAGACTGACAGGGCGGTCGTTGGCGATGCCCAACTGGCCCTGGATGATCCAGTCGTGCGATAGACCCATGCCGAGTGCGAATCGTCCTCCGCAGGCGAGGTTCGTGGTCAACGCCTGCTGAGCAAGGATCAAGGGATGGCGGGTCTGGATAGGTACCACCGCCGTTCCGAGTTCGATGCGAGCGGTCGTCTGGCCGAGCAACGCAATTGCCGTCATCGCATCGAGGTAGCCGGGTACCTGCGGAAACCAGAAGGACGAGAAGCCTGCCGCGTCGGCGGCGCGGCCGTCGTCGAGCAACCCCGCAAGTCTGTCGGCGCGCGAACGCACCTTGTCCGAACCAACCATCAAGCCGATGCGCATCGAAGCCACTCCTCAGGGCACATAACGGTCCCACTCGTGGGGGACCACGGGGTGGAACGGCGCGGCGAAAAGGCCTGCGGCGCCTGGGCGTTGCCACCGCGCGGTCACCACCGGTTGTAACCGCTTCGCCGTCGCGACCGGATCGTCGTCAAGGAAGCAGTAAATAATCGTCTGGCCCGCAGGCGCACTCGCCAGGCTGGCGTCGACCCCCTGGGACGCGGCCGACCAGACGCCGGCGACGCCCTCCACGCCCATGAGGTCGGCAGTCGAGTCCGGCTGCGGCAGCGTGCCCGACTCCAGAAGCAGATACACCCCCCGAATCGGCCACCACGGCAACACATCCGCGCCGATCTTCACCCGCGGTGAGGCCATCTTGTGGGACACGGAGTAGACGCCGCGCTGAACCGGTGGCAACAGGGGCAGCTTGCGACCTGCGCCGCCCAACGCCGTCGACAATTCGTTGAACGGGACCAGGCCGGACTGATGGGTGAAGAAGTACGTCATCACGTGGTCGATCGGGTCGAAGTGCGCGTCGGCCGCCGCACGCGCGGCCCGACAGGCCGGCGTCGACACCAGTCTCAGCGAGGCCCGCACCGCGGCCAGCCGATGTTGCTCGGGCCGGTGATCGAGGGTGTGCCAGCGCAGGTACTCCGCGTCCTTGCCCTCGGGATGGCGCCTTGCCATCGAGACGAACAGGGTGCCGATATCGCCGCGGCCCGCCCCGAGCACACCGGGGACTTCGTCGGAAGGAGTACCCGGGAGTTGCGTCATCGAATGTCCTGGGGTGTCGAAACGGGCTGGGCAAGGGTGAGCTCCGGGTGGCGTGCCAGGATCATCCGACGGAGGCCCTCGCGCCACGGCACTGTCGTTCGGCCGAGAACCTCATGCATGTGGGTGACGTCGGGCCACAGCGGCGTGTGGGCATCGGGCGTGTATTCGAAGATCGGCTCGACACCGACGAGCCGACCCATGTAGTTGCAATAGTCCTCGCCGCTGACGGTCTCGCTACCAGCCCAGTTCACGACGACCGGCGGATCGTCGGCGACCTCCATGGCGCGGATTCCGAGTGCAACGTAGTCGTCCTCGTAGATGGGGTTGTAGTTGTTGGGCTTGTCGGGATGCAGCCGAATGGGCTTGCCCGCCAACATCGCTTCGAGCCGATCTGCCGGCGCACCACCCTCGGGTCCGTATGTCGAACAGATGCGGATGATGGTGAGCGGGACACCGAGGTGGCCGGCGACCCAGGTGCACACCGCCTCGGCGGCGATCTTCGAGAAGCTGTAGTTGGGCCGCAGCGGCACCCCCGGCGGGTCGCTCTCCCGCAGTGGCCGCCTCCCCTGATACCCGTATATCGACCCGGTGGAGCAGAATACGAACCCCTTGGCGGGGCGACAATGGGCAACCAGGTCTCCGGAATGCTGTGCGTTGGTCTCGACGCAGCGGCCCCAGTCCCCGACCCCCGGATCAACGGCCGCATGGAAGACATAGTCGAAGTCGCTCGAGAGGTCGGCGAAGTCCGGCTCGGCCATGTCCAGCACGACAGGCCGGACGCCCACGGCCGTCAGCTTGTCTCGGTCGCCCGGACCCCGCAGCCGGGCCGCACCCCAGACCTCGTTGCCAGCGGCAAGGGCCCGCGCGATGGGAAAGCCAATCTTGCCGGTCGCGCCGGTAATCAGAATCTTCTGCCCATCGAGCAAAGCGGACTCCGTTTCGGGGACGCCGGTTCGAGCGTCATCGTGCTGGCCCTTCTGTTCATAGCGCACCGACGACCGATTGTTAAGTACTTGATATCTCGGGCCCGATCTGCGTCGGCGTCGTAGCACTCGACTCCATGGGTTCCACTCGCGCGCAAATATGTAACGGCCTTGCGCCGAGTGCGAATCCTCCCGCGAGGCGGCAACTCCCGGCTGCCCACTAGAGGAGGACCTGCGCAAGATGTCGAAGAACTCCCCACTTATCCGCGCCACAGCCGTCACTGTGATTGCCATGGGTATCGCATTGGGTGCAACACCTGCCGCATCGGCAAAGCCCGTCGCGCCCACTCCCCCACCCGTATCGAAGGTGGCGCCTGACAACACGGCCACGGCACTTGGCGGCACTACTCAATTGACTGGGCTTGCCGCCCTCATCGACAGATTGCTTCGCAGTCCCAACTGCAACATGTACATCAACGGCGTCCAGTACTGCCGCTAGGCCCGTTTCGCATGTCGCGGGTGTGCGCGTTCGCTGCGCGGCTTCGTGGCATGGCTGGACAGGAAGCACCCCCAGTGATCCGCAACTGGCTCACTGGGGTGCTAGGTCCATCAAAGGCGTTGCATAACAACGCATTTCACGAGCACCGCTTCATACCGACCAGCTCGTCAGACCTTCGCGATGACGTTCGCTGCAAATTTCTCCAGGTTTCGGATCTTGGCGTCCAACGGCTCGGTGTCCTGGCCCGTGATGTATGGAATGCGGAAACCGACGATGACATCAGTGACGCCCTTATCCTCGAGCCGCTTGATGCCGTCAGCCGTGTAAGCATCGATCGAAATCACATGGACCTGAAAGTTGTCGTTGCCAGCGGTTCCGGCTTCCTCACGGAAAGTGTTGAGCTTCCGAATAAGTGCGTCGAGCTCGTCAGCGTCTCCGCCGCCGTGCATCCAGCCATCATTGCGGGCAGCACGACGCAACGCGGCGTCGGCATGGCCACCGATCAAGATCGGTACCGGCTTCGACGGCGCGGGCGTCATCTTCGTCTTCGGGATGTCGTAGAACTCGCCGTGGAATTCGAAGTATTCACCGGACGTGAGGCCCTTGATGATGTCAATGCACTCGTCCATCCGCTTGCCACGCTTGGCAAAAGGCACGTTCAGCAATTCGTAGTCCTCGGGCCACGGGCTGGTGCCGACACCGAGACCAAGCCGGTTCTCGAACAGTGCTGCCAGCGAGCCTGCTTGCTTGGCGACCATCGCCGGCTGGCGGATCGGCAGCTTCAGCACGAAGTGGTTGAAATGCAGCTTCGTCGTCACCGCACACAACGCGGCGGTGAGCACGAACGGCTCGATGAACGACTTGCCGTCGAGGAACTCGCGATTTCCGTCGGGAGTGTAGGGATACTTGGAATCCGACTCGAGCGGATAGGCGACGCTGTCGGGAATCGTCATCGCGTGATACCCGGCCGCTTCTGCAGCCTTCGCCAGCGGGATGTAGTACGTCGGGTCGGTCATTGCTTCGGCAAAGGTGAATCGCACGCGTCGTCTCCTGATCGTCGTTCATCGCATGCTAGAACACGTTCCAATTCGCCGTCGACGGCTGCAGCGCAACTGATTCTCCGAATCGGTCGCTACATTGCTCGTTCACTACTCCAGCCGAGCATCCCTTCCGTCATTGCGAGTTCTGGTCGTCGCGTAGCCGATCCCGTTCGGAGGTTAGCGCTGCGTTGCTGTCGCGCAGTTCGGTGTTGGTGTCTTCCAGTTCCAGGATCCGGGAGATCGCGATGAGGTTGAACCCTTGCTCGGTCAGAGCACCGATGCGCTCCAGCCGGGCCAGGTCGTTGTCGCTATAGCGCCGGGTGCCGCCTGCGCTGCGCGCAGGTGTGACGAGCCCGTGCTGCTCGTAGAGGCGCAGCGAGTGCGCTCCCATTCCGGTCAGCTCGGCGGCCACCGAGATCCCATATACCGCGCGCCCCGGACCCGGCCGGCGATCGCTGCCAGATTCGGGTCGGTTCTCGTGTCGATCAGCCGCCACTCTGTTCCTCTCTCCCAGGGTCCGGATTATCTCAGTGTGAACCTTGCGCCCTCCTCAGTCCAGTGGTAAATAAATCTCTGTCAACTGACAGAGGTTATCTGAGACCTTCGATTCGAGAATGGAGTAAATGGAGGTGGCGACCATGCTGATGCGCACCGATCCTTTCCGGGATCTGGATCGATTTACGCAGCAGGTGTTCGGTACGTCGGCACGCCCGGCGATGATGCCGATGGACGCCTGGCGCGAAGGCGATGAGTTCTACGCCGAACTCGACCTGCCCGGTGTCGACCCCGAGTCACTCGACTTGGACATCGAACGCAATGTGGTGACCGTGCGGGCGTCGCGCCCGCCGCTGGATTCCGACCGGTCGATGATCGCCGCGGAACGCACCCGCGGGGTGTTCAGCCGTCAGTTGATCCTGGGAGAAAGCCTCGACACCGACGCAATCCGCGCCGACTATCGCGACGGGGTGCTGCGCCTGGCGATCCCGGTCGCGGAGAAGGCAAAGCCCCGCAAAATCGAGATCAGGCACCAACACGAACGACATCAGGCGATCAACGTCTGACCGGCAACATCACGCACGTGACTGTGACGGGTGGGCCCGGACAGCGAGTCGGCCTTCCGGGCTCACCCGGCCCTTTCGCCCAAATCGAATACCCGACGATCCGAACCCACTGGATCTGCGCCTCCGTGTTACCACTCGGATGGGAGACGCGAGAGTGTGTTTTCGTTTGAGCCTCAGCGTGGCCGTCTCCCAAAACGGCGTAATACACCTCGAGCAGGAGCGTGAGCCGTGTCCGAACCAACAGCCGGAAACCCCTCGCACGGCATTCCCGATCCAGAGATCGGCGCGACCGGCTTCGCCGTCGCCGCCACGTGGCATGGCACCGTCCTAATCCTCGCTGCCAGCGGAACACTCGACATGGCGACGGCACCCCAGTTCACCGAATCGATCGAGGACTCACTGACTAACGAGCCGGCCGTCGTCATCATCGACCTCACCGATGTCGAATTCCTCGCCTCGGCCGGGATGACCGTACTTCTCACCGTGCACGAACGGATCCGCGAATCCGCCCAGTTCGCCGTCGTTGCCGACGGACCCTCGGTCGCACGCCCGATGCACCTTGTCGGCCTCGACAAACTGCTGACCATCCACACCACCCTCGACGCCGCACTCGAAGCCGCCACGGTGACCTGATCCGGGTCGCCGTTCGGAGGATGAGCTGCAGTGACGGATCGCGCCGACGCCGAAGGCCGCCTGCGCGTATCCCGTTGCCATGCTGCAACTCTGGTCGTGGCTATCTCATAGCCCCTGTACCGTCATTGCAGCGATGGCCGAGGCTCGATCTCCACAGCGGCTGCGCGCCTTTAGAATTCCTCTGCGTCGTGCGGACCGAGGCAGGCAATCGAAAGCTTGTCCGGATCGATGCCACTCGCGATATCTCGAACGTCATCGATGGTGACGGCGTCCAAGTCGGCGATGAGAGCGTCCGGATCGAGGTCGCCTCGATAGACAATCCCCTGGTGTGCCGCGTTGTTCGCCACCCTCAAGGTGTTCTCGAACGCCAGAACCCCGTGCCCGGCAGCGACAGCGCGTGCTCGCGCGACTTCCTCATCGGTTGGTCCGTGGACATGCAGTTCACCGACGATCTCGCGCATCCGTGTATTCGCCTCGGCACAATTCTTCGACGCGAGACCGGCGGCGAGGTTCAGCGTCGCGACGTCGGCAAATCCGCGAACGCCCGCAGAAATCGAGTAGCACAGCCCTCGCTGGTCACGGATCTCGTCGTTCAACCTCGAACTCGGCGACCCGCCGAGAATGATCGCGCAGATCCTCGCCGCGGCCCGCGCCTTGGCGTCGGCGATGTCGTAGTCGAGCGGATAAACCATTCGCAAATGCGACTGGTTGGTGTCGCGCCGCTCGACCAGCGTCTGCGGCAGAAATTCGGGAGCCGATTCGTATGGCTCCGGCTCTTCGAGCTTCGGGAACCGCTCGAACAGCGCGGATACCTCGCCATCGTCGGATACGTGGTCGGTATTTCCAACGATGTATGCGCCCCCGCGACACCCAGACCAGCGGCGTTGCCGGAACGACTGAAGCGCCTCACGCGTAAATGTGGGCAGGTGTTCTACGGGACCGAGGACGGGACGGCCGAGCGGGTGGTCGCCGAACGACGCAAGAGCGCTCAACCTGCTCGCTACGTAGGCGGGCTGGTCGAGGTAGCGCGCGATCTCCTGCGCGACGACACCGCGTTCCTTCTCGAGCTCGACCTCGTCGAGGCGAGGTCGAGCGACGAAATCGGTCATCAGATCGATAGCCTGCGGCGCCGACTCCGCGCGAACAGTGATATGAAACTCGACCAGATCTTGGGAGGTCGCAGCGTTCATCGAAGCACCCAGCTGCTCCGCCGTGCGGTTGATGGTGCCGTGGTCTCCGTATATCTGGCCACCTTTGAACACAACATGCTCGAGGAAATGTGCCGTTCCATTCTCATCCCGCCGCTCGGCGCGCGCGCCTGCGTCGAAGGCGATAAGGATGGTGGTTGCCCGCGTGCCATCGACGCGGATTCGGTGCAGCGGGAGGCCGTTATCGAGTGTCTCGGAGTCAATTCGAGCCATCCGAGCAGTCTAACGACGAATAGATGACGAGAATATGGGAAATCCTTCCGCCCTCTTCACGTCGCGCCGTGGACGTTGGAGAAACTCGGTGAAATTGCCCCGCAACGCTTTTCACCGGACGTGGGTCGAAACTGCGAGCGACCGCACCATGGGTGGGTCACGTCGCCTCCGATCGCCGGGAACGGACGTTATGGAATCCACGTGTCGGCAAGCTGATCGACCCACGGGCTCACTTCCGACACCGAGGCCGGCGGAGAATCCACGATCACCAGCTCGGTTACCCCGAGCGCGGCCAGCGACGGCAAGTCGTCAACGTTTGGTTCGCGCAGCGCGACCGCCACCTGCAGTTCGTCGATCCCGCGCCCGGCCACCGTGCATGCCTGCCCGAGCCGCCGCATCCGCTCATCAACTGCGGCGATGCCGTCGAGGTTGAATCCATACCAGCCATCCCCCAGCTCGGCGACCCGCTTCAGTGCTTGGTCACTATTGCCGCCGAACACGATCGGCAAAGGATCTTGGCTCGGTGAGGGATTCACCCGGATCCGATCGAAACCGACAAACTCGGACTCATACGACGCCGGTCCGCCGTCGGCGCGCCACAACGTGCGCATAGCGTCGAGGTATCGCACGGTGCGCGCGGCGCGGCGCTCGAACGGAATCCCGAGCGCATCGAACTCTTCTCGCGACCAGCCAATGCCGACCCCGAACGTCAACCGACCGCCGCTGAGCCTATCGAGGGAGGCGACCTGCTTTGCCATGATGACCGGGTTGTGCTCGGGTAGAAGCACCACGCCCGTCCCCAACCGGATGGTGCTCGTGGCCGCCGCGGCGAAGGAAAGCGTGATCATCGGATCGAGCCAGTCCGCCGCTGCGGGCACAGCTATCTTGCCGTCCTCGGTGTACGGATACGGCGAGGCAGGGTCGTCGACCATCACGACGTGCTCACCCGACCACAGCGTCGCGAACCCACGTTCCTCGGCTCGGCGCGCGACCGCGGAGATGATGTCCGGTCGCGCTCCCGTTCCGATTCCCAACGCGTGCAGGCCTACGCGCATGCCGCCTCCGCCCGACTCGACTCAGGTCAGCGCAATACTAACGCGCGTCGCCTCCCGCCCGGCCGTCGTTTCGCCATCGATCACGTGGGCCGCGCCGGATGTACGAAACCAGGCGTGCTTGCGCTCCGGCGGTCGGCGCAAACTCGCTGTGGACCGCTGCTGATTCCCGTAATGGTGGTGCACCGCAACGTGTTTTATCATCCAGCGGCGCGGAAGTGGGACCGCACCGCCCGAGCGGAGAGATCCCATTACCGCTACGAGCCTTGGCCGCCAACGGCGACGACCTAACGAACTCCGGCCCGGCGATGGTCCGGCGGCCGCACGGGAATTTGCCAAAGGCCTGAGCGATCAGACCGGCTTTATTTTGCTCGATCGTCCACACCCGAGCACGATCGAGCGAATCGAATCTGCGCACCGCAGCGGGTCCAGCGCTCATAATCCACGCGTACAGGAGGAATCTCGGCGATCGCAATCGACACCACCTCGCTCATGATTTCAGCGAACCGCAGTCGGGCGGAGACACCCCGCCTAACGGAGTGCTGGTAACCGCAAAGAAGTGGTGTAGCGGACCAATCACACTGCAGCCCAACGATGATGACGCACCCTGCCCCACGATGTCACGGTCGAATAAGCCCAACAGACGTTGGATGAATCCTCCTGTTTGAGCTCCAAAGTGGTTTGGGTCCAGCAGTAGTCGGCCATTCCGGACGGCGTGCGCGGCACCTTGTATCCGGCGATCCGGCCCCGGCAGCGCGCGGCGAGCTCGGTGCCGTTGCGTCCACACCCCGCGCAACCGCACCGACGGCCACTACCCGATGCCCGAACCGCCGGCCCGGCATGCCGGACACCAGTGCGTCGAACACCGCCGGGTGGCAGCTCGAGGGACTCCGCCTCACCCTCGATCCTCGCCGCCGGAGTGATGCAGGCGGGACCGCAGCCGAGGAAGACGATCGAGCCGTCTACACCTCCCCCTGGGTCCGAATCTGCCCAGCAAAACCGTCGGTGCGGTCACAGCCGACCCCGCACTGTGACCCGAATCATGCCCGGGTCGATCGATACCGTACTGTGCAACTTCCGAAGCATGACCATTTTGAACAAGTGACCGCTTGGGGGGGAGGCGCGTTCCACATGAGAGGTTCGAGAGAGTGCAGAACAAGAAAGTGCGTCGGCTACTAGCCGGCGCGAGCACGGCAGCGATCGCGGCGGGTTTCGCCGCATCGTTCGGCGTGGGAGCGGCGTCGGCTGCGCCCGTGAGTCAGTCGACGAACTCCGGCGACTGGACGTTCAACCGGACCATCAGCAATGGCACGCCCGCCCCAGGCGAGACGATCACCGTCACCAACAACATTCGTTGGAACGGTGGCCTGGCTCCGACCATCACCGCCTTCAAGGACTACCACCCGGCCTGCCTGACCTACGTCGCGGGTTCGGCGCGAGTCACCGGTAACACCGTCACCACCAACGTCACGAACGCCACGTTGGTGACCATGACGGGATCGTGGGTTCGTAGTGCCGTCAACCGGAACATCGACTACAACCTCAACTACACCGTCGGTGTCAACTGCGGCCGTGACCTCGCCCTGACCACAGGTGCCGGCATCACCGCAAACCAGAGCACCAGCAGC
>NZ_LRRB01000238.1 GCF_001646865.1 Aldersonia kunmingensis | reverse complement strand
CCATGATCTCGTCCTTGACCCGCTCGGCCTTCCGGATCGTGGCCTCGTCGTGCTGCAGGTCCTCGGCGAAATCGACCAGGAACCGGTTTGCCGCGAGGCGCACCTCATGGTCGGGCGTAGAACGCACCTTCCAGGTGAACTCGACGAGCTCGCGGTAGATCTTCTCCGAAAGCATGATGTCGACGAATTTGGGCGACCAGGCCGGCGAATCGCGCAGCACGATCTTGTCGATGGTCTCCTGGCTGGCCAGCGCCCACTGATGCGCACGCTCCGCGAGCATGTCGACCAGCGGCTGCTGCCGGTTCTCGGACAGCAGTTCGGCGAGCACCTTTCCAATCGGCGGACCCCACTGCGGCTCGGCGATCCGGCGCACGATGGTCTGGTCGATGACCTGGTGGACGTCCTCATCGCGCAGCACCCCGACGAGGGCGCCGAGCATCGCCGAGGATTCCGCGGCCACCCGCTCGGCGTGCCGTGGCTGCGCCATCCAGCCGCCGAGCCGCATCGGGATCTGCGCGGACGCGACCTTCGCGGTCACGACGTCGGCGGCAAGGAAGTTCTGTCCGACGAATGCGCTCAGGCTCTCGCCGAGCTGGTCTTTCTTCTTGCGGATGATCGCGGTGTGCGGAATCGGCAGCCCCAGCGGATGCCGGAACAGGGCCGTCACCGCAAACCAATCGGCAAGTGCACCGACCATGCCGGCCTCCGACGCGGCGCGCACGTAGCCGACCCACTCCCCCGCGCCGCGGGACTCCTGCCAGCGACAGAACAGGTAGACGATGGTCGCGAAGACCAGGAACCCGGTGGCCACGAACTTCATCCGGCGCAGATCGCGGCGTTTGACGGCCTCGTTCAGCGGTCCCGGCACCAGATCGGGTCGGCGGCCTACGGCCGTCGAGCGCGGTGCAGGACTGCGCTGCACGTCCAACTGTTGAGTCGTCGTCGCTTCCACCCCATAAGTGTGCCCAATTCGAGCGGACTGCCTCGGGGCTCGCCTTCCCGGCCGCCGCCGCGCAGGCGTTTCGATATCCCGACTTCCGCCGGGCAGTGTTTCGACGTCCGGCGTTCCGCCGGGTGGGGGAAGATGGGTGCGGCCTAAGCTTGAGATCGGCGGTCCGCGGAGCGGGCCGCGGCGAAACCAACTTTCTAGGGAGCGATCCTGTCCACCGACGAAGCCGTGCACGTCGACCGGCAGCCCGCCGCGGAGAAGCCCGACGGGCGCAAACGGCGCTGGCGTGAGCACAAGATCGCCCGTCGCGAGGAACTCGTCGACGGCACGCTCGCCGCGATCCGTGCGCGCGGCAGCAACGTCGGCATGGACGAGATCGCCACCGAAATCGGCGTGTCCAAGACGGTGCTCTACCGCTACTTCGCGGACAAGGGCGACCTGATCAACGCGACGATGATGCGCTACGTGGAGACCATCCTGGCGCCGCGCATCTACGCCGCGATCGCCAGCGGCGGCGGCGAGTACGAACTCACCCGCTCCGCCATCGCCGCGTACGTCGAAACCGTCGCCACCGATCCGGACATCTATCTGTTCGTCATGGGCAACAACGCCGGCACAAACCAACACGTGATCGCCGACTCCGAGCGCATGTTCGCCGAGGTCGTCGCGACCGTGCTGGGCGAGCGCGCCCGGCTGCTCCAGATGGACTCCGGCGGCTCGGTGCCATGGGCCTATTCGATAGTCGGCGGCGTGCAGCTCGCGACGCACTGGTGGATCTCGAACAAGTCGATGTCCGCCGACGATCTCATCGACTACCTGCTCATGATGACCTGGAGTGCGATCGAGGGCATTGCCCGGCACGGCGGGTCACCTGCCAAGTTCAAGGCCCAGGAACACGAACTGCCCCGCCCCGAGTAAGGCGAGGCAGCCGATCGTGGCCGCGGTGCGTTAAGCCGGCACGTGTCGCTTGGCGAACTTGCCGATCCGCACGATCGCCTCCGCCGCTTCCGGCAGCAGGTCCGCCGCGGCCTGGAACACGTGGAACTGACCTTCGAAAAGCTCTAGTTCGCAGCTGGCACCTGCGTCGGCGATCGCCGCCGCGATGTACTCGGCATCAACGACGAGCATCTCGTCGGCACCACACTGCACCAGCACCGGCGGCAACTCGGACAGGTCGGCATCCAGCGGCGAGGCCACCCGCCCGTGCCAGAGACGGCCGCGCTTGGCCTCCACCTTCGTCATGAGCTCTGTCAGCGAGACCAGCGCGTTCGCCGGGAACATCGGATCGTGCATGTCGCCGAGACGCTCGAGCTTGCGGCAAGGGTCGGTGTCGATGAACGGCGACTGGCACACGATCGCCGCCGGGCTGGGCAAGCCGCGCTCCTTGGCGAGCAGCGCCGTCATCAGCACCAGGAAGCCACCGGCCGAGTCGCCGGCGAAGACGATCTGATCCGCCCGGTAGCCCTGATCGAGCAACCACTCGTAGCCGTCGAGGCAGTCCTCGACCGACGCAGTGATCGGGGTGTCGGGCAGCATCCGGTAGTCGACGGCGAGAGCCGGCGCGTCGGCGGCCGCCGAGATCATCGACAGCAGCCGCCGGTGCGTATTGAGGCCGCAGCAGACGAAGGCGCCGCCGTGCATGTACAGCACGACGCGGTCGTCACCGGTGACCTCGGGTGCGCGCAGCCACTCGGCGTCGCAGTTCGGCAGTTGCACCGGGTGGTGCCGGGTGCCCCTGATCGGAGGCAGCGCTGCGGCAACCTTGTCGATCGCGAAGAACGGCCACGGCAGGCTCGGCACCGCGCCCCAGGCCTGCAGTACCGGCCGAATGGTCAGCTGCAGCGCGCGCCGCAGGGACAGGCTCTGCCAACTCGGTCCGTCGAAGACGGTGATCTTCGGGACGTTCTCGGTGACGTACTCGGTCGAGACTGAAGGCCCGTAGCCGTTGACTGCCACGTCGGCTCCCTTCTCCTGCTTGGGCGGCACGATCGAAAGATGGGATCCACGTCGCTTACGAAACGAACCCGCTTCAGAATCTGGTCGCACGGGCTCCCTTTCCGCCTGACAAATGTAACGTCCATCACGTCTTGCCATGTTTCTTCGTCGCCCGAGACCATATGGTTACGCTTCCCGAGTCGCGCACGCGGGTACGTGACAGTGTGTCATCTGGCCCGAGGCCGGCCGACGGACGACGGAGGTTCGATTGCCGAAGCAGGTGCCGACCTCACGCCTGGCGAGAGGATCGAAGCTCGGCGCCGCAGCCGCTGGGCAGGTGCTTCGCAGCGGCAAAACCCGGATGTCCATGGTGGGCCGCTCCGAAGAAGTCCGCGAGCAGTTGCGCGAGGAATCGACGATTCGCGCAGCCGAACAGTTGGTCACCGTGCTCGGCGCGATGAAGGGCGTCGCGATGAAGCTCGGCCAGATGCTCTCGGTACTCGATCTGGACCTCGTCCCGCCTGCCCACCGCGAGGCCTTCCAGGAGAAGCTGGCCGTTCTGCGTGACAGCGCGCCGAGCGTCCCCTTCGCCGACATGCGTGCCGTCGTCGAGGCCGACCTCGGTGCCCCGATCACCGAACTGTTCGCCGAGTTCGAGTCCGAACCGATCGCCGCGGCGTCGATCGGGCAGGTCTACCGGGCGCGACTGCATGACGGCCGGCAGGTCGCGGTCAAGGTGCAGTATCCGGGCATCGACGCCGCGGTGCGCGCCGACCTGCGCAACCTCGTAATGCTGCGCCGGGTGATCCAGTCGGCAATGCCGTGGGTGACCTCCGCTGTGCTCGACGAACTGACCGACAACATCGAGAACGAACTCGACTATCAACTCGAGGCGCGCACGCATACGCGGATCGCGGAACTTTTCCAGGGGCATCCGTTCATCGCGGTCCCGCCGCCGGTGCCCGAACTGTGCCGCACGCGGGTACTGGTGAGCGAGTACTTCCCCGGCATCGGTTTCGCCGGCATCGGCGACTTGCCGCAGGAGACCCGCGACCGGATCGGCGAGATCGTCTACCGCTTCTACGTCGGCTCGTTGTTCAGCTTCGACGAATTCTGCGGCGACCCGCATCCTGGCAACGTGTTGCTCGGCGAGGACGGGCGCGTGGCGTTCATCGACTTCGGCCTGTTCAACACCATGGACCCGGCACTCGTGGACTTCGAACTCGATTGCCTGCGCGCAGCCGCCGAGGACCGTGGCGAGGACCTCTACCGGCTGTGGGAGCGGCGGGGCGTGTTCGACTCGACACAGCCGGTGTCGGTCGACGAGGTTGTCGATTACGTGTACTCGGCCTCCGAGTGGTGCCTGGTGGATCAGGAACTGCGGATCACCCCTGAATTGGCAAGCGGCGCTTTCCTGCTCGCAATCGATCCGCGCGCAACCGAGTTCGCCGGAATGAAGCAGCAGAACCTCCCACCCGAGCACCTGTTTTCCCGTCGCGCGGACTTCCTGACCTTCGGCATGCTCGGACAACTCGAGGCATCCGCGAATTGGCACCGCATCGCGCGCGAGTGGATGTACGGTGACGAGCCGGCCACGGAACTCGGTCGCGCGCACCGGGAATGGCTCGATACCAGCGCCACGGCGGCCACCCGCCGCCGCCTGCACGGACGATCGCAAACAAACCGCAAGAAATCGAAACGGGGGTCGCATGACTGAGCCAACGGCCGAACCGACTACTGGGCCAGCGGCGGAGCCGCCTGCCGAGCCGAAGGCCACGCCGGCCAAGAAGACACCGGCCAAACGAACGCCCGCCAAGAAGGCCGCACCTGCTGCGGCCGCCAAGAAAGCCGCGCCCGCCAAAAAGAGCGCTCCCGCGAAGAAGGCCGCGCCGGCTGCGGAGACCCAGCCCAAGGCCGAACCCAAGCCGAAGGGCAACGAGCGCGAGTTCGACGTGGTGCTCTACGGCGCAACCGGATTCGTCGGCGAACTGACCGCGAAGTATCTCGCCATGGCCGCGCCGACCGGGGCTCGCATCGCACTGGCCGGGCGCTCGGCCGACAAGGTCGCCAAGGTGCGCGCGGGACTCGGTGCGGGCGCGCAGGATTGGGCGATCGTCACTGCCGATGCGTCGGACGAGAAGTCGCTGGTCGACCTGGCGGGGCGCACCCGCGTAGTCGTCACCACCGTCGGCCCATACGCGAAGTACGGGCTGTCCCTCGTCGAGGCATGCGCGCGCGCCGGAACGCACTACGCCGACCTCACCGGCGAGGTGCTGTTCGTGCGCGACAGCATCGACCGCTTCCAGGAGCACGCCCTCGCCACGGGAGCACGCATCGTGCACTCCTGCGGATACGATTCTGTCCCTTCGGATCTCGGCGTCTATGCCACTTACAAGCAGTCGATCGCCGACAACACCGGCGAGCTCACCGAGTCGACGATGGTCGCTACGGCGAAGGGCGGGTTCAGCGGCGGCACCATCGCGTCCGGCCGCGGACAGGCCGAGGCGGTTATGGACGACCGCTCGTTGATGAAGGTCACAGCCGACCCGTACGCGCTGTCCCCAGACCGCGCACTCGAGCCCGATCTCGGCAAGCAGTCCGATCGCGCACTGTCCCCCGCGAAGTCCATCGATCCGAGCCTTACGGGCTGGGTAACCACCTTCATTATGGCGAGTTACAACACCCGAATCGTTCGCCGCAGCAACGCATTGCTGGGCTGGGCTTACGGCAAGGACTTCCGCTACCGCGAGGTGATGGGCACCGGGAAGACCGCCGCTGCTCCGGTCATCGCGACGGCCACAGCGGGCGTCCTTCCCGTGGGCCTGACGCTCATGGCCGTGCTTACTCGCGGCTGGGGCAACAAGATCCTGGACCGGGTACTGCCCAAGCCGGGCACCGGACCGAGCCAGCAGACCCAGGACAACGGCTGGTTCCGCAGCGAGTTCATCACCCACACCTCGTCCGGCGCGAAGTACCGGACCGTGGTGGCCGGCGATGGCGACCCTGGCTACAAATTGACCGCCGTCATGCTCGGAGAGTCCGGGCTCGCGCTCGCATTCGACGAGTCGAAGCTGTCGACAGTCACGGGAGTCGCGACCCCGGCGACCGTCATGGGCGACACCCTGATCGACCGACTGCGGGCTGCGGGCCTGACGATCTCGGTCGAGCGGGTGAGTTAGGGGCGCGCTCCCTCGTCATTGGTTACGAGCGGAAGTCGACCGGACGGGGTGAACGGAAGCGTTCACTCCGTCTAACGCAACGAATCTTCCGTTCACGGCCAATGACTGCGCAGGTTCATCCACAACGCCGAACTGCTCCACCGGGCAATTCGGTCACTTCGCGGCGAGCTCGGCGGGCACCGAGCGCGTCAGCTTCCACAGGAACTTGGTGACGGCGCCGTCGTACATCCCCACCTCGGCGAAGTACCGCAGCATCGGCTCGGACATGAAGGTCATGTTGATCCGGTACTGCGGGCTCCGCATCGCGGCGGCGAATCCGCGCGCCGGGCTGATCCCCACCGAGCGGTAGACCCGTGGCGTGATCATCAGGGGGTAGACGACCACCGCAAACCCCGCGAGTGCGGCGCGGTGCGGGGCTCGGCGCAAGGCATTTCGCTTCTCGAGCCCGCGGCGCATTTCGGCCCGCGCATAGCTGATGTGCCTCGCCTCTTCGAGCACATGGATGCGCATCAACTGACGTACATGCGGCTGGACACCGGGGTCGGCCATCGCCTGGCGCTGCCCCCGGTCGAGCACCTCCTCGATGAGCAGTGTGCCGCCGTAGGTCGCCGGACCGATCGGCATCAACTGCACGACGCGCTCGAGCAGTCGGGATACCGCGGGCTGGCGATACGCCGGGACGCCGGTCTTCTCGATCAGCCGGGCGAACATCGTCGAATGCCGGGCCTCATCGGCAATCTCGGTCAACGCGTAGAGCGAATGCGCCGACGTCGCGGGCCCGTGCCCGACCACGCGCAGGAGGATTCCGCTCAACACCGCCTCGGCCCAGATACCGAAGCTCAGGAGACTGACGAGTTCGTGCTTGCCCAGCTCGATTCGCTGTTCCGGGGTGAGCTGGTCCCACAGTTTGGTGCCGTAGAGCGAGATTCGCTCTTCTGGCAGCCAAGCCTTGCCCTCGACCCACGGGGCGTCCCAGGCAATGTCGACATCCGGGTCGTAAAACTTTTCGGCTGAGGATCTCAGGAGCCGGGCCGCAGTGCGCTCACGGTCCTCGTTGCGTTGCGCTTCCGTCGTTCGGGACCGCCGCTGTTCGACACCCGACACCGCGGCTCACCTCCTTGTAAGCACGCTCGCCGCACGCGGATTTATCCGGTACTCCGCGTTATAGGTACAACAAGAAGTGTGTTACCTGTTACGGAGGGTGTCAAGCATCCGCGCCGTCCCGAGACACGAGCAAGCCGCCCTCCTCGGGCGGCCCGCAGCGCAGTTCGCGGGTCAGAACATATGTGGCGTTTCCCGGTGCAGCTTGTGGTCGTGGTGGACCGTGCCACCCACGATTCCCACGGCCAGCGCGACCGCCCCAACGAAGATGAGCGCAGCGATGAGCGCCCACCCTGTGAAGCCGTATCCCGCGGCGACCAGGAAACTGCCTGCGGATACGACCGCGATCAACGCGAGAACGTATCCGGCCCAGCCAGCGAAGATGTTCAGGCTCATGAGGTCTCCTCTCCTCATGTGCGAACGCCGGCTCGCGACGTTCGGTCGGAACGGTGATTTCCACGGTACCCCCGGCATACCCGCTGGCAGGCGGTGTTCACCGAATGGTCACGAAGCTGCTCTACGACCATTGGACGTGGGTATGGTTCAACAGTGAATTCGCAGGCCACCGGCGATGACGATTGGTATGCCAACGCCCGCAACGAGACGCGGATGGAGCGTCTCGACCGCAATTGGCTGAGCCTGCTGCAGGAACTGCGCGTGGTGCAGACCGGCGTGCAGCTGCTCACCGGATTCCTGCTGACACTGCCGTTCCTGGATGAGTTCGAGGACTTGTCCGGCCAGCAGAAAGGTATCTACCTCGGGACAGTGGTGTGTTCGATCGTCGCGACCGCATTGCTTGTCGCGCCGGTAGGAATGCACCGCATGCTGTTCCGCCGCCACCAACTCGATCTGCTCGTTGACGCGGCGCACCGCTGCGCGATGATCGGCCTGATCATGCTTGGCGCCGCACTCACGGGCGTCATAGCGCTTGTGTTCTCCGTGGTGGTCGGACCGGTCGCGGCCTGGGTGGCGACTGCCGGTGTCGCGCTGCTTCTGCTGATCCTTTGGATCGTTCTGCCGCTCACCGTCCGTCGACACGAACCCGACAGCACGGAACCGCTCACAGATCTCGGCGAGGAGAAGGACGTCCGTCGGTAGTTTCGCGACTCGGCTCCGCTAAGCCCGGAACTCGTCCTCTTCGTCGCCACGGCCGACTTCGACCTGCTGCTCCAACACGTCGGCCGGGTTCGCCTCGACCGCTAGCGTGCTCACTTCAGGTGAATCGGGTTCGTCGCCGACGAACTGACGCTGTTCGAAAACATCGTCGAGCGGTTCTTCGATTTCCGGTGACTCGCTCATACGACAATTGTCCTCTTTTCGGCCGCTAGTTCGGCGGGCCTTCGTCCAGTTCTAGCGTCGTCCGGCGCAGCATCCCCGCGCCGTCTATCCAGCCGAGATCCAGCATCTCGCCGGGTTGCGCCCGGGTGATCACCTTGCGCAGATCGTCGGTCGAGCCGACCGGGCGACCGTTGGCGGCCGTGATCACTGCCCCGTCCGGGATACCAGCGCGATACGCGGCCGAACCGTAGAAGGTGACGTCCACTTTTGCTCCGCCCGGCGCATTGGAGATCATCACCCCGAGCTCGGCAGTGCGCCCGATATGGACCGTGTCCGACGGGACGCCAGAGCGAATCTGCGTGACGATGGCCATCGCGTCGGCGATGGGGACTGCGTATCCGTTGGTCGGCTGGTGCAGTTCCCGCG
Source organism: Aldersonia kunmingensis (assembly GCF_001646865.1). Lineage (GTDB taxonomy): Bacteria > Actinomycetota > Actinomycetes > Mycobacteriales > Mycobacteriaceae > Aldersonia > Aldersonia kunmingensis. The sequence continues at coordinate 35,133 of NZ_LRRB01000238.1, read as the reverse complement.
CCACCTCGCCCGAGGCCGCGGTCACGACCCCGACGACCGCGCCCGACCAGTCGACGAGTGACCCGCCGGACTGACCTGCCGAGACTTCGGCCTCGACCTCGATCAATCCATCGATCGACTTACGCGAATAATCGGCCTCATTGCGCGCCACGATCGATTGGTCGAGGTTCGTCACCTTGCCGAGCACTCCGGTCGGTATCCCGCCGGCACCCCCGGCATTGCCGATCGCCATCACCTGATGGCCGATACGCACGGCTTTCGAATCACCGATCCGCGCGACGGGCAGCCCCGCAGCGCCCTCGAGTTGGAGCAGCGCGATATCGCGCGATGCGTCGTAGCCGAGCACTGTCGCGTCGAACGTCTCGCTCGTTCCCACATCTGTCACGGCGATCGTTTCCGCGCCCTTCACCACGTGATGGCTGGTGAGCACCTGCCCGTCGGGGGTGAGCACGATTCCCGTTCCCGCGCCTTCCAGTCCGAGCGGCTCGAGCGAAACGTCGATATTCGCCAGGACAGGGTTGACGGTTGCCCCGACGGCCACCGGATCGAGCGGAGGCGGTGGCGGCGGTGGTGGCGGGGCAGGCACGGTCTGCAGGGTTCGCGTGCCAAAAGCCCCAGGTCCGCCGCATTGTTCGACGGCACCGAGAACCACGAAGACGGCGAGCAATGCGAGCAGGACGGGGACGACCCCGCGCCCACGGCGTTCTCGGGCGCGAGGCGCTGTCGACGGTGTTCGCTCGCCAGGAACCAATTGCACTCCGCCCGCGCAGGTCGCTTGGCACCCAGCCTAATCAACGCTCGGCCGGTACACAGCGCGTGCCAAAACTCCGCTCTCCCCGGCCATACCGGCTACGCGGTAGCTACTGCGGCGTGTGCGGCGACCCAGCCGCCGTGCTTCGTGATGTCGACGCCACGGAGCCCCGCGGCGTGGTCACAGCCGAAGCCGGTGAGTCGGCTTCCGTCGTCCAACTCGACCGAGCCGAGCATCATCGGCGCAGGCAGCGCGGCCAGGAAAGCGCCAAGCGCCGCGGGCGACAGCACCCACCGCTCCCCCACGATCTGCGCGCCCCCAGACTCGGTTCGCAGTAGCCCCGGTTTCGGCGGTGTCGTGTCGAGCGCTTTGAGCCGGTAGTTCGGCGCCGTTCGCACAGCACCGGCCCACCGGGCGCCGCGGCTGGTCAGCTCGTGCTCGAGCGGCTGCCCGCGCAGATGCGCACCGAAGACCGCAAGTTCCCGCGCCGGTGCGCCCGCGCGCTCCGGCCACGAGGCCTGCGCTCGATCGAGCCCGAGGATCGCCCGGGCCAGATCTGCCACCACTGCATCGCCGAACGCCTGCGCGAGCAATGTCACGCCGAACTGCGCGGTACCCCGGTCGCCCTCATCGACCGTTCCGGCCGGGATCGCGACCGCGCTCATGTCGAACAGATTGCAGAAGTTGGTGTACGTGCCCATCCGCGAATTCACTCCCACAGGATCGGCCGCAACCTCCGCGATCGTCGGGTGCGCGGGCGCCGTCGGCACCATCAGTGCATCGCAGCCACGCAGCAACGCAAACGCCTCGCGGCGCAGTTCCGCGACCCGGCGGCGGTCCCGTACCAGGTCGGCCGCGGCGAATCGAGCGCCACCGGACACGATGGCGCCAACCGTGGGATCAACCTGCGCGTGCGAATCGGCGGTGCCGATGAACTCACCGACCGCTGCCCACCTCTCGGCGACCAGCGCACCGTCGTAGAGCAGGCGCGCAGCCGCGAGGAAGGGCGCGATATCGATCGGGACGACCTCGATGTCCTGTGCAGTGAGCCCGCGAACGACCCGGTCGAACGCCGCGTGCCACGAATCGTCGAGGGCCGGCAGTTCGGCCGGAATGGCGACGCGGGCGCGCGGTGGCGCGGCGAACGCCATATCGCTCGGCCATGTCCGATCCGGTGCACCGTGCGCCATGGCCGCCATCGCGCCTTCCGCGGTCGGCAGATCGCGCGCGAAAATGGTGACGCAGTCATAGCTTTCGCAGGCGGGGACAACGCCCTCGGTCGAGACCAAGCCAACAGTTGCCTTGATACCGACGATGCCCTGCAAGCCGGCCGGCACGCGACCGGAACCGGCGGTGTCGGTGCCGATCGAGATATCCGCGAAGTCCAGTGCGACCGCGACTGCGGAGCCCGAGCTGGACCCACCCGAAATATGTTCGGGCCGAACCGAATCCCGCACCGCCCCGTAGGGACTGCGGGTTCCGACCAGCCCGGTGGCGAACTGGTCGAGGTTGGTCTTGCCAATGACGACAGCGCCGGCGGCCCGCAGTGCGGCGACCGCGGCGGCGTCACGGACGGGCACGAATGCGTAACCCGGACAAGCCGCAGTGGTCGGCAGTCCGGCGACATCGACGTTGTCCTTAACCGCGAGCACAACTCCGGCGAGTGACCCACCGGCAGCGACCGACGCCTGCCATTCCGCCGCCACCTCCGCCTCCGGTCGCAGGTGCACGAAAACCTCCGTGCGCCCACTCCCCTCGATCCTGCGGTAGATATCGGCAATACGGCTCATACGGGTTCCTTCGATGCTGTGGCGAATTCGCCTGCGGCGGCCCAGCGTTCGCGCTCCCCGGCCCGGGCCAGCTCCATCTTGTCGCGCTTCGCGCCGATGTCGGCGGCATTGTCGGCGAGGAATCGCTCGTGCTGGGCCAGCGAGAATTCGCCCTCGGTGATCTCGATGCTGCCGCGACCGGCGGCGACGTCGGCGCGCAGATCGGCCAACTCTTCGGCCGAGACCGGATACCAGCTGATCCGGTCGAAGAACCGCAGCAGCCAGGGGTGTTCGGGCTCGAAACCGCCGGCGCGCTCGGGATGCCGGTGATTCCACACCTGCGTGGTGCGGCCGACGAACTGATATCCGCCCGGGCCTTCCATGCCGTAGATGCACAGGTACGCGCCGCCGATACCGACGGCGTTCTCCGGCGTCCACGTGCGGGCCGGGTTGTACTTCGTCGTGACCAGTCGGTGCCGGGGATCCAGCGGGGTCGCCACCGGCGCACCGAGATACACGTCGCCGAGACCGAGCACGAGGTACTCGGCGTCATAGACGATCCGGTGCACGTCGTCGACACTGTCGAGGCCGTTCATGCGGCGGATGAACTCGATATTCCACGGGCACCACGGCGCATCCGAGCGCACACCGTGCATGTACCGCTGGATCGCCTCACGGGTGGACGGGTCGTCCCAACTCAGCGGCAGCCGAACAGTGCGACTGGGCACCACGAGTTGCTGGGCCGGCGGAAGTGCGGATTCGGTTTCGGCGAGCAGGTCCGCAACGCTGCGCTGGCTCACGCGTGCCGGGTCGAACTTCACCTGCAGCGAGCGCACGCCCGGCGTGAGGTCGATCAGACCGGCGATGGACTGCTCGGACAGCGCATAGTGCAGGGCGTGCACCCTGGCGCGCAGCGCCAGATCGAGTCGCATGTCGCCGTATTCGACGAGGATGTTGTCGTCGCCCGTGCGCCGGTAGGTGATGTCGGTATCGCCGTCGCTGGTGGTGCCGCGGCCGAGCACGCCGCCGTCCTCGTCGCCACCTGCGGAGATAACGGCGGGAGTCGATGCGCGTCGGGCGGACCCGAATTCGGCTGCGGGCGCGGCATGTTCGGCCCGCACGGGTACGAATCGCACGGTAGCTCCGGGCGCGAGCTGACCGAGCTTCCACCGGTCCGCGGTCGTGACGGTGACCGGGCAGACGAATCCGCCCAGGCTCGGCCCGTCCGGCCCGAGCAGGATCGGGGTGTCACCGGTGAAGTCGAGCGAGCCGACCGAGTAGGCGTTGTCATGGATGTTGGACGGGTGCAGGCCGGCCTCGCCGCCATCGGGGCGTGCCCACTCGGGCTTCGGCCCGATCAGCCGGACGCCGGTGCGGTCGGAGTTGAAATGCACCTCGTAGTCGGTGTTGTAGAGCGTCTCGATATCGGCCGGGGTGAAAAACTCCGGCGCGGAGTGCGGACCGACGGTGACGGCGAGATCCCAACGGGTGGTCAGCGCAGGCTGCTCGTCGGCACCGATCCGCCGGCGCGGACCGGCCGCGGCGCCCGCAACGCGTAACTTGTCCCCGACCTGCAGGGTGCGACCCTCATGGCCGCCGAACTTTCCGAGAGTGAAGGTGGAGGCACTGCCGAGGTACGTCTCCGCTCCGATCCCTCCTGCGATCGCGATGGCGATCCGCAATCCGGGCCCCGCGACCATGCCGATGTCGAGCACCTCGCCCGCGGGCACCAGAATCGGCTGCCACATCGGACGCGAGACCCCGCCGACCGTCACCGGCGACGGCGCGCCCGCTACGCACACCCAAGTATCGGTATCGAAGCTCAGCGCGGGTCCCCCCATGGTCGCCTCGAAACCCGCTGCGCCCTCATCGTTTCCAACCGCGAGGTTGGCCAGGCGGAAGGACAGATCGTCCATCGGCCCCGACGGCGGGACACCCACCTGCCAGTAGCCGATCCGGCCCGGCCAGTCCTGCACGGTGGTGGACATCCCCGGCCGGACGATCTCGACGACGGTCATTTCGAGCCTGCTCCGACAGGACGGGTGACGATCATCCGCACCGGCGTCGGGTCGAAACCGTTGCACGGGTTGTTGATCTGCGGGCAATTCGAGACGAGCACGAGGGTGTCGATATCCGCTCGCAGAGCGAGACGCTTTCCGGGAGCGGACAATCCATCGACGATGCCGAGTGCACCGTCCGGGTCCACCGGCACGTTCATGTAGAAGTTGACGTTGCTGACCATGTCGCGCTTCGTGAGTCCCCAGCGCGCGCCCTCGCCGATGAAGTTCTCCACGCAGGCGTGCTGGTGCTTGGTCTGGTGCCCGTAGCGCAGCGTGTTCGATTCCTGCGAGCAGGCGCCGCCGATGGTGTCGTGGTTGCCCACCTCATCGCCGACAATCGTCATCATCGCCGCACCGTCCGCGTCGCGCAGAACGCTACCGGCGCTCAGAAAGATGTTGCCCTGCATGGCAATTGTGACAGCGGCGCTGTACCGCACGGTGTGGTCTGCACCGCCGTAGAAAAGCGTGTCCACGGCCTGGTTGCCGCACAGGTCGACGATCGTGAGCACGTCACCGGCGGCAACGATCGCGGACCACGGCGCCCGCGCCGCGACAATCTCGTCGAGGATCACGTCGCCGGGCACCAATGCGAGGGACTCCGCGGCGACTGTGGCGAAGTCGGTGGCGGCGAGATCGGTGCTCATCGGAACTCCTCGGTGGTTTGGGGCTTCGCTTCGCTCAGCGAGGGGTGGGCGGCGTGCCAGACGTCCTCGGAATTGCCGAAGGCCCGTTGGTATTCCGGATCGGTGTCGTCGATGCGGCGCGCCAGATCGGCGAGGTCACCCGGCGCCGACCACGCCAGCACCTCCACCGAACCCACCGAGAAGACCGGCGAGGGATCGAGTGGGTGGGCGGAGTTCGCGACCGCGACCACGATCGGCAGGTGCACGAGCAGGTCCACGTAACTGCCCGCGTCGGCGTTCCCGGTCGAGACCATCGTGCCGTCCTGATCGACACGCACACCGTGGAAGAACGAGAGAGTCGGCGGTACATCGCGGCGGGTGAGTCCGTGCTTCAGCGCCGCCAGAACCAGCAGCTCCCGCCCCGCCGGCGAGCCCGATTCCGGCTCGCCCGCACCGTATTTCGCGGTGTTGCCGGCCAGGGTCGTGGTGCCGCACAGCGCGTCGTGCCGACCGGAGGTATCCGCGACCACGGTGGCGAGCACGTTGCCCTGATCGGACAGCAGCGGATGTCCGGCGCCGAGGTACGCCTGCCACGGCACCTTCACCGTGTCGGCGACATTGAGCCGCTCCCACGGCGCGTCGGCCCGCCAGGCCATGATGTTCGCGCAGCCGGTGCCGTGCACATCGCGCAGCCGCAACCGTGTGCCGCGGCCGAGCACCTTCGCTGTGTAGCGTCCGCCGGGCACGGTTTCCGCCCAGGTCAGCAGGGCGGCGTCGACGTCGGCCGGCGGAGTGGGCCATTTGCTGGCGGGCACGACCGGCATCGAGTCGGTGATCGTGCCGGCCTGCGCGCGGGCATGCGCGCGGGCGCCGGCGGTAGTCGACGTGCCGGCTTCGCCGGCGGTGGTCGCGGTGCTGGTCATGCTCAGGCTCCGATCGTGACGGGCTTGGGATGAGTCCTCTTGCGGGGGAAGCACAGCGCGCCCGCCACGATCACGGCGACGATCGAGATCGGTCCGGCCCACTGCAGGATGGGGTATTCGCCCGTGGGGTTGAAGATTTCGGCGCGCGGCCAGGACAGGTTGACGATCATCAGCGCGCCGTAGCCGACCGCGAGGATGTTCACCGGGATGCCGAGCCGGCCCAGCGAGAAGAGCGGGCGCCCTTCGGCGTCGACGACGTTGCTCTGCGCCGGCCAGCCCTTCAGACGCTGGTACAGCAACGGCGCCGTGACGGTCAGGTAGGCCAGGTAGATCAGGATGATGCAGACGCTGGCCAGCGTCGTGAAGATGGCCGAGTTGCCGACGTTGATCACCAGGATGCCGATGCAGACCAGGCCGATGAGCACGGACGGCCAGATCGGGGTGCCGGTGTGCGGGTTGACCCGAGACAGCACCTTCGAGGCCGGCAACCGCTCGTCGCGTGCCATCGAGAACATCAGGCGCGAGCAGGCAGTCTGAATTGCCAAGGTGCAGATCGTGATTGCGATGCACACATCGATCAGCAGCACCGTGCCCCACGGGGAGCTGAGCACGCTGTCGAGCACGTAGGGCAGGCCCTCGGATGCGAGCCGTCCGTCGGTCAGGCTCGGTGCCGCCATCAATGCGCCGAGGAGCATCAGACCGCCGCCGAGCGCGGAGACCGACAGCGCGAGGCGAATAGTGCGCGGCGCGACGCGACGCGGGTTCTTGGTTTCTTCGGCAAGTTCGCCGGCCGAACCGAAGCCGACCATCACGTAGGCGGCCATCAGGCCGGACATGATCCAGGCCCAGATGTAGCCGGGCTGCTCACCGGGGGTTCCGGTGTCGAAGACGACGTCCGGACCGCGCTGAGCGTGGGTGAAGAACACGCCGATCACCGCGATAACGCCGATCAGTTCGCACACGACGCCGACGGTGTTGACCCGGGACATCCATTTCACGCCAAGACAATTGATGATCGTGGTGATGACCAGCAGCACCGAGCCGAGCAGCACCGCGTTCTGTGCACCGCTGGGCGAGGTGAGGTCGGTGTCCTCCCCGATAACCTGGAACCCGCCCCAGATCGAGGGCAGTACCACCTGCAACGCGATGGCCGCGGCGGAGGCGGTGACCATCTGCGCGAGGATCATGAACCAGCCACCGAACCAGCCGATCACCTCACCGCCGACGCGGCGCGACCACTGGTAGATGGCGCCCGAGATCGGGTAGCGCGCGGCGAGTTCGGCGAAGCAGAGCGCAACGAAGAACTGACCCAGGAACACTGCGGGCCACGTCCAGAAGAAGGCCGGACCACCGAACCCGAAACCCAGCCCGAACAGCTGGAAGATCGTGGTGAGGATGGAAACGAAGGAGAAGCCGGCGGCAAAGGACTCGAACTTTCCGAGCGAACGGTGCAGCTGCTGGTCGTACCCGAACTCCGAAAGGTCGTCGCGATCATCAGCGGTAGCGGTGGTGGTCATATGTTCCCTCTGGGAGTCGGGAATCGGCTGGTGAACGGGTCGAAGGAGTCGGCGTCGAGCCCTTTTACCTGTCGGTCGATAGATTCTCGCGCCACTATGACCACGCTGTCACGCGAAAGTTAGAGCTGTGTTACGCGACGTAAGAGCTTGATGTCCCCGGCAGTCCGACTGCCACAATCACCGCATGTCTCTCGAGCCGGGCTTCGACGACGCACGCGATCGTGCGGCCGGGGCCGCCGACGAGCGCGACCTTTCCGACGCGCTGCAGCTCGGCCGCGCCGCGGTCATCGCGGCCGTATCCGCGCATGCCCCGGCCACCCGCCTGGCCACCTCCTGGTCCGCGCTGGTCCGGGCCACCGTCACGGCCGCCGCCCGGATCGTCACCGCGGCCGCCCCGATCGACTGGGATTTCCAGGTATCGGGCAGCACCGGGCGCGGCGAGGCACTGCCCGGCTCGGATATCGACTCCTTGCTCGTGCTCGCGGACACCGAGTCCGGACGACTGCGGGAAGCAACCGACCGCGCCGCCGAGGTACACGCACTGCTCGAACGACTCGGCCTGCACGGTGACGACAAGGGTGCGTTGGCAAGCCGCAACCGATTCTGCCGAACCGAGCGCGAATGGCTGGCGGGCATCGAGACGTGGACCGCCGACCCACGCGCGGATCGGGGAGTCGTCATGACCGGCCTGCTCGCGGACGCGGTGAGTGCCGCGGACCCGGACGCGGCGAGCCCCCTACGCGCCGGTATCGCTGCCGCAGTGCAGCGGCAGCCCGACAGCCGGCGGCTCATGCTGCAGGACGCCACCGCCCAGCGGGCCGGGATCCCCGGCCGACTCCGGGTATTCGCGACCGGGGACGACGTCATCGACCTGAAGTCGGCAGCGCTCGAGCCACTAGTGGCGATCGCCCGCTGGGCGTCCCTTAGCGTCGGCTCGACCGACGTCTCGACGATCGATCGGCTGCACGCGGCCGCCGGCACGGAACGACTGTCGGAGGCGGACTCGCAGACCCTGCGGGAGTGCTACGCGATCCTCACCCGATTGCGCTGGCGCTACCGGGCCAAGGACTGGATCGAGGGCCGCGGCGGCGACGACCGAGTGGCGCTGTCATCCATGTCGCCACAGGACCGCGCGACGCTGCGGGCCCTCGGCGGGGAGGTCGCGGGCGTGCGCCGCAAGCTTGCCTATCTCTCGACGACGGCCGCGTTCGGGTGACCGGCCCGGCGCTGCCGCATGCGCTCACCCAGACGATCGCCGCCGAGCGGTTCGAGGGCTGGCAGCCGACCGATGAGCATGTCGACGATCTGTGTGCCCTGCTCGCGGGCTCCACCAACTACGGCGACTACCTCGCGAAGTATCTGGTCCGCCATGTCGATCCGCCCGGCACGAGGACCCGTCCGGCGCTGTTCGCGCGGCGGCGTCCCTACTTGTGGCCGGGAACGACGGTGCTGCGCAACAACTTCGCAGTGCGCACCGGAGCACCGCTGCGCGACCTCGAGTTCGTTGCGACGGCCGGCCGGCTCGCGCAGTTCCACGCCAGGATCGCAGCCGGAAGCGTCTCCGCCGACGACCTCGATCTGCACGCACTGCATCAGCATGTTTTCGCCGACGTCTATCCCTGGGCGGGCCATCTGCGGATCACCGAACTGCGCCGGGGCTCGAGCAACTTCGCCGCGGTAGACGATCTCGACGAAAGGCTGGCGGAACTCGACGCGCTGACGGCAACGTTTCTCGCCGAGCCGCCCGATATCGCCGGAATCGGCTACTGGCTGTCACGGCTGTACGCCGACTACAACCACGCTCACCCGTTTCGCGAGGGCAACGGCCGCACCGGGAATCTGTACCTCCACCTCGTCGCGCATCTGGGCGGCCACCGACTGTTTCTGGACCGGGTGACCCGCGAGGAATGGATCGCTGCCGCGCGGGATTCGATGCCGCTGCGTCGCAACGGCCGACCCAATCACCGGCCATTTCTCGCGTTATTCGCGCGCGCCCTCGACTGACGGCCACCCGATACGGCAGCGGTATCGATGTGCGTACAGTCACAGCAGGTTAGGACACGATTAGTATTGGTTTGTCCGGGTATTACATCGGCATGTCCGGATCTAGTACAGACAGCAGCCCGCAACCGATTCCGACCGCGCGAGACGAATGCACCAAGGTGTCGCAGGCGCAGCTGCAGGACACAAGGTGGTAGCAGTGGCTCTGCAAGATACCGACGCGGCAGTCGAGTTGCGGGTTCGGTCGGACCCCGGGCAGCTCGGAGTGATCCGGGCAGTAGCGGCGACCATGGCCGCGCAGTGCGACTTCGATCTCGACGAAATCGCCGATATTCGGCTCGCCGCAGATGAGGCCGCGTCGTTCCTCATCGTCCGGGCGCAGCCGAATGTGCAGTTGATCTGCAAGTTCCTCGTCCAGCCAGGGCGGCTGGAAATGTCGATCAGCTCGGCCATCAACGAGACGGTGCCGCCCAGCCAGCGTGGTTTCGGCTGGCACGTGCTGACCACACTCACCGACTCCGCGGACCTGCATCAGGCTCCGAGCTCCGACGGTGTCGGCGGATACCTGTCCACCATCGAGTTCAGCAAGCGATCGATCGTCGGTGCCGATCTGTCCATGGATGGTGAGCCCAGCACTGGCGGCGGCCCAGCGTGAGCCCGGAACGCTCCACGAGACAGCCCGACGAGTACGCCGACGTCAAGGAACGATTCGCAGAGATCGCAAGTCTGGACCCCGATGATCCGCAGCGGGGACGTCTGCGGGATGAACTCGTCACCCGTTGTCTTCCGCTCGCCGAGCACATAGCCCGCCGTTTCGACGGGCGCGGCGAGGCACACGACGATCTGGTCCAGGTGGCCCGCGTCGGCCTGGTCAACGCCGTCGATCGATTCGACGTCACCCGCGGCTTCGACTTCGTGTCGTTCGCGGTGCCCACGATCATGGGCGAGGTACGCCGACATTTCCGCGATACCGGCTGGGCAGTGCGCGTCCCGCGCAGGATGAAGGAACTGCACCTCGCGTTGAGCAAGGCCACCGGCGAGATGTCCCAGCGGCTCGGCCGCTCCCCCACGGTCTCCGAACTCGCCGCCGAACTCGGGCTCGACCCCGAGGACGTCACGCAGGGCTTGATCGCCGGCAATGCGTACCAGACGATCTCGGTGGACCGCCCGTCCACCGACCGCAGCGAGGAAATGTCACTCGTCGACACCCTCGGCGATTACGACGCCGCGCTGGAGAACGTGGAAAACCACGAGTCGCTGCGACCCCTGCTCGCCGCGCTGCCCGAGCGGGAACGAACCGTGGTGCTGCTGCGCTTCTTCGGCAACATGACGCAGACGCAGATCGCCGAGAAGCTCGGGATCTCGCAGATGCACGTGTCCCGGCTGCTGTCCCGGACCCTCGCGCAATTGCGCAAGGAACTCACCTAGTCAGCTGGGTTCCCGCGGGCGCAGTGCTCGCGGGAACCCGCTGGCTGGAGCCGTTAGATGGTCGCCGTGTCGATGACGAATCGGTAGCGTACGTCGCTGGCAACCGCCCGGTCGTAGGCCTCGTCGATCTTGTCGGCAGAGATCACTTCGATCTCCGCGACGATGCCGTGCTCGGCGCAGAAGTCGAGCATTTCCTGGGTCTGCGCGATGCCGCCGATCATCGATCCGGCCAGCGAGCGACGGCCGTTGGTGAGCGAGCTGACGCGCACGCTGATCGGCTTCTCCGGGATACCGAGCTCGACGAGGGTGCCGTCGATGGCGAGCATTCCCATGTACTTGTCGATATCGAGGTTGACGGAGACGGTGTTGATGATCAGGTCGAACCGCTTGCGCAGCTTCTTGAACGTGTCCGGGTCGCTGGTCGCGTAGTAATCCTCGGCGCCGAACCGCAGGCCGTCGTCCTTCTTGCTCAGCGACTGGCTCAGCACCGTGACATCGGCGCCCATCGCCTTGGCGATCTTCACACCGACATGCCCGAGGCCGCCCATGCCGACAATCGCGACGCGAGTGCCCTGACCGACAGCCCAGTTTCGCAGCGGCGAGTACAGCGTGATGCCGGCGCACAGCAGCGGCGCGGCGGCATCGAGCGGAATCTCCTCCGGAATCGAGAGCACGAACTCTTCGGTGACCACGATCTGCGTGGCGTAGCCGCCGAAGGTGTGCCCCTCGGGCAGGCGCCCGTTGTAGGTCGGCAGAGCGCCCTTGCGGCAGAACTGCTCGTCACCGTCCTGGCACGGCTCGCACTCGCCGCACGAATCGATCAGGCAGCCCACGCCGACCCGGTCACCAGGACGGTGGGTCGTCACATCGGAGCCGACCGCAGCGACGATGCCGGCGATCTCGTGTCCCGGCACGCAGGGGTACTGTGTGCCGCCCCACTCGTTGCGGGCGGTGTGGATGTCGGAGTGACAGATCCCGGAGTACTTGATATCGATCAGCACGTCCGTGGGACCGAGCTCACGACGCTCGATGGTGATCTTCTCGAAGGGGGCGTCGGGCGCGGAAACGGCGTAAGCGGCGGCAGAGCTCATGGGTCTTCTCTACCTAACGATCGTTAGCTCTGCAAATCGTGCGCAACCGCGCATTGACGCACGTCGCCGCACCAAAAGATCGCGATCCGCACACGCTATGCGTATGCGGATCGCGAAAGGGTGTGCGGCCGAAGGGCTCATTGCTGCGCCCGCTCGGCTTCCTCCGCGCGTCGCCGCAAACGGCGGGCGGCGGCCACCAGGTTGCGAAGTGACGGTTCCAACTGCCAGTGGTATCGGGTCTTGAGCCCGCCGTCGGGGTTGGCCCACAGCCGGTCGAGGTCGATCGACTCGGCCGCCTCGGTCAGCCGCGCGTCGAGTTCGTCGATGTCCGGGATCCGCGCCGAGCGACTCTCGTAGACACCCGGCCCGACACCGTGCGTGAGGGGGGTGCCCTCGGCCTTGTCGTCCTTCAGCGCCTCGAGGACCCATTCGATCGAGCGCGTCGCGATGATCGCGGTGACGTCGGCATCGAGTTCCTCGATCGCCTCCACCACCTGCGCCTGACCCGAGTAGCCGATATGCGTATGGATCTGGGTCTCCGGCTTGACGCCCGAGGTGGCCAGCTTGAACGCGCCGACCGCCCAGCGCAGGTACTCCTCGCGGCCCTTGTCGCGCAGCGGGAGCAGCTCACGAATGGCGGGCTCGTCCACCTGGATGATGGCGATACCGGCCTTCTCCAGATCGATCAGCTCGTCACGGAGGGCGAGCGCGACCTGATCGGCTGTCTCGTACAGCGGCTGGTCCTGACGCACGAACGAGCGCGCGACCATCGTCACCGGACCGGTGACCATGCCCTTGACCGGCTTTTCGGTCAGCGACTGGGCAAAGGTCAACCACTCCACCGACATCGGGGCGGGCCGCGACACGTCGCCGTAGATGATCGGCGGGCGCACGCTGCGCGAGCCATACACCTGCACCCAGCCGAAGTGGGTGGTGGCGAAGCCGTCGAGCAGCTCGGCGAAGTACTGGATCATGTCGTTGCGCTCGTGCTCGCCGTGCACCAGCACGTCGAGTCCGATGTCTTCCTGCAGCCGGATCGTGTTCTCGATCTCGACCTGGACGCGCTTGTAGTAGTCCTCCCACGAGAGGCGTCCCTCGCCTAGCTCGTAACGCGCCTTCTTGATCGCGTCGGTCTGTGGGAACGAACCCAGCGTCGTTGCCGGCACCTTGGGCAGGTTCAGCTTCGCCTGCTGTGCCGCGCGGCGAACCTCGTACGGCTCGCGCTCGCGCATCTCGGGCTTGACCGCATAGACCCGCTGACGCACCGCGTGCTTCTGCTTGAAGTGCACTTCCTTGGGCCGCTTGCGCCACTTCTCCGACGGGCCCTCCGTGAGCGCCTTCGCCAGCGAAACGACCTCGCCGACCTTCTGCTTGGCGAACGCGAGGCGATCGGCGACGTTGCCGTCGATGTCGTACTCCGCGAGCACGTCGTAGGGCACGTGCAGCAGCGTCGTGCCGGTGGACACCACTAAGTCGGGGCACACCTTGGCCAGCTCGTTGAGGTACTCGAGGGTGACGTATTGGTCTGCGCGCCAGACGTTTTGGCCGCTGATCACGCCGGCGTAGAGCCGCTTGCGCTTGATGCCCGGAATCTTCGCGAGCTTCTCCGGGCGGATCCGGTAGCTCGCAAGGTCGAGACCGATGGCCTCCACCTTGGATGCGGCAAGAATCTCGAGCGCCTCACCGAAGTCGCCGTACTGCCCAGTGACGAGCATGCGGGGGCGCAGCGCCGAGGTTGACAGCCGCTGGTAGGCCCGCTCGAACGCCGCGAGCTCCTCCGGGGTCCGTTCGCTGGTGAACATCGGCTCGTCGAGCTGCACGCAGGTCGCGCCGCGCTTGGCGAGGATCTCGAAGAGCTGCTCGTACACCGGCAGCAGCTTGTCGAGCAGGCTCAGCTTGTCGAAGCTGCTCTGGTCCACGCTGCCGAGCTCGATCGACGAATCGGCCGGGCCGACCTTGGACAGCAGCAGCAGCGACACCGGTCCGATAACGACCGGGCGCAGCTCGATACCGCGCGCCAGCGAGCGGTCGAACTCATCGAGCAGGTCCTCTGGATGCAGCGAGAACTCGGTGCTCTCGTCGACCTCGGGCTGCCGGTAGTGGTAATTGGTGCCGAAGAACCGCACCAGTTCCAGCGGCGGGAAATCGGGCTTGCCGCGCGCCAGGGTGAAGTAGAAATCGAGCGGGTCCATGGTCTCGCGCAGCGGCTTGAATCGCGACGGGACCGCGCCGAAAAGCAGCGCGTTGTCGAGGACGTGGTCGTAGAGGGAAAACCAGTTGCCCGGTACCTGAGTCAGGCCGGTGGCAGCGAGCTCAGAGATGGTGTCATCGGCGATATCGCGCGCGACGGCGAGCAGCTCATCCTTGCTGCGCGAGCCGTGCCAGTAGCCCTCGAGGGCGTACTTCAGCTCGCGATGTGCACCGATACGCGGGTAACCGAGAACGCTGGACCCGAATCCGTCGACGACGTTGGCCATATCCCGTTCCTCCTGAGAACGCTGCGTGCCCGTGCGCGGTATACCGATTTCGAGTGTGCCGCGCCGGAGGGCACAGCGTCACTCGATCGAATCGGGACCACGCACGGGCACGAGTGGTTTACTTCGCGACGCGCCCGTTCTTCTCCGTGTACTGGTAGAAGCCGGCGCCGGTCTTCTTGCCGAGCAGCCCGGCCTCGACCATCCGCATGAGCAGCGGCGGGGGCGAGTAGAGCGGCTCCTTGAACTCGGCGTACATCGAGTCGGCGATCGACTTCACCGTGTCGAGCCCGACCAGATCGGTCAGCGTGAGCGGGCCCATCGGATGCGCGAGGCCGAGGACGATCGCCTTGTCGACGTCTTCCTTGGTCGCGAATCCGGACTCCACCATGCGGATGGCCGAGAGCAGGTAGGGCACCAGCAGTGCGTTCACGACGAAGCCGGAACGGTCGGCGGACCGGACGACCTGCTTGCCGAGCACCTCGGCGGCGAAGCGCTCCGCGCGCTGCGACACCGCGGGGCTGGTCTTGAGCGTCGTGACCAGCTCGACGAGCGGCAGCACTGGAACCGGGTTGAAGAAGTGCATGCCGATCACACGCTCGGGCGACTTGGTCGAGATGCCCAGCTTCATGATCGGGATGGACGAGGTGTTCGAGGCGAGCACCGCGTCCGGGTCGGTGACGACCTGGTCGAGCTCGGTGAAGATGTCGGTCTTCACCTTCTCGTCCTCGACGACGGCCTCCACGACAAGCTGCCGGTCGGCGAAATCGCCGAGATCGGAGGTGAAGCGCAGCCGCCAGGCAGCCTGCTCCCGCTCGCGCTCGGTGATCTTTCCGCTGCTGACGCCCCGGTCGAGCGAACGCAGGATGCGGGACCGGCCCGCCGCGGCGAGCTCACGGTTCTGCTCGTACATCAGCACGTCGACGTGTGCGCGTGCGCACACCTCGGCAATGCCCGCACCCATTTGTCCGGCGCCGATGACGCCGACCCGTTGAATCTTTTCGCTGGTCACGGCAGCTCCTGTCGGTGGAAGAACGGGCGCGAAGGCACAGCTTCTTCGTTGCTATGCCCCCGCGCCCGCGAGGTGTCTTCGATTTAGTGGAACTGGCCCTCTTCGGTGGAGCCCTTCAGCGCCGCCGTGGAGGTGTTCGGGTCAACGGTGGTGGCGATGCTGTCGAAGTAGCCGGCGCCAACCTCGCGCTGGTGCTTGACGGCGGTGAAGCCACGCTCGGCAGCAGCCTTGAACTCGCGCTCCTGCAGGTCGACGAACGCGGTCATGCCCTCGCGGGCGTAGCCGTGCGCCAGGTCGAACATGCCGTAGTTGAGCGAGTGGAAGCCGGCCAGGGTGATGAACTGGAACTTGAAGCCCATCGCGCCGAGCTCACGCTGGAACTTCGCGATGGTCGCGTCGTCCAGGTGCGCCTTCCAGTTGAAGGAAGGCGAGCAGTTGTACGCCAGCAGCTGGTCCGGGAACTCGCTGCGGACGGCCTCGGAGAACTTCTTCGCAACCTCGAGATCCGGCACACCGGTCTCCATCCAGATGAGGTCGGAGTACGGGGCGTAGGCCTTGGCACGCGCGATGCAGGGCTCGATGCCGTTCTTCACGCCGTAGAAGCCCTCGGCGGTACGGGTGCCGTCCAGGAACTCACGATCGCGCTCATCGACGTCGGAGGTCAGCAGCGTGGCAGCCTCGGCGTCGGTACGAGCGATGACGACCGTCGGGACACCGGCGACGTCGGCCGCGAGACGCGCCGAGGTCAGGGTGCGGATGTGCTGCTGGGTCGGGATGAGCACCTTGCCACCGAGGTGGCCGCACTTCTTCTCCGACGCGAGCTGGTCCTCCCAGTGCGAACCGGCGACGCCGGCCGCGATCATGGCCTTCTGCAGCTCGTAGACGTTGAGCGCGCCACCGAAGCCGGCCTCACCGTCAGCGACGATCGGGGCGAGCCAGTTGTCGACCGAGGTGTCACCCTCGACCTTGGCGATCTCGTCGGCACGCAGCAGCGCGTTGTTGATGCGACGCACGACCTGCGGAACCGAGTTGGCCGGGTAGAGGCTCTGGTCCGGGTAGGTGTGGCCGGACAGGTTCGCGTCACCGGCGACCTGCCAACCGGACAGGTAGATGGCCTTCAGGCCGGCGCGAACCTGCTGCACGGCCTGGTTGCCGGTGAGGGCGCCCAGCGAGTTGATGTAGTCCTCGTTGTTGACGAGATCCCAGAGGATCTCCGAGCCACGACGAGCGAGGGTGGCCTCCTCGACAACAGTGCCCTGCAGCTTGACGACCTGCTCGGCCGTGTAGTTGCGGGTGGTGCCCTTCCAGCGCGGGTTGGTGTCCCAATCCGCCTGGATTTCCGCAGCAGTTTTCGGGGTGCCGACCGTCGACATCTCTGCTCCACTCTCTCTTCGATACCCGCCAGTAGGTGGCGTGCTTCACAGCCTTGCGAGGCTTGTCTCGGTTACGGATCAAGTCTGGCACAAGCAAAAACCCCTTACGACCTGTTGCTAATGCCAACATTCGCTATCTTTTCAACCCCGTTTGCAAAGGTTGCTAAGTTCGCGCAGGTCAGTAGGTTGACTAAAGTTACCTGCGAGTAGGGCTTTTTCGCAGGTAGCACGCGGTTTCACCTCACGCCTCGATCCGCCAACGCGGTGAGGTTTCCGCGGACCATTCGGCGGCTGGCCAAGTGCCTCGCGAGCCCGGTTTGTGAGCGCATTCACACCGCCTCAAACGGGGATAGCCGTAACTCGAGGTCATAGGTAGAGTCGCGCTTGTGGCGCCGATCACCGAATCTGTCGGGTCAGGTCCCAGCGAGGCCGACTTCGAGGGTCCCGCGTTCGTCCTGCTCGACGACGCCGAAGTCCCAGTCACCATCGCTCTGCACGGAATGGTGCAGCCCATCGACGGCGTCTTTCGCTGGTATGGCCGCATCCAGCCCTCCGCCGAACTCGACGCCGCAATCGGCACCGGCAATCGGCCGGGTCGGCTGCGAACCTCGTTCGGATCCGCCGATGCCGTTTTCGGCGACCGCGATTTCTGGGATCGTTACCGCGTGACCGGAAACAGCCGCCCGCCGTTCCCTACTCCGTTCGATTCCACCGTCACCGACAACACCGAGGCGCCTAGGTGACCGCATCGATGCCCGGTGTCGAGGCGGTTCGCGCGCTTCTGCACCCGGCGCAGCTGCGCGAAACGGTCTCCACCTCCGGCGGATACCTCGACGTTCTCGCAGCCGGCGAAGCGCCCGCCGAGCCCGAGCGGCACAGCTTCGCCTACAACGCGATGCACAGCCAGGCGCTGGCCACGGTGTACGAGCGGGCCTGGCGTCCGCTCGCTTTCACGCTGGCCACCGGGCTGACAACGTCCACCGAGCGCCGCAATGCTGTTGCCGACCTGCACCTGAGCGGCGAACAGCGCGTGCTCGACGTGGCGTGCGGCCCCGGCAACTTCACGCACTACCTATCCGAGCGGCTCAGCGGCGACGGGGTCGCGGTCGGATTCGATATCTCGAAGCCGATGCTGCGCCGTGCCGTCGCGGACAACTCGGGAGCGCGGGTCGGATATGTCCGCGGCGACGCCGGGCGGCTGCCATTCGCGGACAACACCTTCGACGCCGTGTGCTGCTTCGGCGCGCTGTACTTGATGCCCGACCCGTTCACCGCACTGGACGAGATGGTTCGTGTCTTGGCGCCGGGCGGCCGCATCGCAATCATGACCAGCTACCAGGGCGACGTCTCCGCGCTTCGCCCGGCCGTGAGGGCTGGCAGCGGCTTGATCGGCCTGCGCGTATTCGGCCGCGACACGATCCCGGATGTTTTCGCGGGGGCGGGCCTGACGGATGTCGAGCAGCGATTGCGGCGGGTCGTGCAGTACGTGAACGCGACCAAGCCGCAGAGCTAGCACCCACGCGCACATTTCCACGTCAGCGCGCACGCCCAGGCGTGCGCGCTGACCTGAATCCGTGCGCGTTCAATGGGTGCACGGTCGACGCGCCGGCCACGCCGGACCGCTCAGCCCGCGGATCCAAGAGCAATGAACGTCCGTGAACACTCTTCGCACCCTGGCACGGGATCCCGCCCATTCTCTCGAAAAGTGTGTGCTCGCGTTCACTCGCCACCTGACCGTGCACCTGCCGGGACGACAGAGCGGGACTGCATCAACGCGCACCTGTCGGGTAGTCGCGCACGCCCAGGCATGCGCGGTCGCACGAAAACGGTGCGCGATCAGCGCGTAGGCAGCAGCGCCCGCACCGCATCGATCGTGTCGGCCTGCTCGACGATCTTGTCCGGGCGATAGCGCAGGACCCGGGCGAACCGCAGGGCGACGCCGCCGGGATACCGCGTGGATACCTGCACCCCGTCGAGTTCGATCTCCACGACCAGGACCGGATGCAGATAGACCGTGCCCGCGTCGCGCTCGCGTTCGTGCCGCGGGAACTCCTCGGTCTGCCATTGGAGCAACTGGTCGGTAAGCCCCTTGAAGGTCTTGCCGACCATGATCGGCGGGCCGCCGTTCGGATCGGCCGCGCCCAAGTGCAGATTCGACAGGTAACCGGTTCGGCGGCCGTATCCCCATTCGGCCCCGAGCACGATCAGGTCGAGGGTGTGCTCGGGCTTGATCTTCTGCCAAGCCTTGCCGCGGCGCCCGGCGGCGTAGGGCGAGGTCAGCGATTTCACCATGACACCCTCGTGGCCGCCCGCGAGCGCTGCATCGAAATGCGCCGCGGCTTCGGATTCGTTGGGCCGCAACAGCGACGGGATCCGGTTCTCCCCCGCCACCCGGTCAAGCGCCTCGAGCCGCACGGACAAAGGCTCATCGAGCAGGTCGACGCCATCGAGGTACAGGCAGTCGAAGAAGTACGGCTGCAGCAGCAGTGCTCGCATCTCACCCGGTTCGGCACCGGCAATGTCCGCGCCGAAGCGCTGCATCGTCTCCTGGAACGGGCGCGGGCGGCCGGAGTCGGTGAGTGCCAGCGTCTCGCCATCGAGAACGACAGAGTCACAGGGTAGTTCGCGCACCCGCTCGACGAGCTCCGGCACAGTCGCGGTGATCTCCCGCAGGGTCCGGGTGAAGACACGCACCTCATCACCGTTGCGGTGCACCTGAATTCGCGCGCCGTCGAGCTTGAATTCGACGCTGATATCGCTGCCGAGATCAGCGAGCGCGGCCTCGAGCGATTCGGCGGGGGATGCGAGCATCGGCCGGACCGGCCGGCCCACCTCGAGCCGGATCTCGGCCAGTCCCTCCGCGCCGCGGTCCAATGCGATTGCGGCCGTTGCCGATAGCCGACCCGAAAGCATGAATGCCCGGCGCACGTCTGCCTGGGGGACTCCCGACGCTGCCGCGACAGCGTCGGCCATGATGCCTTCCAGCGCGCCCTGCCGGAGTTCGCCGGTGAGCAGTCGAATCAGGAACTCCTGCTCGGGTGCGGTAGCTGCACCGAACAACGAGCCGAGCACCGCCTGCCGCCGGGCAACCGATCCGGCGCCCGTCGCGCCAACAAGATCGGTGAGTAGTCGATCGACATCACCGACGGAGAGTGACGCCTCCGCGGCCGGTTCGCCCCGCGCCGCGGCGAGCGTGCGCCACCCAGTCCCCGTCCGACCCTGCCGCGGAGCGCCGGCCAACCACGCCACCGCCGGTTCGACCTCGTCGGTTGCGAGTTCGCCGAGCAGCCGCGCAAGAAGCTCGATCTTCGCGCGGCGGGAGCGAGTCTCGCCGAGCGCGGCCGACGTCGCGACCACATTCGCGAGCAGCATGTTTCGACGGTATCCCGTGGCCCCGACAGAACCTGTCGTAGCGCCGACTACCCACACCCCGGCGCCATCGGCCGCCCGGCGAGCCGGTCCTCGATCCAGCCGAAGGCAATCGGGAAGCCCCATGCGACTGCCAACAGGTGTTCGCCGAACTTCTCGTCGTACGCGACGTTGCCGCCTTCGGCGCACCATGTGTTGCGCAATTGGATGGCGCCCGCACGGGGGATCCAGAAGTCTTGCTGCCCTTGATAGAGCAGCACCGGTGCGCGGGGCGCGCTCTTGCCCATGCGGGTGTCATCGAGCACCTGTTGGACGACGGGCAGATCGACCACGTTGGGCACATCGGACAGCGCCTGCACCGTGACCGGTGCGACCCCCAGCGGGGCCAGCTGCGCGAGGCACAAGTCCTTCGCAATCGCGCCGAGCCGATAGCCGTTGTCATTCAGCAGCGCGAACAACTGTGGATACTCGCGTGCGACACCGAGCGCAGCGGCGAGGAAGACACCGGAGGCGAGGTTGGCGCCGTTCATCGACGCGAACAAGATCCGGTAGTCCACCGGCGCCCCACCCATCGCCGTGCCGACGACGTTCAGCTCGGGTGCATAGTCCGCTTGTCGTTCGGCGGCCCAGCCGGCGGCAATCGCGCCACCGGAATACCCGGAGATGGCGATCGGCGCATTCGGCGCGAGCCCTAGGAACTGCGCATGCACACTCGCCCGGAGCGCATCGAGCACCGCGTTTCCGGACAGGCGCCCACCCGCATACGCCTGTTTGGGCCCTTGGTGGTCGGTCACCACGACTGCGTAATTCCTCGAGAGCAGGTACTGGATCGGCACGATCTCGATCTCCATCGCCCGTGGAATCGTCCAGGACGGGACGCAGGTCAGCCCAAGCGAGTCGATGGCGGTGTTGTACGCGATCACCGGCCGCGGACCTGGGCCGGGCCACGGCGTCGTCGGCACCATCACCGTCGTGACGACCGGCATCGGCACGCCATGCGAGTCCGTGGACCGGACCAGCAGCTGAGTTGTCGCCGCGGGCACCAGTTGGAGCGGGACACCGACCGGCCGGCTCGCGAGAATCGTTCCGGGCGGGGTGTTCTCGTACCCCGGGAAGGGAACGACCCACGGATCGGGAATTGGAGCCGGATACATCTTCATGGGATCGCGTTGCGGATTAATGACCTGGGACGACCCCGAGGACCCGGAAGCACTCGACGACTCCTGGGCCACCGCGGTCGGCCCGCTCGTACACCACAGAATCATTGCGACAAGAACCGCCAGGCCGACCCGACACCACCCCATTGTGGCCACCTTTCGTTGGATTCGATTATCCGCCCTAGGTACGCCCAATACCGGCAAATGACGACGTCGAGTCGCATTTTGCTAACTCTGCGAACACATCGTTTGCACTATCCTCCGATCTTCCGTAACCATGGGTTATGGCCAAGACGTACGTGGGCGCGCGCCTCCGACAGCTCCGCAACGAGCGTGGCATGAGCCAGGCCGCGCTCGCGAAGAGTCTGGAGATTTCCGCCAGCTATCTGAACCAGATCGAGCACGATGTGCGGCCCTTGACCGTCCCGGTGCTGCTGCGTATCGGTGAGGTGTTCGGCGTCGACACCACGTTCTTCTCCTCGCAGGACGACACCCGCCTGATCGCGGAGTTGCAGGAGGTCTCGCTCGACGAGGAAATGGGTATCACCGCGGACGCCCACGAAATCGCCGAGATGGTCACCGCGCACCCGACTCTCGCCCGCGCGATGGTCAATATGCATCGGCGCTACCGCAACACGACCGCGCAGTTGGCCGCTGCGACCGAGGAGCGCTATACCGACGGCAGCGGCAGCGGTTCGATCAGCAAGCCGCACGAGGAAGTTCGCGACTATTTCTACGAGCGGCAGAACTACCTCGACGAACTCGACCGAGCCGCCGAGGAACTCACCGCGCGAATGCGGTTCCACCGCGGCGATATTGCGGGCGAGATCGGACGGCGGCTGACGGCGGTGCACGAGGTCCAGATCGTCGAGCGAATCGATCTCGGTGAAAACGTCTTGCATCACTACGACCCGGACCGCCGGGTGCTCGAGATCGCGCCGCACCTTTCGGGTGGTCAACGCGTATTCAAGTTCGCCGCGGAATTGGCCTACCTCGAATGCGGCGAGCTCATCGAAAAGCTCGTCGACGAAGGAAATTTCACTTCCGACTCCTCACGCCGGCTTGCGATGCTGGGCTTGGCCAACTACTTCGCCGCCGCCACCGTGCTGCCGTACAGCCGCTTCCACGAGGTCGCCGAGGACTACCGCTACGACATCGAGCGGCTCTCCGCGTTCTTCTCGCAGAGCTACGAGACCATCTGCCACCGGCTATCGACCCTGCAGCGGCCGAAGCAGCGCGGAGTGCCGTTCTCCTTCGTGCGGGTCGACCGGGCCGGCAACATGTCGAAACGACAGTCCGCCACGGGTTTCCACTTCTCGTCGAGTGGCGGTACCTGCCCGCTGTGGAACGTGTACGAGACGTTTGCTTACCCCGGCAAGATCATGACGCAGATCGCGCAGATGCCCGACGGCCACAAGTACCTATGGATCGCGCGCACGGTCGAACGGCGAGCGGCACGCTACGGACAGCCGGGCAAGACCTTCGCGATCGGGCTGGGTTGCGAACTGCGGCATGCAGGCCGCGTCGTCTACGCCGACGGCATCGATCTGCAGGACGCCAACGCCACCCCAATCGGCGCCGGCTGCCGCGTGTGCGAGCGGGCCAACTGCCCGCAGCGCGCCTTCCCGCCGCTCGGCAAGGAACTCGATATCAGCGAGCACCGCAGCTCAATATCGCCGTACGTGTTGCGCTAGTACGTACGCGTCGCGCTATGACAGCCGGCGGGCTCGCTCGTGGCAGTAGACCGCGGCCAGCAGCGTGAGGACCAGCAACCAGCCGAAGATCTTCACCTCCGTTTGCATCAGCACGATTTCGACACCGCACACGACGACGAGAACAAGGGCGATGCCCAGCAGCACTCGATGTGCCAGCACATAGCCACGCTTGCGTGCGACCGTGACCTGATTCATGAGGTCATCCATCGTCGTCCTCCATCACCGTCCGACCAGCTACGCAATCAGAATCCGGGAAGTCCGCGTCGGCCGATACCGGTCCAAGGGTGGAGAACGATCACCCCGTGCACTCCGCGGCGAGGACGTACCGTGCGGTCATGCGACTGCGCCTCGGACGCCCCGACATCAACGCGTACCTCGACCGCTTCGATGTGCCGCCCGCGGACGACGGACTCGCCGTGACGTTCCTGGGTGTCTCGAGCCTGCTGATCGATGACGGCTCGTCGGCGATCCTCACCGACGGATACTTCAGCAGGCCCTCATTGGCACGCGTCGGACTGGGCAAGATCGCGCCCGACCCGACGCGGATCGCCTCGGCACTGGACCGGGCCGGAATCGCCGTCCTCGACGCGGTGATCCCGGTGCACACCCACTTCGACCACGCGCTGGACTCCGCCGATGTCGCGATTCGGACGGGTGCGCCACTCGTCGGCGGACCGTCCGCGGCACAGGTCGGTCGCGGATCTGCCCTCCCCGAGGCCAGGATCATCGTCGTCACGCCGTCCGAGCCGCTGACGCTCGGCGGCTACGAGCTGACCTTCGTGACGTCGCATCACTGCCCACCGGACCGGTTCCCCGGCGAGATCACCGAGCCGGTCACAACCCCAACCCGTGCGGCCGCCTTCCGCTGCGGCGACGCGTGGTCGATCCTGCTGCGCCACAACGCCACCGGCCGGTCGGCGTTGATCCAGGGCAGCGCCGGCTACGTGCGAGGGGCCCTCGCCGGCCGGTCGGCCGACGTCGCGTATCTCGGGGTCGGCCAGCTCGGGCTGCAATCCCCCGACTACATCGAGACCTATTGGAACGAAACCGTCCGCGCGGTCAGCGCCCGCCGAGCGGTGCTCATCCATTGGGACGACTTCTTCCGACCGCTCGACGAGCCACTGCGCGCGCTCCCCTACGCCGGCGACGATCTCGACGCGACGATGAGTGTGCTGACCCGACTGGCGAAGCGCGACGGGGTGACGCTGAACTTCCCAACCGTCTTCGCCCGCGAGAACCCCTGGGCTTGACCGATCAGATCGTGCGCTTGACCATCCGGATGCCGACCCACAGCCCGACCGCGCACGTGATCAGCGCGGAGATGATCCCCCACGCCACATCGGCATCCCACAGGGTCCCGGTGAACAGCGTGCGCAGGGCATCGACGATGTAGGTCAACGGATTCGCCTTCGAGATGGCCTGCATCCAGCCCGGCCCAGCCTCGAGCGGCAGCATCATGCCGGCGAGCAGCAGCAGCGGGAAGATCACCGACTGCTGCACGCCCCAGAAGATCCACTCGCGATTCTTGGCCGCGAGGCCGAGCGCGTACGACAGCGCGCCGAGACCAATGCCGAAGATGCCCAGGATCACCAGGCCGACGAGCACGTGCAGCGGGTAGAACACCAAGCCGAACGGGATCGACACGACCGTGATGAGCAGCGCCTGCACGACGAGCGGGGCAAACTCCTTCAGCGCCCGGCCGACCAGAATCGAGGACCGGTCCAGCGGGGTGGCGAGGATTCGCTCGTAGGCACCGGTCATCAACTCGTACAACAGGTTTCCGCCGACCATGCCGGTGCCGAAAATCGCGATCATCACGAGCACCCCGGGCAGGAACCACTGCAGAGCCGAGACTCCGTCGATGGTGTCGGCGCCGAGCATGCCGTCGAGCAGCGGCCCGAAGAGTCCGAGGAAGACCAGCGGCTGCAGCAGCGAGAAGATGAGCGTGAACGGATCCCGAAGCACGACAAGGATTTCGCGGGTGAAGACCGCACCGGTGTCATGCATCCACTTGCCGACGGCTGAGCGGTCGGGCGCCACGTCGAGTGTTGCATCGGCCCGGTTGATCACGTCGGTCATGCCGCCTCCTCACGCAGGGACCGTCCGGTCAGGTTCAGGAACACGTCGTCCAGCGACGCGGGCTTGACGTCGGTGGCCAGCACCGTCACACCGGCGGAATCGAGCGTGCGCAGCAGCGGCGGCACCAATTCCGGACCGTTGTGTGTGCCGAGCGCGAGCCGCACCGAACCGGTTTCGGTCATCGTCTCGGTGACGCCATTGATGCCCGACGGCAGAACCGAACGAGCGGCGGCGACGCCTTCGCCGGACGCTATCTCGACGGTCACCAGATCATCGGCGTATTCGCGCTTGAGCAACGCCGGCGTGGCATCGGCGATAACCGTGCCGTTGTCGATCAACACGATCCGCTCGGCCATCGCATCCGCCTCGTCCAGATAGTGCGTGGTCAAGAGCAGCGTCATGTCGTTTTCCTCACGCAGCCGCAGGACGTGCTCCCACAGGTTTGCGCGCGCATGCGGGTCGAGACCCGTCGTCGGCTCGTCGAGGAACAGCAACCGCGGATGGTTCATCAAGCCCATGGCCACATCGAGGCGGCGCCGCTGCCCTCCCGAGAGGGATTGCACGGTCCGCTTCTCCAGCCCGGTGAGTTCGAGTGCCTCCAGCAACTCTGCGGCGCGCCGCCGCGCGAGGTCACCGGGCACCGAGTAGAACCGCGCCTGATTGCGCAATTCGTCCATGACCCGGTACGAATACCCGCCCGCGTTGCCCTGGCCCACATAGCCGATGCGAGCCCGCACGGACGCCGGGTCGCGAACGACATCGCAGCCGGCCACCTCGGCCTCGCCCGACGTCGGCTTGAGCACCGAGGTCAGCATTCGCATCGTCGTCGACTTGCCTGCCCCGTTCGGCCCGAGGAAAGCGACAAGCTCGCCTCGTGCCACATCGAGGTCGACGCCCTTCACCGCCTCGACCGTTTCCTTCTTGCGACGAAACGTCTTTTTGAGACCCCTCGCCCTGATCGCATTTTCCGTACGCTGTACCGGATTGTCCACGAGATTTACGGTACGCTGCACGATAAATACGCGCAACGTGAATTTTCTGGAGGTGGGCATGGCCGACACCGAACCCACCGAAACCACTCCGGTCCCGGCCGGAAACAGCAGGTTTGCGCCACTTTGGGAGCCGCCGACAGCCACGTCGGCCCGCGGCAGGCCAGCGCGCGTGAACCGGGCCCAGGTCGTTGATGCCGCGGTTGCGGTGGCCGACGAGAACGGCCTCGACGCGGTATCCATGCGCTCGGTAGCCCGCGCCCTCGGCGTCGGAACTATGACGCTCTATTCGCACGTGCCGGGCCGCGACCTACTCATCGACGCGATGATCGACCGGGCCTATGCCGATTTCGCCTTGCCCGAAGCAGAGTTGCCATGGCGCGCCGCGCTCGAGGCATATGCCCGCGGATCGTTCGCCCTGATGCGCGCGCACCCCTGGCTGCTATCGGTGAACAGCTGGCGAATGCCGTTGGCGCCACACGTGTTCGAGGCCGAGGAGGCAGGCTTTCGGATTCTGATCGACACCGGACTCACCGCAACCCAGGTGGTCGAGACCATCTCTATTCTCAATCAGGCCGTCTCCGGGTTCGCCCGGGCCGCCGCGGCCGAGGACGCCGACCAGCGCGCGCAGGGCACGGACTACGAGGCGTATTGGGCCGCGCAAACCGACTTCTGGCAGAACACTTTCGACCCGACCCGGTTCCCGACGATGACGCGGCTGTGGACCGTCGGCGCATTCGACAACGGAGCGACACCTTTCGATCTCCGCATCGGGGCTCTGCTCGACACCATCGCCCTCCTCATCGAGCGCTCCGATCCTCCCGGGGCAATCCCGTCATTCGACGAGTGCATGCAGGTGCCGTGGCCCGAGCCTGAGACAGGTTGCGATTCGCCCGATTTCGGCTCGGCAGAGTCATCTCCAGCAACGGCCGCCGAATCATCTCCGCCTACCTCGCTGGAGGCCGCGGCGGCGGATTCCGCCTGACTCCGCCCCCCGCCCCCACCCCCGCTACTATCCGCTGGGCCATTCGGCCCTACCGGGGACACCGGCGGAATCGAACATCGGGGGAATATGAGCCAGCAGCAGGCGCCAGAGCAGGAACAGCAGAACCCGGCGCCATACGACGCCGCAGCACCGAGCAAGAGTCGACGCACGCCGGTGATCATCGGCGCCGTCGTCGTTGCGCTCGCGGTCGGCGCAGGAGCCGCCTGGGCCGTGACCAGCGGCGGCGACGATGACAGCGTGAACTCCGCGGTGTTCGAGGCCGCCTCCACGCCGGCCGAGAAGGTCCGGGCCGCGGTGAAGGTCATGCACGATGCCGGAACCGTGCGCTCACATGCCACGACGGCCGAGGGCAACACCACCGAGACGCAGGCCGACTTCGGCGACCACGTCATTTACGGCGAGACCACGACGGCCCGCTTCGGGAAGGTCGCGGTTGTGATTCGCGGCGAGGGCGCACAGCAGGTGTACATCCGCTACGAACAGGGCATCGGGCCGATCCAGCCCAACACGTGGTACCGATCCGCAGACAGCACAATGACTCTCGCGAGTTCCATGCTCGACCCGAAGTACTTCGACACGGTTATCTCCGCTTCCCCGAACATCGTCGAGTCGGGCACGGTCGACGTCGATGGCACCGACGCGACGCGTTACGTCGTGACGCTCGACAAGAACGCGGTGGTGGACTATCTGGGCACGCTGATCAAGTCGAGCGGCGTGGACGTGAGCACGTTCCGCACCCAGGCGATGGCCTCGCTGCCCGATTCGGTCGAATACGCCATCGATGATGCCGGTCGCATCGTTCAAATCGTGGAGGGCCGGAACATCACGCGTTTCGACAACTTCGGCAAGCCCATCGAGGTGCCGACCATCGACGAGTCCACCGTCGTTCCAATGCCGACTCGCTAGTCGCAGACACGCGGAAACCTCAACAACACAAGGACTTCGGGGGAAGAGTGAACCAAAAGCAGCACCCGTCCGGCAGCACAGCGCAGTTGGACGAACCCCAGCCTGCCGCGAATGCCGGTCAGCCGGAGACAGATTCGAAGAAGAAGCGGACCTGGCGGATCGCCCGAGCCGCTACCGCAGCCGTGGTACTCACAGGCGTCGGCATCACTATCGTTACAACGGGCGGCGACGACGCGTCCACGAGTTCGGATGGACCGACGCCGGCCGAAACCGTTGCGGCGGCATTCGAATCCGCGACGTCGAGTTCCATCCACGTCTCGATGGAGAAGAACGGCAAGCGCCCCACCGACGCTCGGATCGATTACGCCAACGGCATCGTCGTCACCACCGGTGCGAGCCTCGAGTACGGCCAGGCGGACAGCGTCATTCGCGACGGTTCGGTGTACATGCGATTCGAGAAGGGCGCCAAGGCGCTCAGCATGGAACCCGGCGTCTGGTACAAGAGCTCTGCCACTGATGGACCGTTCGCGTCCACTGCGGTCGTCCTCGACCCGGAGTACCTGAATGCGTACGTCGAGGCGGCGACCGAGGTCATCGAGACCGGCCCGGTCACCTTCGACGGGGTCGACGCAACCCGGTACACGCTCACTCAGGACAAAAATGCACTCGCCGACGCCGAGGCCAAACACCTCGTGCCCGGCGCCAGCGGACAGGCGCTGACCGATCTTCGCAAGCAGCTGGTCGCCACTCTGCCCGATTCGATCGAGGTCATCATCGACCAGTACGGCAACCTCGTCCGGATGGACGAGGGCCACGGCGACATCAGCCGGATCAGCGATATCGGGCAGCCCATCGAGCTACCTGCGATCGATGAGTCCGAGGTCGAGGACTTGCCGACGCCGTAGACCGCCGTTCCCCATGGGCAAAACTAGTTCGTGGGGGCGAAACTTCGCCCCCACGAACACAATTTGCACCCGTGAGCGGTCTTAGAAGGCCGCCTCGTCGAGTTCCATGATCTCGGTGTCGAGGTTGTCGAGCACGCCCCGCACCGCGGTCAGCTTCGGCAGCACGTTCTTGGCGAAGAACGAGGCGACCGCAACCTTTCCGGTGTAGAAATTCCGATCCTTCTCGTCTGCACCCCCATCGAGTGCGGCATGCGCAACCTGCGCGCCGACCAGCAGTCGCCACGCGATGAGCAGGTCTCCGAGCGCGTAGAGGTAACGCACCGAACCGAGCCCGATCTTGTAGATCTCGGTGGGCTGCTCCTGCGAGGCCATCAGGTAGCCGGTCAACGTCGCCGTCATCGCCTGCACATCGTCGAGTGCGGTGCCGAGCAGCACGCGTTCCCGCTTGAGTCGGCCGTTGTCGGTGTCGCCCTCGATGAACGAGCGAATCTGCCCGGCCACGTGGGCGAGCGCGGTGCCGTGGTCGCGAGCGATCTTGCGGAAGAACAGGTCCTGGGCCTGGATCGCTGTGGTGCCCTCGTAGAGGGTGTCGATCTTCGCGTCACGGATGTACTGCTCGATCGGGTAATCCTGCAGGTAGCCCGAACCACCCAGCGTCTGAAGGGATTCCGTGAGCAGCTCGTACGCGCGCTCCGATCCCACGCCCTTAACAATCGGCAGCAGCAGATCGTTCACCCTGGCGGCCAGCCCCGGATCCGCACCCGAAACCAGCTCCGCCACATCGTCGTTCTGATGCGCGGCGGTGTAGAGGTACACGCTGCGCATGCCCTCGGCATAGGCCTTCTGCATGGCGAGACTGCGCCGCACATCCGGGTGGTGGGTGATGGTCACGCGCGGTGCGGCCTTGTCGGTGAACCGGGTCAGATCCGCACCCTGCACACGCTGCTTGGCGTACTCGAGCGCGTTGAGGTAGCCGGTCGACAGAGTGCCGGCTGCCTTGACACCCACCGTCATTCGGGCGTTCTCGATCACCATGAACATCTGCGCTATGCCGTCATGCACATCGCCGACGAGCCAGCCCACCGCGGGCAGGTCCGTGGCGCCGAAGGTGAGTTCACAGGTGGGCGACGACTTCAAACCCATCTTGTGTTCGACGTTGGTGACGTAAACGCCGTTGCGCTCGCCGAGTTCCAGTGTCTGCGGATCGAAGTGGTACTTCGGCACGTAGAACAGGCTCAAGCCCTTGGTACCCGGCCCGGCGCCCCGCGGGCGGGCGAGCACGAGGTGGAAGACGTTCTCGGCGGTATCGCCCACGTCCGCGCCCGTGATGAAGCGCTTGACGCCCTCGATGTGCCAGGTGCCATCGGGCTGTTCGATCGCAGTCGTGCGGCCGGCCCCCACGTCGGACCCGGCGTCAGGCTCGGTGAGAACCATGGTCCCCGCCCAGCCGCGCTCGAAGCCCGACTCGGCCCAGTGCCGTTGCTCGGGCGTGCCGACCGTGTACAGGACCGCCGCCATCGCGGGCCCCATGTCGAAGAACGCGGCGTTCGAGTTCGCGCCAACGATCATTTCCATCGCCGCCCAGCGCAGCGCCGCCGGCGCAGGGATCCCGCCCATGCCCTCGGGCACCCCGAGACGCGACCAGCCCGCCTCGGCCACCGCGGCGACTGTTTTGGCCAGCGGTTCCGGGACGATAACGCTGTGGTTTTCGGGATCAAAACGCACAGGATCCCGGTCGGCAGCGGCAAAGGACTCGGCAACCGGTCCCTCGGCGAGCCGGGCTACTTCGTCGAGGATGTTGCGCGCGGTCTCGGAATCGAGATCGCCATATCCGCCCTGGTCGAGCAGGCTATCGATGCCGAGAACCTCGAACAGGTTGAACTCGATGTCGCGCACATTGCTCTTGTAGTGCCCCATGGCTGCGTTTCCTCCTTGAATCGCGGTCGAAACGAGCGTGCTGTACCGCAGGAACCCTCCGCAACCGTAGGTAGAAGTTAGGTTCGCCTTTCTTGGACGCTTCCGCAGCACGGTGTCCACGCATGAGAAATTGCTTGCCATAGGCGGTAAGCACAAGGAATTCTGGGCTCGCCGCACCAGCGCCCAGAGGTGGACCCTGGCACGCTGATATGCGGCCATAAGGCAGCGCCCGGGCGCCTCGCCGCCGCGCCCCGGGCGCGTAATACCTGCTGTCCGCGCCCATTCGAGCGTGTTCACAGCCCCGTAACGCTGGCAATCAACTCGTCATCGAGATTCATTCAGCCGCAACAGTTCTTCCATAGTGTGCGCCTCGCACACCCCTGCGAATGGAGGCTGTTTCGATGCCAGATTCTCGACATCTACTTGCCGTGCCGGTTGCGCTGGCGCTGGCCGGCGTGCTGCTGACCGCCTGTGGTTCGAAGGCGGATGACAGCGGCACAACCAGCGCCGCCGCGTCCTGTGTGGACACCTCGGCGCCCACCATCAAGGTCGGCTCGCTGCACTCGCTGTCGGGAACCATGGCGATCAGTGAAGTGACGGTGCGTGATTCCACCGCACTCGCCATCGACCAGATCAACGCCTCGGGCGGCGTGCTCGGCAAGAAGATCGAGGTAGTCGAGGAGGACGGTGCGTCCGACCCGAAGACGTTCGCCGAGAAGGCCGAGAAGCTGATCAGCAGTGACTGCGTCGCAGCGGTATTCGGCGGCTGGACCTCGTCGAGCCGCAAGGCGATGCTGCCGGTGTTCGAGGACAACAATTCGCTGCTCTACTACCCCGTCCAGTACGAGGGCCTCGAGGACAGCAAGAACATCTTCTACACGGGCGCCACCACCAACCAGCAGATCGTGCCCGCGCTGGACTACCTCAAGGAAAAGGGCGTGAAGTCGCTGTACCTCGTGGGCAGCGATTACGTGTTCCCGCAGACGGCCAACCGTGAGATCAAGGCCTACGCCGCGGCAAACGGAATCGAGATCAAGGGCGAGGACTACACGCCGCTCGGCTCCACCGATTTCTCCACCATCGTCAACAAGGTGCGTGCCGCGGACGCCGACGCCGTGTTCAACACCCTCAACGGTGATTCCAATGTCGCGTTCTTCCGCGAGTACACCAACGCGGGCCTGAAGGCCGCCGATATGCCGGTGGTGTCGGTGTCGATCGCCGAGGAAGAAGTGGGCGGCATCGGCGCGCAGAACATCGCGGGCCAGCTGACTGCGTGGAACTACTACCAGACCGTGGACAGTCCGACGAACAAGGCGTTCGTCGATGCCTACAAGGCCCGCTTCGGCGCGAACAAGCCGACCTCCGACCCGATGGAGGCCGCCTACACCTCGGTGTACCTGTGGAAGAACACGGTCGAGAAGGCGAACTCGTTTGCGGTGGCCGATATTCAGGCCGCGGCCGACGGCGTGAGCTTCGATGCGCCGGAGGGCACCGTCACCATCGACGGCGACAACCACCACATCACCAAGACGGCGCGCATCGGCGAGATCCGGCCCGACGGCCTCATCTACACCGTCTGGCAGTCGAACGGCCCGATCGCACCGGACCCCTACCTGACCACCTACGACTGGGCCGGCGATCTCGGCGGCAGCTAGTCATTGGTCGTGATGTGCGCGGCAGGGCGGGAGCGGAGCCTGCGTAGCGACCCCGCTAGCACCGCAACCTGCCGCGCACATCACGCATAGGGAAGGGAGGCATCTGGTGGATGTCTTTGTCGGACAGCTCTTTACCGGGCTCAGCCTGGGATCGATTCTCCTGCTCGCCGCGCTCGGCCTGGCGCTCACATTCGGCCAGATGGGCGTCATCAATATGGCGCACGGCGAGTTCATCATGGCCGGCTGCTACACGACCTATGTGGTGCAGAAGGTCGTCTCGTCGGCCGGCGTATCGCTGATCGTCTCGCTTTTCATCGGGTTCCTGGTCGGCGGATTGATGGGCGCACTGCTCGAGGTCACGCTGATCCGGCGGATGTACCACCGGCCTCTCGACACCCTGCTCGTCACCTTCGGCGTCGGGCTCATCCTGCAACAACTCGCCCGCGACATCTTCGGAGCGCCCGCGGTGAATGTCGTTGCGCCCGAATGGCTCGCGGGCGGCGTGGAGATTTTCGGCGCGGTGGTCCCGAAGACCCGCATCTTCATCCTCGTACTCGCGCTGGTGTGCGTGGCACTGCTTTCGCTTGCGCTGCAGCGCACTTCGATGGGACGGCGCATTCGCGCGGTCGTGCAGAACCGCGACCTCGCCGAGACGAGCGGGGTGTCGAGTCGGCGCACCGATATCACCACGTTCTTCATCGGTTCCGGCCTGGCGGGTGTCGCAGGTGTGGCACTGACGTTGATCGGCTCGACCAGTTCGACCATCGGCACCAGTTATGTGGTCGACGCGTTCCTTGTGGTCGTTGTCGGCGGACTCGGCCAACTGCGCGGTGCCGTCATCGCCGCGTTCGCGCTCGGCATCCTCAACTCGTTCATCGAGTACAACACCACCGCGTCCATCGCGAAGGTGATCCTCTTCGTCCTGATCGTGATCTTCCTTCAGGTACGTCCGCAGGGTCTGTTCACGGTCAAGACAAGGAGCCTGGCATGAGCGAGACCCGCTTTTCCACGCGCCTCGGCTTCCTCTCGGGCTGGCGAGGCACGTTCGCAGGATTCGCGGTTGCCGCGGTCCTGCTGTTCGCGGTCGCGCCAGCGCTGCTGTCCGACTTCCGATTGAACCTGCTGGCGAAGTTCCTGTGCTTCGCGATGGTTGCCGCCGGAATCGGATTGGCCTGGGGCCGAGGCGGAATGCTCACGCTCGGCCAGGGCGTCTTCTTCGCGATCGGCGCGTACATCATGGCGATGCATCTCAAGATCGCCGACGCCGAGCTGCGTCACGACGACGTACCCGACTTCATGCAGATCGCGGGCATCCGCGAACTGCCCGGGTATTGGCAACCGTTCGCCTCCCCGATCGTGACACTGGTCGCCATCGCCGTGCTGCCCGCCGCTATCGCGGCACTGCTCGGGTTCGGTGTGTTCAAGCGCAGGGTCAAGGGCGCGTACTTCGCGATCCTCAGCCAGGCACTCGCGGCGGCGCTCGCGATCTACCTGACCGGGCAACAATCGATCGGCGGATTCACCGGGCTGAACCGGTTCCGCTCCTTCTTCGGGTTCAACCTCAGCGACCCGGCGAACAAGCAAATGCTGTTCTTCATCGCGTCGGCCACCCTGCTGCTCATCGTCGCGATCACACGGCAGCTGATGTACAGCCGCTACGGCGAACTACTTGTTGCCGTGCGGGATCAGGAAGAGCGAGTGCGATTCCTCGGGTACGACCCGGCCAATATCAAGGTGGTCGCGTTCGCCGTCGCGGCGTTCTTCGCCGGTATCGCGGGTGCGCTGTTCGTGCCGATCGTCGGGATCATCTCCCCCGCCGATATCGGTGTGGTGCCCTCCATCGCATTCCTGATCGGCGTGGCCATCGGCGGACGCGCGACGCTGCTCGGGCCGGTCCTCGGCGCGATCGGCGTTGCCTGGGCGCAGAGCGCGTTCTCCGAACGCTTCCCGTCCGGGTGGATCTACTTGCAGGGCGCGTTGTTCATCGTGGTGGTCGGATTCTTCCCGGCCGGTATCGCCGGCATCTGGGCGCTGCGCAAGCGTCTGCGGCGAGAGCCGAAACCGCCTGCGCCCGAGGAACCACCGGTGACCGAGCCCGAACAACTTCCCGTGGAGGCACGATGATCTTTACCGGAACGGACTCCCACACCTCGGCAGAGCCGGTCTTCGGCGGCAATGCGGGGATGTCGAGCGATTACCTCGAAATCCGCGGACTGACCGTTGATTTCGACGGGTTCAAGGCGGTGTCCGATGTCGACCTCACGCTGCTGCAGGGCGATCTGCGCTTCCTCATCGGCCCGAATGGCGCGGGCAAGACGACGCTGATCGATGCGATCACCGGACTGGTGCCGGCAACGGGTTCGGTGAACAAATCGGGCGTGGAGTTGATCGGCAAGAAGGTGCACAAGATCGC
>NZ_LRRB01000255.1 GCF_001646865.1 Aldersonia kunmingensis | reverse complement strand
ACGCGGGCGACTGGATCTGCAGGTTCATCAGGGCGGAGCATGCCCAGGTCTTCTCAATCTTCCACTTGCCGTCCTCGGCAACGAACGGCACGGTGACCGGGTTGACCTGACCGTTGATCGTGAAGTCTGCGTTGGCCTGCAGCGATCCGCCGAGATCCTGGACGCTGGTCACGACGATGGTCGCGCCCGACTGCTTGTAAGCCTCGGCGAGCCGGTTCGGCAGCTCGGGATCGGCCTCGGCGCCCTGCACCATGTCGGCCTTCTCGCTCGACGGCACGGCGGGATCGAGTGCAATCTGCAGCTGGGCATTGAGATCTTCGGCCGACGGCACCGGCGGGGTGTCGGCCTGTGCGGTGGTATCGCTCGCGCTGGTGGTTGCCTTCGACGTGGTGGTGCTCGACCCATTGTCGTCGTCGGAGCTACATGCGGTCATTGTCAGTGCGGCAACGATCGCCATGCCCGCAACCAGGGCGCGGCTCGTGGGGCGAAGGTTCAACTGCTCGTCCTTTGCGTCGTACTTGTTCGCGGTCCGTGCCCAGGCTACCCGTCAGCGGAGGCTGTCCAACGGATCGGCTCTCACCAGCGCGGACTCCTCTGCGGGAAAGGTGCGGGCCGGTCCGGGTCCGGTTGACCGCGTCTCGAATCGCACCGACACGACACCGTGCCCCGCGCCCTGCACCCAGCCGTGGCCGTACTCCGAATGCCGAACATCGGTGCCGGGCAGCCAGACCGGATCGGCAGCAACGTCCTCCGCCGGCGGTGGCTCCGAAAGCGCAGCGGCCGATTCCGTTTCGACGGGGATATCCAGCTCGGGAAACAGTGCTGTCTGACTGACGCTCGACAGCCCGCCGTAGCCGACTCCGACCAACCTGATCGGCCCGAGCTCCACCGGGTCGATCACGGACCGTTGCGCCGCGGCCACGAGCATCGCGAGTTCCGTGGTTGCGGCGGGCAGCGTCACCGACCTGGTGAGCACGCTCATATCCGCCTTCTTGAGCTTGAGCACGACCGTTCGCGCGGCACGGCCGTCCTTGGCCAGGCGTCGATGCGCGGACGCCGCGAGCGACTCCACAGCCTCACGCAATTGAACGAGGGTGACGAGATCGGCGGCGAAGGTTGTCTCGGCCGAAATCTGTTTCGCCTCGGCCCGTTCGACGACCGCGCGGTCGTCGATGCCGCGCGCGAGGCGGTGCAGGGACGGACCAACCGTGCCACCGAGCAGCGACGCGACCTCCGACTCCGGCATCTCGGCGAACGCGCCGATAGTCTCCACCCCGAGCTTGCGCAGCTTCGCCTCGCCGACGGGGCCGATTCCCCACAGCTTGCGGACGGGTAGCGCGGCGAGCAGCTCGTCCTGTTCGGCGGGCGAAACCACCCGCACGCCATCGGGTTTGGCGAGTCCGGAGGCGATTTTGGCGACCTGCTTGCCGCTGCCCGCTCCGATCGACGCGACCAAGCCGGTGCGTTCTCGGACGTGGCTGCGCAGGTCCTCGCAATACTTCCACACCGAGGCCGCGTCCGCCCCGGCAAGATCGGCGGGTTCGCCGAATGCCTCGTCGGTGGACAACTGCTCGAGCACGTGCATCCGCTCGCGGACTGTGTCGAAGACGGTTTTGCTCATGGACGAGTACACGATTCCCCGCGGTGGCAGCACGACCGCCGTTGCCCCGACCAGCCGACGGGCCTGATGCATCGGCATTGCCGAGCGAGCACCGAACACCCGCGCCTCATAGCTCGCACCCGCGACCACACCGCGCCCGCCGGTGCCGCCGACGAGCACTGGTCGCCCGCGCAGCGTGGGTCGAGTGAGTTGCTCGACGGAGGCGAAGAACGCGTCCATGTCGAGATGGAGGACCCAGCGGGCACTGCGGGTGGGGTCTGCGGTCACGTCTTTCGGCGAGTCTTCTTCGGTTTCGGGACGGGCAGCACGTCCGCGGTCGCCTGAACGAATCCGTGCAGCCAGTCCACCTCGTGCAGCCGCTCGGACGGTATTGCGAGATAGTCCTTGGCCTCCGGATACGGCCGGCCGAGCGGCAGGCCGTCCGAATACCGATCCGACACGTCGGTGATCTTCATCAGCAGCGTGTTGTCGCACACGAAGCCGACGACCTTCTCGTCGCAGTACAGCGCGTATTCACCGAACATCGGGTGCACACGAACGTCGAGCGGCTGCAATTGCTCGAGCAGCGCGTCTACCGTCTCCCGCCGAGTACCCACGCCGCAGACGCTACGCCCGCCTCCCGACAGGTTCGCGGTATCACCCGAGGTCGCCCGAGTAGTCGATGTGCTCGTGCGCGCCATGCGCATCGAAACCGCCGTATGCACCAAACCGGCCCTCGGTGTCGATTTCGAACTCCGGGCCTCCCGCAATGCCGATCGAGAGTTCGACCCCACCGCGTCCTGGATGCCGGCGGCAATCGCACTCAGGTCGGGGATCTGGAACGGATTCGTCATTGTTTCTCCTCGTCGTTGTGTCGGTGCCGCTGTGCTGCGGCTGCCATTCGGATGCGCGCCGGGCGCCGAATGTTCCCGCCATCGCGAACAGCGGGCAGAGTGGAGGCCATGGACATCGGATTCGGACTGCCGGTCTCGGGGTCGTGGGCGACGCCGGGCAACATCGTGGAGATCTCGCGGCGCGCCGAGGAACTCGGCTACTCGACGCTGTGGACCTATCAGCGCATCCTCGTCGCCGAATCCACCCCACTCGGCCCGCAATACGCCAGCGTCCTCGATCCCGTTGCGGCGCTGAGCTTCGCGGCCGCGGTGACCGAGCGAATCCGGCTCGGCACCGGCATCGTCAACGTGCCTTTTCAGGCGCCCGCGATTCTCGGTAAGCAACTGGCCACCCTCGATGTCCTGTCGGGTGGGCGGCTCGACGCGGGCCTCGGACTCGGCTGGTCAGAGGACGAGTTCATCGCCGCCGACGCCGACTACAGCCGCCGCGGAGCGCGGGGCGCGGAGTACATTTCGGCGCTGCGTGCGGTGTGGGGTGCCGATCCCGTGGAATTTGCCGGCGAGTTCTATCGGGTGCCGCGCTCGAAGATCCAGCCCAAGCCCGTGCAGCAACCGCACCCGCCGATCATCCTGGGCGGTAGCGCACCGGTCGCGCTGCAGCGCGCGGGACGGCTTGCCGACGGCTGGATGAGCAGCAGCCACACCGATCTCACCGCGATCGGCGAACAGGTCGAAATCGTGAAAGTGGCGGCACGCGAGGCCGGTCGGGACGAGAGCCAGCTGCGCTTCAT
The DNA here is from genome assembly GCF_001646865.1 of Aldersonia kunmingensis. Classification (GTDB taxonomy): domain Bacteria; phylum Actinomycetota; class Actinomycetes; order Mycobacteriales; family Mycobacteriaceae; genus Aldersonia; species Aldersonia kunmingensis. The sequence goes on along the minus strand of NZ_LRRB01000255.1, from coordinate 41,397 downwards.
CTGCCGCGGCGTGCTACGCAATGCCGAGCGCTCGAAGCCGCTATCGGGATCGTTCGACGAGATCCGCGGCGATCTGGACCTACTCGCGCGAAACGGCATCACCGAGACGTTTCTCGACCTGAACTTCGACCCGACCGTTGGCAATCCAGACGCCGACCCGATCGCATCGATGCGCTGGGCGCACAAGGTGCTCGACGCTCTGGCACCGACTAGGGCGTAAAGAACCGGCTCGACGCGATCCGCCTCCCGGGCGATGCAGCCCGCTCATACTGGCATTTGTGGCAGGGACATTTTCGGGGCGACTCGTCGCGGTCCTGGCGATCCTGACCGCGAGCCTGGTGGGGTGCGGTGAGTCGGCTACTTCGTCGGACCTGCCCGAAGCGCAGCTCACCGAGACGATTTCACAGGGAATGGCGCAGGCCTCGGTTCCCGGGGTAATCGTCGGGGTATGGCAGGGCGACTCTGCGTACGTGCAGGCCTTCGGTTTACGCGACACGGCGACCGGCGACCCCATGGCGCCCGATCTCCATATGCGCATCGGCAGTATCACCAAGACCTTCACCACGACGGCCGTGCTGCAAATGGTCGATCAGGGAAAGGTCGGCCTCGACGATCCGATCGCCAAATATGTGCCGGGCGTTCCCAACGGGGAAAACATCACCATCCGCCAACTGGCTGCCATGCGGAGTGGACTCGCAAACTACTCGGATGTCGTGATCTCGGCGCAGCCGACTGACCCCGAGCACGTGTGGACACCGCAGGAAATGCTCGCCATCAGTTTCAGCCGTCCGCCGCTCTTCGCGCCGGGTACCGAGTTCGACTACTCGAACACCAACACGGTGCTTCTGGGCCTCGTCGTCGAGAAGGCTTCCGGCCAAGCGCTGAACGACTACATCGCCGAGCACATCACGGAACCCGAGAATCTGGACACCACCTCGGTTCCCACCTCTGCTGCGCTTCCCTCACCGCACGCTCAGGGGTACGCGAAGATTCCCGACGGCGCGACTGTGGATTCGACCGACTGGAGTCCGTCGTGGGGATTCGGTGCAGGAGACATGATTTCCACACTCGACGATCTTCGCGTGTGGGCGCACGACCTGGCGGTCGGAACATTGCTCTCCGAGGAGACTCAGCGCGCACGGGAGCAATTTCAGTTGGCGCCCTCTGAAGGCGCGGGATCGCTCTACGGGCTCGGAGTCGAATACCAGAACGGCTGGATCGGCCACAACGGCAACATCGGAGGATTCCAGGCCTACGCCTATTACCTTCCACCGGAGGACAAGACGGTGGTGTTCCTCGTCAATTCGAACGCCGATCCGCTGGGCGTATGGAACTTCTTCACGGAGATCGCGAATATCGTCAGCCCCGACCACCCATGGCCAGGTCCGCCGGCGTAGCGGTGCTCGACCCACCGAATGGGGGAAGCACTTACTCACCGAGGCGGGCATGGGGTATCGGTTCGAGCCCTGAACTGGAAGCCGGAGTCAGCGCCGGGTGATCCGCGCGCGCACGCCCTCGATCACATCCACGGCGTCCGCGCCTGGATCGCCGAGCGAGAACTCGGTGGCGAGCACCTCACCAGCGATGAGTTCGCTGTGGGTCTGCGCCCAGCCCACGTGCTCCTCGTCGACGCCGAGCACGAGGCTGATCCGATCGGAGACATCGAGACCCGCGGTCTTGCGAGCCTCCTGCAGTTCGCGGATCACGTCGCGTGCCCAACCTTCGGCCTCGAGCTCCTCGGTGACCGTCGAATTCAGCACCACGAGACCGGCATTGCCGGGCAGCGCCGCTGTCGACTCGGGCTCCGCGGCGACGAGACGCTGGGTGTATTCCTCGGGCAGCAGCGCGATGCCGGCCGCACTGACGACTCCGTCGGTTTCGGTCCAGTCGCCGGCCTTGACCGCCTTGATCACGTCCTGCACCTGCTTGCCCAGGCGCGGGCCCGCGGCGCGGGCGTTCACGACCAGTTCGAACTTGCCGTGGACGTCGACGTCGGTCGTCAGATCGACCTTCTTGACGTTCACCTCGTCGGCGATGATGTCGGCGTACGGCGTCAAGCGCTCGGCGTCACCTGCGGCGATGGTCACCTCCGAGAGCGGCAGCCGCACCCGCAGGTTCTGCGCCTTGCGCAGGCTGAGCACCGTCGAGCAAACCGTGCGCACCTCGTCCATCGCCTCGACGAGCTCGCGATCGGCGGGAACCTCACCCTCGGCAGGCCAGTCGGTCAGATGCACCGAGGTGCCGCCGGTGACGCCACGCCAGATCACCTCGGTGACCATCGGTAGCAGCGGCGCGGCCAGCCGACTCACGACCTCGAGCACAGTGTGCAGCGTGTCGATCGCATCCTGATCCTCACGCCAGAACCGCTGACGCGACCGGCGCACATACCAGTTCGTCAACGCATCGCTGAAGGCGCGCAGTTCTTCGCACGCGCCTGCGATGTCGTACACATTGAGCGCTGCCGTCATCGAATCCCGCAGTGCGGCAAGCTTAGCCAGCACGTACCGGTCCAGGACGTGCGGAGAGTCGGTCCGCCAGTTGCCCGGCTTGGCCGCGTAGAGCTGCAGGAAGGTCCAGGCGTTCCACAGCGGGCGCAGCGCATGCGAGACGCCCTCGCGGATGCCGCGCTCGGTGACGATGAGGTTGCCACCACGCAGGATCGGCGAGCTCATCAGGAACCAGCGCATCGCGTCCGAGCCGTCCCGGTCGAACACCTCGTTGACGTCCGGGTAGTTGCCCTTGGACTTGCTCATCTTCAGGCCGTCGTCGCCGAGCACGATGCCGTGTGCGGCAACGGTCTTGAATGCAGGACGGTCGAACAGCGCGGTCGCCAGAACGTGCAGCGTGTAGAACCAACCGCGGGTCTGCCCGTTGTATTCGACGATGAAATCGCCCGGGTTGTGCGGTTCCTGGCCACCTTCACCGTCGAACCAGTCGCGGTTCTCGAACGGGTAATGCACCTGCGCATACGGCATCGAGCCGGACTCGAACCAGCAGTCCAGTACCTCCGGCACCCTGCGCATGGTCGACTGCCCAGTCGGGTCGTCCGGGTTCGGACGGGTCAGGTCATCGATCATCGGGCGGTGCAGATCGGTCGGGCGCACGCCGAAGTCGGCCTCGAGCTCGTCCAGGCTGCCGTACACGTCGATCCGCGGGTAGGCGGGATCGTCGGACACCCACACGGGGATCGGGCTGCCCCAGTATCGGTTTCGGCTGATGTTCCAGTCCCGCGCGCCTTCGAGCCACTTACCGAACTGGCCATCACGGATGTGCTCGGGCACCCAGGTGATCTGCTTGTTCAGCTCGACCATGCGGTCGCGGAACTTGGTCACCGCGACGAACCAGCTCGGCACCGCCATGTAGATCAGCGGCTGGCCCGAGCGCCAGCTGTGCGGGTACGAGTGCTCGATCGTCTCGTGCCGCAGGATCTTTCCTGCCGCCTTGAGGTCGCGGATGATGTTCGGGTTCGCGTCGAAGACCATCTGGCCCTCGTAGGGCGGCACCATCGAGGTGAACTTGCCGCCCGGATCCAGCGGCTGCACGAGCTCGATCCCATTGGCCGAGCAGTACTCCATGTCCTCCTCACCGAAGGCCGGCGCCATATGCACGATGCCGGTACCGGAGTCGGTGGTGACGTAGTCCGCTTCGATCACGCGATGCGAATTCGGATGTCCGACAAAGAAGTCGAACGGCGGCGCGTAGTGCAGGCCGACCAGGGCCGCGCCGTCGAACTCGCCGAGCTGTTCGGCGCCTTCGAGTTCGCGCGCGTAGTGGCTGACCCGCTCGGCGGCGAGTACGTACCGCTTGCCATCGGTGGCCTGCACGTGCACGTAGCGCAGGTCGGGGTGGACCGCGATCGCCAGGTTGGACGGCAGCGTCCAGGGAGTCGTGGTCCAGATCACCGCGTTCGCACCATCGAGCGCGGCAAGCGGATGATCCGCGGCGACGCGCAGCGGCATGTCGACCGTGACCGCCGGGTCCTGGCGCATCTTGTAGGCGTCGTCGAGCCGCGTCTCCTGGTTCGACAGCGGTGTCTGCTCGTACCAGCTGTAGGGCAGCACCCGGAAGCCCTGGTAGATCAGCCCCTTCTCCCAGAGCCGCTTGAACGCCCACATCACCGACTCCATGAAGTCGAGATCGAGAGTCTTGTAGTCGTTGTCGAAATCGACCCAGCGCGCCTGACGCGTGACGTAGTTGCGCCACTCGTCGGTGTAGCGCAACACCGAGGTCTTACAGGCCGCGTTGAACTCGGCGAGTCCCATCTCGTCGATCTGCGACTTGTCGGTGATGCCGAGTTGCTTCTCCGCTTCGATCTCGGCGGGCAGGCCGTGGCAGTCCCAGCCGAACCGACGCTCGACCTTGTGGCCGCGCATGGTCTGGTAGCGCGGGACGACGTCCTTCACGTACCCGGTCAGCAGGTGGCCGTAATGCGGCAGGCCGTTGGCGAAGGGCGGGCCATCGTAGAAGACGAATTCCGGCGCGTCCGCGCGCTGCTCGATGCTCTTGCGGAAGGTGCCGTCCGCGGCCCAGCGTTCGAGGACGCGCTGCTCGAGCTCGGGAAAGAGCGAGCCGGAGGCCGCGATGCCCGCCGTCAGGTCCACGCGGGGATACGACTGTTCGGTGGTCGGCTGGTCGGCCATGACGCGTCTCCTGTGCCCGTTTACTCGGCACGGGGACGATCGCAACGCCGTTGCGTTGCTACCGCGGTACCACCCCGCTTGCCCGGACACTGCGTCCGAGCCTCTCTTCACGAGCTGTGACGGGCTCTCCCGTTCGGTTCTACTGAGCGAGCATGCTCGCCGTTCTTCCGAAGGCTCCCCGGTGATGGCCGGATCCACGCCGAAGGTTGTGCAAAACCGGATTCTACCGGTCGATCGTGGTGCTCATCGCGTCCGGTTGCGCCCGCTGAGGGCACTCGCCAGGAGCAGAACCGCACCCACCAGGCACACGCCGATGCTGCCCCACGCCCATGCCACCGAACCGGTGGACAACGCGATGACGAGGAGTGTGAACCCGACGGCAGCCATCACGAGCGTCAGTACCAGCACAATGGTGCGAGCTTAGTTGCTCTCGTTGGCGTACGAGGACTGTCCGCGGCTGTTGTTATCGAATGCATCGCCGCCGTCGGCCGGCACCGCGGAACCGCGGTTCTCCAGCTCCTCGAGCTGCGACTCCAGGTACGACTTCAACCGCACGCGGTACTCGCGCTCGAAGGTCTTGAGCTGGTCGATGCGACCCTCGAGCACCGAACGCTGCTGGTTGATCGTCGCCATGACGTCGGTGTGCTTGCGCTCGGCCTCCGCGGCCATCGCGTCGGACTTCTCCTGGGCCTCGCGAAGCTGATTCTGCGAACGGGTCTGCGCGTCGGTGATCATCGCGTCGGACTTCTGCCGCGCCTCGCCGATCATGCCCTCGGCACGCATCCGCGCGTCGGTGACCAGGCGCTCCGAATTCGTACGGGCGTTGGTGAGGAGCTGCTCGGACTCGGCCTTGGCCTCGCTGGTGAGCCGGTCGGCCATCTCCTGGGCAAGTCCGAGAACCTTCGCGGCCTGCAGGTTCGCCTCAGCGGACGGTTCGGGCGCGGGAGCGGGCTTGGGCGGCTCGGGAACGTGAACGGGTTCCGGCTTCGGGGCTGGAGCGGGGGCAGGGGCTTCCTGCTTGATGGGCTGCGGCGCCCGCTTGGCATCGGAAAGCTCGGAGTCGAGCTCGCTCACGCGCTGGCGCAGGTCTGCGTTCTCCTCGATCAGTCGAGCAAGCTCCTGCTCGACCAGGTCGAGAAACGCGTCGACCTCGTCCTCGTTGTAGCCACGCTTTCCGATTGGCGGTTTGCTGAACGCGACGTTGTGCACATCAGCTGGTGTCAGCGGCATGGAAGGATCCCTTCACGCATATTGCAAGCGGTAAAGCTACTGGTCGGAACGGCTCTATGAGCGTTGTCGAACCTAACCACTCTAACCGTGTCGCTCAGAATCATGCCAAACCGGCCGGTTGTGCGAGACGGCTGACGATTTCCATCAAGATGTAAACGAGAAACAGCAACACCATGATCGACAGGTCCAGTCGCAGGCCACCCAGTGAAATCGGCGGGATGATTCGCCGCAGCAATTTCACAGGCGGGTCCGTGATGGTGAAGACCGCCTCCAAGATGACCACGACCACGCCAGTCGGGTGCCAGTCTCGGGCGAAGGCCCGGATGAACTCGACAATGATCCGGCCGATCAACAACAGCCAGAATATGAAAAGGACGAAGTACAACACCGCGAACACGACCACGCATTCACTCTGCCTGACTATCTACGGGTGATCAAAACGACGGCGGCCGCCGGGATTCCGGCGGCCGGTCAATCTTCGACTATTGCTGGTTGTAGAAACCCGTTTCTGCGATCCGCCTGCGTTCCTCGGCAGACACATCGATGTCGGCCGGTGAGAGCAAGAACACTTTAGTTGCCACTTTGTCGAACGAGCCTCGCAATGCGAAGGCGAGCCCGGCAGCGAAATCGACGAGGCGTTTCGCATCCGCGTTGCTCATCTCGACCAGATCCATGATCACCGGCGATCCGTCGCGGAAGCGCTCGCCGATCGTGCGCGCCTCGCTGTAGTCCCGCGGCCGCAGCGTGGTGATCTTCGACAGCGGACCGCTCTCGTCGAACAGCGGTGCACGCCGTTCCTCGGCCCGACGCTCGATCCCGGCGTCAACCGCGAGTGCCCCGCGTGTCGTCGCGCGCGAGACCGGTGCGCTCGCCCGGGTCGGGCGGGGCGCGATCGACTCGACACGCGCCGGACGCCGCGGCTCGTAGGCGTCCTCGTCGAACTCGGGACGGCGCGCGTACGCCGCGGACTTGTACGCCGGCTCCGCGTAGTCGACCGGTTCGTGGTCGGCGTAACCGTCACGCATGCTCGGGCGCCGCGACGTCGGCTCGTCGTAGTAGTCGTCTTCGTACTCTTCGAACGGGACCATGCCGAAGTACGCCTTGAACTTGTGCAGGGTGCTCATTGATCGACCTTCCTCGGCGCGGCTGGCCCGATGTACTGGTGGTCTTTCAGCGGACAGCGGGGTTGTTTCAGTTGTGACTGGAGTGATTCCGTTGTTAGTCCGAGATTATCGGCCGCGGACCCATCAGAGCGGTACCGACACGCACACAAGTGGATCCGTGCCGCACGGCAATCTCGAGGTCGTTCGACATTCCCGCCGAGAGCCCGGTCGCTTCCGGGTGCACGGAGGTCACCAGCGTCTGCAACTCGGCCAGCCGGGAGAACGCGCGATCGGGTTCGACGCCGAGCGGCGGGATCGCCATGAGCCCGGCAAGCTCCAACTCCGATGTGCCACCTACGGTGTCGGCGAGTTCGATTAAGTCGCCGGCCGCTATACCACCGCGGCTCGGATCGTCGTCGAGGCTGACCTGAACGAAAACCCGCATGGCACTCGACCGCTCGCCCGCGTCGCGCGCCTCGGCGACGCCGCGAGCGAGCGCGTTGGCGAGACGAACACTGTCCACCGAATGCACCGAGGATGCCCAACGTGCCACGGCGCGAGCCTTATTGCGCTGCAGGCGGCCGATCATGTGCCACGACACACGATTCGCGAAGTGCACCTCGGTCACCTTGACCGAGGCTTCCTGCTCGCGCGATTCGCCGAATTCGCGGCAGCCGAGGTCGTAGAGGATCTGCACATCGGAGGCCGGGAAGTACTTCGTCACCGGCAATAGCGCCACTTCGTCGCGGTTGCGACCCGCGGCACGGCAGGCGTCGTCGAGCCGCTGGGATAACCGGTCCAGCGCTGCGGCCAGATCGGAGGTTCGGCTCACGGCGCGGTGGGCTCAGCCTGCTGGAGCCCGGTATGCACCGGCTCGGTCTGCATCCAAATCACGCCGGCAAGTCTGCCAGTGGGCGCACCTCGTCGGTGACTGAACAATGCCTTGTCCTCGATCGTGCAGCGCGGATCCATTGCGACCGCCGAGATTCCCGCCTCCAGCAACTGCCGGCGAAGCCCCGCCCGCAGATCGAGGCCCGGCGTCCCCCGCACTGTGGTGGTCGCACTGCCGGGCAGATGTGCCTCGACGTCCGCCCGCATCGCCGCGGGCACCTCGTACTGGCGCCCACTCGCCGCGGGACCGAGGAACGCGCCGATCCGATTCAGTTGCGCGCCCTGAGTGACCATCGTCTCGAGCACACGCGGCACGATGCCGATACGCGCTCCGACACGTCCGGCGTGAACGGCAGCGATCACGCCCGCCTCGTCGTCGGAAAGTAGCAGTGGCACACAGTCGGCAGTGAGAACGGCCAGCCCAAGGTTCGGGACGGTCGTGACGATCGCATCGCTGGCCTCAACCGGGTGATCTTGCGGACCGTCCACCACGACGACGTTGCGGCCGTGGATCTGCTCCATCCAGACCATCCGGTCGGGGGCCAGGCCGATCTGCCGGGCCAGCCGTTCGCGGTTGGCCGCGACTGCTGCCGGATCGTCGCCGACGTGATCCCCCAAATTGAAACTGTCGTACGGCGGCACGGAGACGCCACCCGCCCGCGTGGTGACCACGCGGCGAACAGTAAATCCTCCTCGCGGCGTCGGCTTGTTTGCCGAGCTCACCGACGCATGAAGGACGGAACGTCGACGTCGTCCTCGAGATCGTCCTGGACCGGCTGCGGACGCGATTCGCCGCGCACACCCATCGGACTCGATTCCTCCGCGCGCACCGACTCGGCCTCGCGGTAATCGGCCGAAACCTCACTGTCCCTGCTGGTTCGAGCACCGATCTGGCCCGCCCGGCCGACACCGATCGACGAGCGACCCGGGGTCGCCTCCACCGGACGGCGCGCGGGCGTGCCCGCGTCGAAGCCGGCGGCAATGACCGTGACCCGCACTTCGTCGCCGAGCGAGTCGTCGATCACCGTGCCGAAAATGATGTTGGCGTCGATGTGCGCGGCCTCCTGCACGAGCGAGGCCGCCTCGTTGATCTCGAACAGACCGAGGTCCGAACCGCCCGCGATCGAGAGCAGCACGCCGTGCGCACCTTCCATCGATGCCTCGAGTAGCGGTGAATTGATCGCCGCCTCAGCGGCTTTCACCGATCGGCCGTCTCCGCGGGACGAACCGATGCCCATCAGCGCGCTGCCGGCGCCGGACATGACCGACTTGACGTCGGCGAAGTCGACATTGATCAGGCCCGGCGTGGTGATCAGATCTGTTATCCCCTGAACACCGTTGAGCAGCACCTCGTCGGCGGAGCGGAACGCGTCCATCAGGCTCACCGCGGCGTCGCCGAGCTGGAGCAGCCGGTCATTGGGGATCACGATGAGGGTGTCGCACGACTCGCGCAGCGCGGTGATGCCGACCTCGGCCTGGCCGCCGCGCCGCTTTCCCTCGAAGGAGAACGGGCGGGTGACGACACCGATGGTCAGCGCACCGAGCTTGCGGGCGATGCTCGCCACGACGGGCGCGCCGCCGGTCCCGGTACCGCCGCCCTCGCCTGCGGTCACGAACACCATGTCGGCGCCCTTGAGGACTTCTTCGATCTCGTCCTTGTGGTCTTCGGCGGCCTTGCGTCCGACCTCGGGGTCCGCGCCGGCGCCGAGGCCGCGAGTCAGTTCACGGCCGACGTCGAGCTTGACGTCGGCATCACTCATCAGCAATGCCTGTGCGTCGGTGTTGACCGCGATGAACTCGACTCCCTTGAGTCCCTGTTCGATCATGCGGTTCACCGCATTGACACCGCCGCCGCCGATTCCGACGACCTTTATGACGGCGAGGTAATTGTGCGGGGGCGTCATATGCTCTCGCCTTCCTTCGATACCGGAACTACGGTGCTTGTGATGCTTCTGGAGCCCTTCCGGATACCGAACCCTAAACCTCAACCACAGGGTTAGCGTTATGTCAAGTACCCGACTGGAACGAAACGCTATTCGTAGGAGCGGCAAACCCGCCGCAGGCGCGCCGCGACACGCGAAAAAATAGGCGCGCCTTCACACATCGTTGTCGGCAAGCCGCGCGAGCCCGCTTCCCACCTGGTCATTTCACAGTCGGCAGATCCGGACTGGAGATGTCGTAGGTCTGGCCCGGCTGCGTCAGCAGCGGCAACGCAATCGCGGCCTTGCGGTCCGCGTTTTCCGCACTCCCCCAGACGATCACCCGATCGTCGAGCAGTGTGAGACGAATATCGGAGATAGATTTCGCAGCGATCTCACCCGTCTGCGCGCGCAGACCGGGCGGAATTGTAGCGAGCACCTTCAACGCCGCGCGGGTGGTCGGGTCGTCGGAACCCGGCGTCGCAACCTTCAGGCGCGGTACACCCGGCGGCGGCGGCTCGATCGCGAAATCGACACCATCGACGTCCACGAGATGCGTGCCCTGCGGCGAGTCATAGAACACCACCGCGATGCGCTCGTCGACTGTGACTCGCACGGTGGACGGGTACTCGCGCTGCACCCGGGCCTGCGCGACTCTCGGGAGCTGCGCGACCCGCTGTGCTGCGGCACCCGTGTCGACCCCCATCAGTCGTTCACCCTGCGGTACCGCCAGCGCGGTGAGCACCTGCTCCTCGGGGATCGCCGACAACCCGTCGACCTGTACGGTGCGCACCGACATCAGCGGCGTGAACCAGACAACTGCCGCGAGCGCGACCACGGCAACGACACCTACCGCGACCCATAGCCAACGCCGGCTCATCCGTGCGGCTTCCCATACCGGGGACGGGCGCGCAGTGCGTCGAGAATCTGGCTGCCCAGCATGGTCACATCGCCCGCGCCCATGGTGATCACCACGTCGCCGGGCTGAGCCAGCGCCGCGACCTGACGACCAACCCGCGACATGTCCGGTTGGTAGTGAACAGGTTTGGTGACCGCCTGCGCGATCAAGGCACCACTCACGCCCGGCAGCGGTTCCTCACGCGCCCCGTAGACGTCGAGCACCAAAACCTCGTCGGCAAGGTCGAGCGCAGCCGCGAACTCGGCTGCGAACGTGGCGGTCCGGCTGTACAGGTGTGGCTGGAACACGACGAGCACACTGCCGCGCCGGGATCGGGCACCGTCGCGGGCTTCCTGCTCGACGAGTTCGACGGCAGCACCCAGCACTGCACGCACCTCGGTCGGGTGGTGGGCGTAATCGTCGAAGACGCGGACACCGTGTTCCCTGCCGGTGAACTGGAAGCGCCGATGGACACCGCCGAAAACCGCAAGGCCCTCGACGATCTCCTCGACGTCCGCGCCGGCATCCCGGGCGGCGGCAATGGCCGCAATTGCGTTGAGCGCCATGTGCCGGCCCGGCACGGACAGCCGCAGCGTGCGCGGATTCGGCTCGCCGACCACCTGGAACTGTGCGACGCCGCCGACGTCGCGCGGCTCCCAGCTGTGCAGCCAGATCCCGACCGGCACGCCGTCCTGTTCGGCGGGCACATCGGTCGTACCTGCCGGCAGGGTGCCGTAGCCAATCACTCGAATGTCGTCTCGCGCACCTTGGATCACCCGCTTCGCGAGCGCGGCCGACCCCGGATCGTCGAGGCACGCCACAAGCGCACCGCCGGGCGCGAGCCGGTCGACGAAATCGTCGAACACCTGCACGTAGGCCTCGGTGCTGCCGAAATAGTCAAGGTGATCCGATTCGACGTTGGTGACCACGATGGTCCCCGGGTCGTATTCGAGCAGCGAGCCGTCACTCTCGTCGGCCTCGGCGACGAAGACATCGCCGGTGCCGTGGTGGGCGTTCGTGCCCGCCTCGTTGAGCTCGCCACCCACCGCGAACGACGGGTCGACGCCACAGTGTTGCAACGCGACAACAAGCATCGAGGTGGTGGAGGTCTTACCGTGCGTGCCTGAGACCAGGACAGTGCGGTAGCCCTGCATCAGCGACGCCAGCACGGCGGGCCGAAGGATCACCGGAATGCCGCGGCGGCGGGCTTCGACAAGCTCGGGGTTCGACTTCGGGATCGCGGCATGTGTCGTGACCACCACCGTCGGTCCACCCGGCAGGAGATCCAGCGAGCTCGCGTCATGACCGACGCGCACGTGTGCGCCGCGAGCGCGCAGCGCGAGAACCGCCCGGCTCTCCTTCGCGTCCGACCCGGACACGGAGCCACCGCGGGCGAGCAGAATCCGGGCGAGACCGGACATGCCGGACCCGCCGATGCCAACCATATGCACACGCTCGAGGTGCGCGGGCAACGGCGACGTGGTCACTTGCGCGCCACCTCCAGCACGATTCGGGCGACTTCGTTCGCCGCGTCACGGTGGCCCGCTCCTGCGGCCGCGAGCCCCATCTCGCGCAACTTCTGCCCGTCGAGAATCGCCGGAATCACGCGCTCGACGATGTAGGACGAGGTGAACTGCGCGTCGGCGACGATTGTGCCACCACCCTGGGCAACGACGGGCCGAGCGTTGAGTTCCTGCTCACCGTTCCCGTGCGGCAGCGGAACGTAGAACGCGGGTAGCCCGACCGCGGACACCTCGGCAACCGTCATCGCACCGGACCGGCAGATCGCCACGTCCGCGGCGGCGTACGCCAGGTCCATCCGGGAAAGATAAGGCACCGCGACGTACGGCGCGGAACCGTCGCCGGCCCCGGCCGGGAGATCGAGGACATTCTTCGGGCCGTGCGCGTGCAGCACGGAAATACCGGCCGCCGCGAGTTCGGCGGCCGCACCCGACACCGCCTCATTGAGCGAGCGCGCTCCCTGCGACCCACCGAAAACCAGCAGCACGGGCCCGTCCTGCGGCAGCCCGAAATGCGCGCGGGCGCCGGCCCGGAACGCGGAACGATCCAGCCCGGTGATCGAGGACCGCACCGGGATGCCGACGAGTTCGGCGCTCGGCGCCCGGCGCGCGTGAATGCCCGATCCGGGCACCGCGGCGAGCACACGAGTCGCCAGACGAGCCCCGACCTTGTTGGCGATGCCGGCCTTGGCGTTGGCCTCGTGCACGACGATCGGCACTCGGTGCTTGCGGGAGAACCCGGCCGCGAGATACGCCGGAAGCGAGACGTAGCCACCGAATCCCACGATGACGTCCGCGCCGGTCTGCTCGATCACCTTGCGGGTCTGCCGAACCGACTCCAGTACGCGCCGCGGCAACCGGAACAGGTCCGCATTCACCTTGCGCGGCATCGGGACCGGCGGAATGAGTTCGAGGCGGTAGCCGCGCTGCGGTACCAGTGTCGTCTCGAGCCCACGCGCTGTGCCGAGCGCCGTCAACCGGATCGTCGGTTCGAGCCTGCGCAGCGCATCGGCAACCGCAAGCGCTGGTTCGATATGCCCGGCCGTGCCTCCTCCCGCGACGATCACCGACAGTTCGTCAGGCCCACTCACCTATTTACGTCCTCGCTCTTCGTGGCATTGCTCCGGAAGACGCCGCTCTCGGCGCTCCCGATCGTGACGCGCGTGCCGTTCCCGCACGCGGCGCCGCCGCTCGTCCGCCGACCGGCTCGCGGACGCGGACCGCACGGCGCCTTTCGTCGAGTTCACCACGCGCGGGGTAACGCACCGGCGTTCGGCGTGCGGCCCGCGCTCGAGCAACCTTCGCCCGGCCCGGCGCGTACGCCTCGGGCATCGGCAGCCGGAGCATCCGACTGAACCGTCCGTCCTGGCCGGCAAGCAGCGCAGCGATCGCCTCCGGTTCGTGTCTGGCGGCGCTCGCGATGATCCCGAACATCAGCAGCGTAATCGCCAGCGACGAACCGCCTGCGGAGACCAAGGGCAACTGCAGCCCGGTCACCGGCAGGATGCGGACGACATAACCGATGTTGATCAGCGCCTGCGCGACGATCCAGGTGGTTGCCGTGGCCACGAGCAGCCGCAGGAACGGGTCCGCGGACCGTGTCGCGATCCGCATGCCGGTGTACGCGAAAAGTGCAAACAGGCCAATCACGGCGGCACAGCCGAGGAAACCGGTCTCCTCGCCGATGATCGCGAAGATGAAGTCGTTGTGCGAGTTGGGCAGGTAGCTCCATTTCGCGCGACTCTGACCGAGCCCGCGGCCGAACATCCCGCCGTCGGCTAGCGAGTACAGCGCCTGCCGCGACTGGTAGCCGATACCTTGCGGATCCTCGCCAGGGTTGAAGAAGGCCTTCATCCGGTCGGACCGATACCCGGCGGTCAGCGCCAGCGCGACAACCCCGACGATGCCGGTCACGGTGATAGAGAAGAACAACTTGCCGGACAGGCCACCGAACCAGAGCAGCGCGACCAGGATGATGCCGAGCGCGATCATGGTGGACAGGTTCGGCTGCAACACGACGAGTGTGCACGCCAGGATCGCCATCGGAACCAACGGCACCATGATCTGTTTGATCGGGTTGGAGCGCGTCGACATCCGGGACGCCAGGAGGTGCGCCCCCCAAAGTGCAAGCGTCACCTTCGCCACCTCGGACGGCTGCACCGAGATGGGGCCGAGCATGAACCATCTGCGCGCGCCCTGACTCTCGACACCGATGCCCGGAATCAACACGAGCATCAGCGCCACGAGCGTGACGGCGTAGGCGGGAAAAGCCAACTTGCGCAGCACCCGGATCGGCACCCGCAACGCCAGATAGAACAGGACGATGCCGAGCAGCGCGTACATCAACTGCTGGGTGAACAACGCATACGGCGAGGAGCCGCCGACATAGGACTCGACGCTCGATGCCGACAGCACCATGACGAGCCCGAACACGGTCAGCAGGGTCGCGATCGTGACGATGAGATGGAATGACGCGAGCGGCCGGTTGAGCCAGGTGCCGATCCGCCTAAGCCCGATCAACTTCTGGCCTGCCATTACCGCTGCCCGGTCGACTGTGACCCGGGAGAGCCGGCCCCGATATCAGCGGCGGTCAGGTTCGCGACGGCAGCGGCGAAGCTGTCGCCGCGGTGACCGTAGCTCCGGAACATGTCCAGTGACGCCGCGGCAGGCGCGAGCAGGACCGTGTCGCCAGAATCCGCGAGCCGCGCGGCCGCCGCGACCGCGTCGGCCATGATCGCATCGGGATCCGTCACATCCGTTGCTGTTGTCACATCTGTTACTGCCGTCACTCCAGCATCGTCCCGCGAAGGAACCTGCAGCACCGGAACCTGGGGCGCGTGTCGCGACAAAGCCTCTGCGATCTTGGTCGCATCGACGCCGATCAACACGGCTCCGCGCAGCCGCGGCGCCACTTCGGCGATCAGCGCATCCACTGCGGCGCCCTTGAGCTGGCCGCCCGCGAGCCAAACAACCCGCGGGTGCGCGACGATCGAGGACCGCGCCGCGTGCGGGTTGGTGGCCTTCGAGTCGTCAATGAACTTCACGCCGCCGAGCTCGCGGATCAACTCCGCCCGGTGCGGTCCCACCCGGTGCGATGCCAATCCTGCCGCCACCGCATCCGGGGCGACGCCGATCGCACGCGCAAGCGCCGCTGCCGCGAGCGCATCGAGCATTCCGGCCGGCCCCGGCGGGCTGATCTCCCCCGCGGCACCCAAGTCCGCGGACTCGGCAAATGCTCGATCGATAAGCCGCCCGCCCGAGACACCGAGTTCTCCCGGCGCCGGCTGGCCGAGCCGGAAGCCGACCATGCGCGATCCATGATCGGTATCGGCGAGTGACGCCGCGACCGGATCGTCGAGCCCGACTACCCCGACCCCGCCAGCGAGCGCACGTGCCTTCGCGGCGACGTAGCCGGGCATTCCGCCGTGCCAGTCCAGATGATCCTCGGCGATATTGAGCACCGCACCGGCCGCCGGACGCACCGACGGAGCCCAATGCAGCTGAAACGAGGACAACTCGACCGCGAGCACCCGCACCTCGGGGCGCTGCAGCGCGTCGAGCACCGGCAGGCCGATATTTCCGCACGCGGCACTGCCGAGGTCTGCGGCCGCGAGGATCGAGGCGAGCATCGAGGTGGTCGTGGTCTTGCCGTTGGTGCCGGTCACCACAAGCCACTGCCGGACCGGTCCGTAGAGCTCGGCCTGATCGACACGCCAGGTGAACTCGATATCGCCCCAGACCGGGATGCCGCGCGCCGCAGCGGCGCCAAACAGCGGTGCATCCGGCCGCCACCCCGGGCTGGTGATTACCAGTGCGATGTCGTTCAGGCCGCCATCCGCGAGCAATTCCGCCTCGGTCGCGGTGCCGAGACCGAGTTCCGCTGCCTCGCTCAGCGATTCGGCGCGGCCGTCGGTGACGGTGATCCTCGCGCCGAGGAGTTGCAGCGGTGCGATGACCGCACGGCCGGAAACGCCCCACCCGGTAACCAGGACACGCGCGTCGCGCAGATCGCGAAGGTCCTCCGCGACCACGGGTCAGTCCCCGATCGCGGCGAGGTACTCGCTGTAGAACAACGCCAGACCGATCGCGGATGCCGTCCCGGCCAGCAGCCAGAACCTGATGATCACCGTGGTTTCCGCCCACCCGGCGAGCTCGAAGTGGTGGTGGAACGGCGCCATTCGGAATACCCGGCGGCGCGACGATCGGAACACCGCGACCTGAATGACCACCGACGCGGCCTCCGCGACGAATAGTGCGCCGATGACGACCATGAGCAGCTCGGTGCGGGTGGTGATCGACAGGCCCGCGAGCATGCCGCCAAGCGCGAGTGATCCGGTGTCACCCATGAAGATCCGGGCGGGCGCGGCGTTCCACCAGAGGAATCCGACGCAGGCCGCGGCACCGGCCGCACAGATCAGCGCTAGGTCAAGCGGATCGCGGACGTCGTAGCAGCCCTGGCCCGGGCTGGTTTCACAGGCGTTGCGGTACTGCCAGAACGTGATGATGACGTAGGCACCGAGGACGAAGCCCATGGAGCCTGCCGCGAGACCATCGAGCCCGTCGGTCAGGTTGACCGCGTTCGACCAGGCACTGATCAGCAGGTAGCAGAACAGGATGAAGACGATCGAGCCCATCGAGACCGTGGTGATGTCTCGGACGTACGACAGATGCGTGCTGCCGGGCGTCAGCCCACTCGCGCCGCGGAACTGCAGCGCGAGGAAGCCGAATACGAGCGCGACCACGAGCTGGCCAACCAGCTTCGCGGTTTTGTTCAGACCCAGGTTGCGCTGCTTACGGATCTTGATGAAGTCATCGAGGAAGCCCACCGCGCCCAGTGCGGTGGTCAGCCCGAGCACCAGCAGACCCGAAGCGGACGGCCCGTCGGCGTGATAGCCGATGCCGATCAGGTGCGATCCCCAGTAACCGGCCCACAGACCCGTGATGATCGCGACGCCACCCATGGTCGGGGTGCCCCGCTTCGACTGATGACTCGCCGGCCCCTCGACGCGGATCTCCTGCCCGAACCCCTGCCGGGAGAAGATGCGGATCAGCAGCGGCGTCAGCAGGATCGAAACAGCAAGGGCGATACCCGCCGCGAAGAGGATCTGTCTCAATTCCCCACCTCCGTCGTGTCACCGAGCAGATGCTCGGCAACGGTCCACAGCCCGATCGACTGCGATGCCTTCACGAGCACGAGGTCACCCGGCTCGAGTTCGGCATCGAGAAGTTCGATCGCGGCGCGCGCGTCGGGGACGTGCAAGGCCTCGTCGCCCCACGAACCCTCCTGCACCGCGCCCTGGTACATCGCGCGGCACGGGCGGCCGCCACCGACGACCACAAATCTGGTGACATCGAGGCGCACGGCGAAACGGCCGATCGCATCATGCTCGATCACCGACTCTTCGCCAAGCTCGCCCATCTCGCCGAGCACCGCCCAGCTGCGGCGCAGCCGGTCGGCCGATCGTGCCATCGACACCAATGCCTTCAGCCCAGCGCGCATCGAGTCCGGGTTCGCGTTGTACGAGTCATTGATCACGGTGACGCCGTCGGCCCTGGTCCGCACATCCATGCGCCGCGCGGATGCCGCCGCGGCCCCGCCGAGCGCGGCGGCAATGTCGTCGAGACCCAGCCCGCACTCGAGTGCGACCGCTGCCGCCGCCAATGCGTTGCCGACCTGGTGTTCGCCGTGGACGGCGAGCGTGACATCGACGCGGCCGGCCGCGCATACGAGGACGAAACGAGCGCGCGCCTCATCGTCGAGCACGACATCGACAGCACGGACGTCTGCGCCTGCGGCCTGCCCCACGGTGACGACCCGGGCTTGGGTGCGCGATGCCATGGCCGCAACCAGCGAATCGTCCGCGTTGAGAACGGCGACACCGCCATCCGCCGCCGGCGGAAGCGCCTCCACCAGTTCGCCCTTGGTCTGCGCGATCGCCTCGCGTGAACCGAATTCACCCAGGTGCGCGGTCCCGACATTGAGGACGACGCCGATCCGCGGCGGGGCGACCTGCGCCAGCGCCGCGATGTGGCCGATCCCCCGCGCGGACAGCTCCAGCACCAGGCTGCGGGTCTCCTCATCGGCGCGCAGCGCGGTCCACGGATGACCCAGCTCGTTGTTGAACGACCCCGGAGGTGCGACCACCGGGCCCAGCGGGCGCAGCACCGCAGCGAGCAAATCTTTGGTCGAGGTCTTGCCCGACGATCCTGTCACGCCGACGACGGTCAGGCCGGTGCGGGCGCGGAGATCGTCGACCACGGCCCGGGTCAGCTTCGCGAGCGCGGCGAGTACGGCCGCGCCGGAACCGTCGGCGTCGTGTTCGAGGGCCATTGCGCCGGACGCCTGCTCGGGATCAACTGCCAGCGGAGGCACGACAATGGCCGGCACACCGACCGGGCGGGCTGCGAGGACCGCGACAGCCCCGGCTGCGATCGCCGCGGGCGCATGGTCGTGCCCATCGGCGCGCGCCCCGGGCAGCGCGAGGAACAAATCGCCCGAACCGATCTTGCGGGAATCGAACTCGACCGAACCAGCCACCACGGCGTCCGGGTCCTGGGCATCGTGCAGCGTCCCGCCGACGATCTCGGCGATCCGCGCCAACGACAATGCGATCACGCGCCAGTCGCCTCCCCCGCGACGTTTCCGCGGCGATCGATGGCGTCCGCAAGTACCTCGCGATCGTCGAACGGGTACTTCACGCCCTGAATCTCCTGACCTGTCTCATGTCCCTTGCCGGCGACGAGTACGACGTCACCCGCTTTCGCCCATTCGACGGCCGCCGCGATCGCCGCGGCGCGGTCGCCGATTTCTCGTACGTCGCCGCGCTCCGCCTCGGGAACCTCATTGGCACCGGTCAGCATCGCCGCACGGATCGTTGCAGGTTCCTCGGTGCGCGGGTTGTCGTCGGTGATGATCAGCAGGTCGGCGTCACGCGCCCCAACCTCACCCATCATCGGCCGCTTGCCGTGGTCACGGTCGCCGCCGGCACCGACCACGAGCGCGATTCTGCCCGGCACCTGCGCGCGAAGGGTGGCAATCACCGCGGACAACGCGGCCGGCTTGTGCGCGTAGTCGACCACGGCGAGGAAATCCTGGCCCCGCTCGACGCGCTCGACACGGCCCGGCACATCCACCTCCGCCAGCGAGCGGGCCGCAGCGACCGGGTCAATACCGGCCGACTCGCAGGTGGCGACTGCGAGCAGCGCGTTCGCGACGTTGTACCCGCCGGGCAGCCGAAGGTGCGCCGGAATCGCCTTCCATGGACCAGGGCCGACGATCCGGAACGACTGACCGCCGTTCGGCAGAACTTCCAGCGCGGTGGCGGTCCAGTCGGCATCCGTTGTGGTTGCCACGGTGGTCACACCGTCGCCGGCCGTCTCGGCCATCCGGCGGCCCCACTTGTCGTCGACGCACACCACAGCACGTTCCGCGCGCACCGACGACCCGGACTCGAACAGCCGGGCCTTGGCGGCGAAGTAGTCCTCAAAGGTGGGATGGAAGTCGAGGTGGTCCTGCGAGAGGTTGGTGAACGCGGCGACATCGAAGCGGGTGCCGTCGACCCGGCCGAGGGACAGCGCGTGGCTGGACACCTCCATGACAACGCAGTCGGTGCCTTGTTCGAGCATCGCGGCGAACAACGCATGCAGTTGCGGCGCCTCAGGCGTGGTGAGCGCGCTCGGAACCCGTTCGCCCTTCACCCGCGTCTCGATCGTGCCGATCAGACCGGGCTCACGACCGGCCGCGCGCAGTGCGGCCTCGATCAGGTAGGTGGTGGTGGTCTTCCCGGACGTGCCGGTGACACCGATGACCGTCATCTGCTCCGACGGCCGCCCGTAGATAATCGCGGCAAGTTCGCCGAGTACCGAGCGCGGCGTCGGGTGGACCAGCACCGGCACGGTCGCCGGACCGTCCGCCGTGAGCATCCCGAGCCCGGTCTCATCGGTCAGGATCGCTGCCGCGCCGTTTTCGATGGCCTGGCCAGCGAAACGGGCACCGTGAGCCTTCGCGCCTGGCAGCGCCGCGAACAGATCGCCGGGGAGCAGTTCGGTGGAGCGGTGCTCGACACCGGTGACAAACACCTCGTCGGACTCCGATGCCGCGACCAGCGTCGCTTCGACCGAAGCAGCAAGCTCCGAAACCGAACTCGACGGTGGGGCACTGGGGCGGAGCGCGGCATGAGGACCGACCTGCTCAGGCACCGGGCTCCTTTCGTCTGCACGCATTCGCCGCGACAGTTCGACACTGCCGGTTGGCGAAACCGACGTGTCACGTTACCGAGGATTCACCGCACTACCGAACCCAGACCCGGGTGCGGCGACGACAGGCGTCAGTCGGCCTGCAACGTGTAATGACGCGATGGCGGCGACAACGGCACGCTGTCGCGCTGCAACAGCCACGATGCGATGTTGTGGAACAGCGGTGCAGCGGACTGTCCGCCACCTCCGTCCACGCCGCGGACCGGCGCGTCGAGCATGATCCCAACGACGTACCGCGGGTTATCGGCCGGTGCTATGCCCGCGAACGTGATCCAGTAGTTCGAGCTCGAATAGCACTTGCACTTCGGGTCGACCTGCTGTGCGGTGCCGGTTTTGCCCGCAATCTGGTATCCCGCAATGCCGGCCTGCGAGCCGGTGCCCTGCTGGTACCCCATCGGATCGCGCTGGGTAACCGACTGGAACATCGACAGCAGCGTCGCGGATGTCTGCGGGCTCACCACGCGCACGCCCTCGGGGCGCTCCTCTTCCATCCGGTCCCCATCCGGGTCCGTCACCGACCTCACGATGCGCGGCGGGACCCGCAAACCGCCGTTGGCGATCGCCTGGTACATACCGGTCATCTGGAGCAGCGTCATCGAAAGACCCTGCCCGATGGGCAGGTTGGCGAACGTGCCGCCGGACCACTGATCGCGACTCGGCACATCGCCGGCGCTCTCACCGGGCAGCCCGACGTTGGCGCGCTGACCGAGTCCGAAGCGGTGCAGCATGTCCGCGTACCGGTCCTCGCCGACGCGCTGCGCGAGCATGAGTGTGCCCACGTTGGAGGACTTTCCGAAGATGCCGGTGGTCGTGTACGGCGCGACGTCGTGGCTCCACGCGTCGGCGACGGTGACCCCGGCCATCCGGATATTGCCCGGAACCTGGAGCACCTCATCGGGATTCGTCAGCCCGTACTCGATCGCCGCCGATGCCGTGACGATCTTGTTCACCGAGCCCGGCTCGAACGGCGAGCTGACCGCGATGTTGCCCAGCTGCGTGGACTTCGCCTTAGCCATACCGTCGGACGGGTTGAAGGTGCTGTCGTTGCTCATCGCGAGCACTTCCCCGGTGCGCGAATCGAGTACCACGACCGACGCGTTCTTCGCCCCGGACAGATCTTTCGCTTGCTGCACCTGCTGTTGGACGAAGTACTGCAGGTCGGAATCGAGCGTGAGCTCGACCTTCGACCCGTCCATCGCCGGTTGCCTGTCCCGCCAGCTGCCGGGGATCACCGCACCATCCGAGCCGCGGTCGTACGTTTGCGACCCATCCGTGCCCGCCAGGGTCGAATCCATCGACGACTCGAGCCCGAGCAGGCCATGGCCATCCCAGCCGGTCGCGCCGATGACATTGGCCGCCAACGCCCCGCCCGGGTATTCGCGAATTCCCTCGCGCTCGGTGCCGACTTCCGGGTATTTGTCGGCGATCTGGGCCGCAACGGCCGGATCGACACTGCGGGCGAGATAGACGAAGGTCTCGTCACTGCGCAGCTTCTTCAGGAGTTCCTTCTCCTCGACTGCCGCGCCGAGCTTGTCGTCGATCATGTTCGCGATATCGGTGATCCGCTGTTCCGGATCGGGCGCGTCGGCGTCCTTCGACTTGGCTTCGGCGAGTTCCTTGCGCACCCGCACCGGCTGGAAGGTCAGCGATCTGGCCTCCATTGTGAACGCGAGGGGCTTGCCGTTGCGGTCCACTATCGCGCCGCGCGTCGCGGGGTCGACGACTGTCGTGGTGCGCTGGCTCGCCGCTTCCGCGGACAACCGAGGCGCGGAGATGGTTTGCGTGATAAACAGTGGCACCACGACGACGCACAACAGGCCGAGCAACACCCAGCGGCCTGCGACCAGCCTGATGCGCAAGGGATCCCGAGTGGTTCGCGCTCGGGGGCGCGGCGGCGCAGGACGGCGCGGCGGGGCCGAACGCTTGGGCGGGGTGCTCGCCTTGGCGCCGGCCTTGTTGGCCTTCGCGCCCGATCCGCGGTCTCCGCTCGAACTCTTGCTCGCTCCGCGGGCTCCGCTCGAGCGCTTACTCGCTCCAGCCGGGTTGTTTCCGCGGGTCGGGCGATTCACCGCGGCTGCCCGCCTGTCGCCGGGGGTCCCGGAATTGCGGCCGCCTGAACCGGAATCGCCATGGGAACCAATTGTTCACCCTGAGCTCGGGCATCGGTGGCGGTGCGCTGCGGCGTGTCGCTCGGTGTCGGCCGCTCGGCGGCCCGAGTCCCGGACGGCGCCGACCGTGGCGTTCCGATGATGCTGCTGTTTGGCCCCGGGGCGTTGAGCAGCGGAACCGGCGGCCCCTGGGCCGGCACCGGCTTGCCGACAACGACAACACCGCCATCCGGTGCCACGAGCAGTCGCGCCGGATCCTTCGCCGGGATCATGCCCAGATCACGTGCCTTCGCCGCGAGATCCGGTGCGGAATCAGCGGTCTCCACGGCCCGTTGCAGCGAGGCCCGCTCCTGGGACAAGAGCTGGTTTTTCGAACGTGCCGCGCTGAGCTCATAACTGTCCTCGGCGGAACGCGTCGTCAGCAGTAGTGTGCACATCAGTCCGCATGCGAGCAGCCCGATCACCGTGGCCACGAACGGGATTCGCGCGGCGAACCGCGAACTGCGCTTGGGCAGCGCGGCAATCGCAACGGCATCCCCGTGGTGCAGAGCAGCGCGCTGCTGCCTGCGCTCGTATGCGCGCTTTGCCGCTCCGGACCGGGTACGCGTGCCGGCATCGGGGCTCTCACGCACCGCGATATCGCGTCCGCCGCGGGGCCGATCCAACTGGGCTCCGGGGCCCTTGCCGCGCTTGGTCGTATCCTCCGCGCTCCGCTTGGCCCGCCCGTTCTTCGCTGCCGCCCGCCCGTTCTTTTCTGCTGCTCGGTCGGTCTTCGCTTCCGCTTGCTGTGCTCGCCGTGCGCCCTCTTCCCCTCGCTTCGCTCGACCGGCCCGGTTGTCGAGAGTGTTCGTGCGCATATTCATGCCGCTGACCTCCTGGCAATCCGTTCCGCCGCGCGCATACGCACCGGCGCCGACCTCGGGTTCACTTCGATCTCTTCGTCGGTCGCCTTCTCGGCTCCCCTGGTGAGCAAGCGGAACTCCGGCCCCATGCCGGGCAGCTCCACGGGCAGCCCTCGCGGTGTGCGAGATGCCGTGCGCGGCGCCAACTCCTGCTTCACCACTCGGTCCTCGAGTGACTGGTAGGACATGAAAACGACTCGCCCGCCGATCTCGAGCGCGTCGAGCGCGGCCGGCACCGCGGTGCGCAGCGAATCGAGTTCGCGGTTTACCTCCACCCGCAGCGCCTGGAACGTGCGCTTGGCGGGGTGTCCGCCGGTGCGACGAGTCGCGGCGGGAATCGCGTCGTAGATGAGCTCGACGAGCCGGGCGCTGGTGTCGAACGGCTGCTGCGCACGGCGGCGCACGATCTCGCTCGCGACGCGGCCGGCGAAACGCTCCTCGCCGTAATCCTTGAGGATGCGGGCAAGTTCGCCGTGACTGTAGGTATTGAGGATGTCCGCAGCGGTCTGCCCGGTCGACTGATCCATCCGCATATCGAGCGGCGCGTCGATCGAGTACGCGAATCCGCGATCACCCTCGTCGAGTTGCATCGACGAGACACCGAGATCGAACAGAATCGCCCGCACCGAGTCCGTGCGGGCAAGTCCGGCATCCTCGAGCGCGGCGGGCAGTTCGTCATATCGACTGTGGACCAGCGTGATTCGATCCGCGAATCGACTGAGTCGATCCCCGGTGAGGCGCAGCGCCTCGGTGTCCCGGTCGAGTCCGATGAAGCGCATCCGCGGATAGGTGCTCAGGAAGTGTTCGGCGTGACCGCCCAAACCCAGTGTCGCGTCGACCAATACGGCATCGTCGATATCGACTGCGCCGGAATCGGTTTCATTTCGGAGGGCCGGACCGAGTAATTCGTCGGCGCGCTGCAGCAGGACCGGAACATGGCGTTCGTCCGGCGATTTGGCTGATCCGCCGGTGTCGTCCCGGCCTCCGCCTACATCGCCGTCCACCGTGGTCACTCCGATCCTGCAGTCGCACTGCGCCGCACGATAGAGAGGCGCCTTGTCGGTGGTGCGAATGTCGTGGGGTCTCTGTCCGAAGTGGCACCTGGCGCTGGGGAAGTGCGTCAGGGTCCACACCGGGCAGAGGCCTCGCGGCACTCGCCTGGCTCAGGGCGTCAGAGAATCTCGCCCAGCGACTCGTCGTCGGCCCGGGAATAGGCCTCCTCGTATTCCGCTTGGTATGTATTCCAGGCGGGTTGATCCCAGATCTCGATAAATTCCGCCGAGCCGTTCACCACACACTCGCGACCGAGGTTCGCGTAGCGCCGATGGTCGGCGGACAGCGTTATCCGTCCTTGTGCGTCGGGATGTTGTTCGTCGGCGCCCGATGTCAGAAAGCGGACGTAACCACGCGCCGCTGGGTTGCTGCGCGAAACCGCGGTGGCTTTCTGAACCACCCGGTAGAACTCGTCGCGCGGGTAGACGGCGAGCGTATGGTCCTGTCCGCGTGCAACCACAAGCCCTCCCGCCAACTCGTCGCGAAACTTCGCCGGCAACGTCAACCTCCCCTTGTCGTCGAGCTTCGGCGTGTAGGTACCGAGGAACATCTCGACACCTCCATGGATCGCCACCGCTCTCCGATGTGCCCCACATTACCCCACTTTCCCCCACCCACAACCGAAATGACCGGCGTGTTAGACCAATCTCCGGCTAACCCGCAGGTAGCGACGCTGCCAATCAATCACTACAAATCGGGCTCAATACGCGATACCCGAGCCACACCCTGCCGATCGCAACGGAAAAGCCCAGGTAGCGCGGGACCCAGTGCTCGGAATGGGGCGGCCGGTCCGGATTCGTCGGCTTATGCGGCTAGCCGTGGAGTGAAGTGGGGAATCGACTGCGCGGCGCGCACGAAAAACGGCGTGCACCGAAGTGCCACGCCGTTTAGCGACCGTTCCCGCGAGCAGTTACTGCTGATCGAATCTACGACGGAAGCGGTCCTCCATCCGCGCGGAGAATCCGCCGGACTTGCGCTTGCCGGACGACTTGCCGGAGCCCGTTCCCTTGGGCTTGGCCCCGCCATCCACCGAGTGGAGGTTGGCGCGGGACGTTCCCATGAGCAGCAACACGCCGGCGCCGAACATGATGATGAACCCGAGCAGGCTGATGATCGGGAACCCACCGGGCTTGATCGGAAGTGCTACGCCTGCAACGAGAAGCACGAGGCCGAGAACGAACAACGTCGCCGCTTGCAACCGACGGCGGTTCGACGCACCGCGTAAACGTCCACCACGGACGTGCGACGCGAACTTGGGATCCTCAGCATAGAGAGCGCTCTCGATTTGTTCGAGCATGCGCTGCTCGTGCTCGGAGAGTGGCACGGTTACCTCCCCCGGCACTAGATGTGGTCGCCGCCTCCGGGTAAGACGACGTGTAGCCGACGCTTCGGCTACCTACTTGCAATGATACGAGTTGAATCTAGGCCGTACCACCTACTCAGGTTCACGACTTATTCAATCTTTCCCGTGACATCCTGCGTTACCCAACCCGGCTCATGCGGTCTTGCCCGCCGTGTCCATCGGACGCAGGCGAGAATCGTCTCCAATCAGGTCTTCGACGTCGTGCAGGAACGCCCCGACCCGCCCGCAGAACTCGTCGGCCTCGGCCGGCGCGACGTCGCGATTGATGCCCGCCTCGAGCGCGGCGCGCGTTGCGGAGAAGCCTGCGAAGTAGTCCGACCACATGACAAACTCCGGGGCGGCACGTGCCATCAACACCCAGGCACTGCGGTTTTTCGCCCTGGCCGGAGCGCTCGCCGACGTCACGGCCAGCACGGCACCGGCGCCCCGCAGCGCGGCGAGATAGCCGGCACGGAACCGTTCCCGCGGGTCCGGTTCCCCCATCGCCTCGATCAGTAGTCGGTCTGCTCGGTCGAGCAGAGTGTTCTTACGAGTCGCCGGGCAGCGTCGCCCGACCCTTCCGGCGCGGTCACGCTGAGCAGTCAATCGAGGACCTCCTCGTCTCCCGGGCCCGCCCGCGCGGACACCATGGGATGGAGCCCGGGACCCGGCGATGGCCCGCTTCCCTCGGTCCATCGCCGGATCGCCGCTATCGAACATTCATTCGACAGATTGAATGTAACCACGCCCACCGACAAGTTCCCCTCACGGAAATGGACATGGTCGTCGAATTCACGCCAGCGAGGCCGGTCGTCGTCGAACTCTCGGCGCAGGACCTGCGCAACCGTCTCTACGAGGCGCTCGACGTCTACGTGACAGCGATGGGATATCCCCGCGGTACCGAGCACCACCGTGCGCCGATGTGGTCCGAGCACATCACCCGGCCCGGCTGGCGGGCCGTCGGCGCGCTACTCACCGATACCAGCGGCAGCATTGGCCCGGACTCGCCGCTCGTCGCGATTGCCTACGGCTACCGCGGCGCGCCGCAGCAGTGGTGGCACGCCCAAGTGCACGCCGGGATGCGCAAGGCCGGCTGGTCGGACGCCGAAATCCGCGACCTGCTCACCGACTACTTCGAGGTCACCGAGGTGCACGTGCATCCCGATGCACAGGGCCACCGGCTCGGCCAGACGATGCTCGACAAGCTGCTCGACGGGCGCACCGAGCGCCGGGCGCTGCTGTCGACACCCGAAGTCGCCGACGAGGACAACCGCGCATGGCGGCTGTACCGCCGGCTGGGCTTCACCGACGTCGTCCGCGATTTCACTTTCGCCGGGGACAGTCGACCCTTCGCCGTCCTCTCCCGCGACCTGCCGCTGTGACGATGCTCGACGCGGCGGTCATCGGATCGGGCCACAACGCCCTGGTCTCCGCCTGCTACGTCGCACGCGCCGGTTGGTCGGTGGAGGTTCTCGAGCGCGACACCGTTGTCGGCGGCGCCGTCTCGACGGTGGAACGGTTCCCCGGGCACCAGGTGGACCGCGGCTCGTCGGCTCACATCATGGTCCGGCACACCGGGATCATCGAGGAACTCGATCTCGCCCGGTTCGGCCTGCGCTATATCGACTGCGACCCCTGGGCGTTCGCTCCCCCACCGCCCGGCACGGATGCCGCGCCGATCGTCTTCCGTCGCAGCGTTGCCGACACGTGCGCGTCGATCGAGGCCGCCTGCGGAGCGCGCGATGCCGACGCCTATCGCCGGTTCGTCGAGGTCTGGGGCCCGCGCAGCGCACGCGTCATGCGGGCGTTCGGCGCGGCACCGAGCGCACCGAACCTCGCGCGCGCGTTCTGGGGCATGAAACCGGAGCGCGGTCCCGGGCGTTTCGCGAAGTCCTCACCCGCAGACGGCAGTGCCGTGTCGCGGGAGTTTCTCGGCACGGGCGACGCACTGCTCGACGAGTGGTTCGACGACGAAAGGCTCAAGGCCGCGTTGGCCTGGTTCGGCGCACAGTCCGGCCCGCCGATGTCGGAGCCGGGAACCGCGCCCATGGTGGGTTTCTCGGCACTCATGCACTCACTCCCGCCCGGCCGCGCGGTCGGCGGCAGCGGGGCGCTCACCGCTGCCCTGGCGGCACGGCTTTCCGCCGACGGCGGCCGGTTGCACACGGGCGACGAGGTGACCGCACTGGTTCGCCGTGCGGACGGTTGGACGGTTCGCACCGCAGGCGGGCGAGAGTTGAACGCCCGCACGGTGATTGCCGGCTGTCACGTGCTGACCACGCTCGACTTGCTCGAAGCTGGCGGGCATGACCGCGCCGTGCTGGACGCCTGGCGGCGGCGGATCCGGGTGGGCCCCGGTATCGGCATGGTGGTTCGGCTCGCGACGACCGACCTGCCCCGCTACACCGGTTGCGACACCGCCGATTCGAGTACCGGACTGCAGTTGCTCGTGCCGGACCGTCGAATGCTGCACGCGGCGCACGGTTCGGCACTCGCGGGTGAGTTGCCACCCGAACCTGCCGTTCTCGCAATGAGTTTCAGCGCGCTCGACCCAAGCATCGCCGCCCCCGGCCAGCATCAGCTGTCGCTGTGGTCGCAATGGCATCCCTACCGGCTTTCCCAGGGGAGGGAGTGGGCGGATCATGGCGCGCGCGAAGCGGATCGGATCATCGAGATGATGGACCGGTTCGCGCCCGGCTTCGCCTCGACGGTCGTCGCACGGCACGTACAGACGCCGGCGGACATCGAGTCCGAGCTCGGCATGCTCGGCGGCAACGTCATGCACGTGGAGATGTCGTTGGACCAGATGTTCTTCTGGCGCCCGCTGCCCGAACTCGCCCAGCATCGCGTCCTCGGCGCGCCCGGGCTGTATCTCACCGGAGCGTCCACACACCCTGGCGGCGGCGTATCGGGTGCGAGCGGACGCACAGCCGCCCAGGTCGCGCTCGGGGACGCCCGGCCCAGCCTCGTACGCCGACTGCTGTCACGGTGACGATGCCGAAGATTCCCGTCGCATTCGCGGTGTGCGCGGTTCTCGCGCAGATCTCTTATCCGCTGACCTCAGGTGATGCGCGCGATATCGTCACCGCCGCGGTGGTGCTGCTCGGCGCGGCGGCCGCGCTCAGCGATGCGGTCGTGCAACGTGGCATCCGGTTCGCGGCACTACTGTTCGCCCTCACCGCCGGTGTTGGGCTGATCGCCGAAATCATCGGTGTGGCTTCGGGATTCCCGTTCGGTTGCTACGACTACGCCACCGATCGCCTCGGACCCGCCGTGGCCGGGGTGCCTCTCGTTGTCCCGCTGGCGTGGACGGCCGGGATCTACCCGGTGTGGGTGGTGGCGGGTGTCGTCGCCCGATCCGAGGCCGGACGGATTCTGCTCACCGCTACCGGTGCGGTCGGCTGGGACCTTTATCTCGACCCGCAGATGGTGCACGACGGGCAATGGCAATGGTGTTCGGCCGGGGCGAGCGAAGCGACGGGGAATTCAACATCCGCCCCCGCGCTGCCGGGGATCCCGGACATCCCGATCACCAACTATCTCGGCTGGTTCGTGGTCGCGGCGGTGATGGCCGCCGGGCTTGCAGTGGCGGCGCGACACGCGCGAGAGCCCGAGTCACGTGTGGTGCCGATCGCGCTGTTCCTCTGGACATGGCTCGGCTCGGCATTGGCGCACGCGACGATGCTCGGACCGGAATTGCGCTGGTCGGCGCTCTACGGCCTGGTCGTCATGGGCGTGCTCGGGGTGCCACTGCTGGCCCATTTACGCGATCGGCGAAGTCGCCGGGATCCCGCCTCGGCCCGCTGAGTTCTGGCACGATGGCGATGTGCAGCCGATCAAGCCTATTGCCCGGCGCCCCGCGCGCGTGCTATCGCTTGCCGCACTGATCCTGCTCATCCCATTGCTTTCCGGGTGCCTGCGCGTGCAGGTATCGATGGGCGTTTCCGCCGACGACCGGGTTTCCGGCCAGATCGTCGCCGCAGTTGTCCCCGAGGACGAGAACGACAAGGGCCCGCAGCTGGTGGTCCCCGATTCGCTGTCCTCGAAGGTGCGGGTGCAGGCGTACAACCAGGACGGTTACGTCGGCTCGCAGGCGTTCTTCTCCGACCTCACCTTCGGCGATGTCGAACAACTCGGCCACCTATCGGCGGAGAACTCCGGAACCTTCCAAATCCAGCTGAAACGGACCGGCGACCTCGTCAGTCTCGACGGCAAAGTGGACCTGAAGGCGGTGCCGACGCAAGGCTCCGACGTGCAGTTCACCATTGCCTTCCCCGCGCGGGTGGCGACCACAAACGGAAACCGCGAGGGCGACTCGATCGTCTCGTGGAAGCTGCCGCCCGGCGATGTGAGCACGATGCGCGCCGAGGTGAAGTACGCCGACCCGAGCACTCGTAGCTTCGCCGGCTGGGCCGGGATCATGGGCGGCGTCACGATCGGCGTGGCCGCGATCGTCGCGGCACTCGCCTACATCAATCGCAACCCGAGCCCCCCGCGCCGTCGCGTCGCCACGGATCGCCAACCCCAAGACGTCTAACGATGGAACGAATTGTCGCCGCCGCCGCTTTGGCGGCCGCGGCGCGAGCCGGACTCGCCCTGTACAACCGGGCTGCGCTGCCATCGGTCGCCGCGGTCGCCGCACGTGCAGCGGCCCCTCCGGGACCAGTGACCGTCTGCATCCCCGCGCGTAATGAGCGGGACCGGCTGCCTGAGTTGATCGCCGACCTGCGTGCCCAGCGTGGCGTGTCCGATCTGCGCATCCTGATCCTCGACGACGACTCCACCGACGGCACCGCCGACGTCGGCGCTGCCGCGATCGACGGGGACGCACGGTTCGAGTTGCACCGCGGCACGGGCGACCCGCCGCCCGGCTGGGTCGGCAAACAGGCCGCGTGCGCCCGGCTCGCCGAGTTGGCCGACGCCCGGACCGGTGCGCTGGTGTTCCTGGACGCGGATGTACGACTGGCACCGGACGCCCTTGTCGCCGCCGCACGCGCATTGCCCGTGACGGGCGCGATCCTGCTGTCGCCGTGGCCGCGTCAGCTCGCGGAGTCGATGGCGGAGCGCCTGATGCAGCCGCTGCTGTGCTGGTCGTGGGCGGGCACGCTGCCGATGCCGCTGGCCAATGCGTCAACCCGGCCGTCGACCGCGGTGGCGTGCGGGCAGTTCCTGGTGTTCGACCCCGAGGGGTATCGCACGATCGGCGGTCATGCCGCGGTCGCCGCGAGTCCAACCGAAGACCTGGCGCTGGCCAGGGAGTTACGCAAATCCGGGGCACACACCGTTACGCTGCCCGCCGGAGATCTCGTGTCCTGCCGGATGTACCGCGGCGCAGCCGAACTCGATGCCGGCTACACGCGCTGGCTGTGGTCGGCCTACGGCGGGCTGCCCGGCAGCATCGCGGTGGGCGCGACGCTGGCATTCGTCGACGTATTACCGGTGCTTGCGGCGCTGTTCGGCCGCGGGCGGGTGCGGACCAATGGCGTGATCGGCTACTCGGCCGCCGTCGGGTCGCGCGTGCTGGCGAGGTCGATGGAGACGGCCTCCCCGCCGAACCGAGCGGAAATCCTCGCGGCGCTGGCGCATCCGGTGGCGATCGTGGGTTACCTGCTGCTGACCGTCAAGTCGCATCGTGCGCATCGGCGCGGCACCGCGAGCTGGCGCGGTCGGCTGCTGCCTACTGACCCCTGGTCTTCAGCCACTCCGAGCCGCGGCGCGCCGATGCTCGGGACAGCCAGGCGTCCTCGATGACCTCCGCCAACTCTGTACGGGTCAGCTCGGACAGGCGGCTTGCTCGACACAGCACCGACAGGTGTCCGTCGAAATGCGGCGTGGTGAAGAACGGCAAGGACTCGTCCTGTACGAGAGCCTGCTTGTCGCTCTCGGAGGGCACCCAGAACACGATCACGTCGGGATAGCGCTCACCGGTCTCGGGGTCCTTCGCATCGGGTCGCGGATTGCGGAAGAACACGAACGACTTACGGCCCACCTGGTACACCGGACGCTCGTCGGATATCCACTCGACGGTGACATGCGGCATGGCATTCGCCAGGTCGTGCACGTCCTGCACCCGCGCACGACGGCGATTGGCCGGGCCCTGATCGACCATGGCCCCTCCGCTCGAATCAGACGGTTGCTACGCCCAGACCCAGGTTCGCCAGCACCTCACGAGTGGCGCGCGCGAAATTCAGGGTGATGAAGTGCAGGCAAGGAGCACCTTCGGCGATGAGCCGCTCACCCATCTGGGTGGCGAGCTCGATGCCGACCTCACGCACTGCCTGGCGATCCTCCTCGGGGCCGTCGCCCGCCGCGCGGGTGAGCCGCTCCTCGAGATCCTTCGGCAGATGCGAGCCGGAAAGTTCGACCATCCGCCGCACCGAGCGCAACGAAGTAATGGGCATGAGCTCGGGAATGATCGGCTTGGCGCCCTGCTCCGGGTCGTACGCGTCCACCCTGTCACGCAACCGCAGGAAGTGCTCGACATCGAAGAACATCTGCGTGATCGAGTACTCCGCCCCGGCGCGCAGCTTGCGCACCAGGTGCGCGGTGTCGTGGTCGAGGTCCGGTGAACGGTGATGGCCCTCCGGGAACGAGGCGACGCCCACATGGAAATCACCCAGGTCGCGGACCAGCGACACAAGCTCGTGCGCGTACTCGACACCGTCCTGGTGCTTGATCCACTCGCCGAGTGGGTCGCCCGGCGGGTCGCCTCGCAGCGCAAGGATGTTGCGAACACCACAGTCGGCATAGGCGCCCACCAGGGCGCGCAGCTCGTCCACGGTGTGCTCGACGGCGGTGAGATGCGCCACCGGAAGCAGCGTGGTCTCCGCTGCGATCTGCCCGGTGACCCGCACCGTACGGTCACGCGTAGTACCGCCCGCGCCGTAGGTCATGGAGACAAACGCTGGCCGCATCGGCTCGAATTCCCGCACTGCACGCCACAATCGGGCCTCGGCGGCCTCGTCACGCGGCGGCGAGAACTCCACCGAGAACGGCACACGTCCGCAGTCGGCAGACTCCAGACGCGACACCACCGACGGCGTCGTGGAGACCCAGCCTGCGCTGGCACGGCCGCGGATCGGCTGGTCGGCGCCGGGGCGGGATACGGAATTCACGGCCCCAGCATAAAGTGCGTCGGCTGATGCTCGACCGGCCCCACTATCGTGAACAGCGACCCCATCCACTCGCCGCGGAGGCAACCCTGACTATCGGACCCAGCCCGTCGCTGGCGGCAACGGCCGACCCGGCTACCTTCGCTTCCGCTGTAGAAGCCGAGCTCACGGCGTTTTTCGCGTCCCGGCGCGGGATCGTCGCAGGCGTCGGCACGGACTTCGTCGCCGCGGTCGACGAGCTCGAACAATTCGTGCTGCGCGGCGGTAAGCGCATCCGTCCGACCTTTGCCTGGACCGGCTGGCTGGGCGCCGGCGCCGACCCCGTCGGTGCGGACGCCGAAGCAGTGCTCCGCGTCTGTTCAGCGCTCGAGTTGGTGCAGGCCTGCGCACTGGTGCACGACGACATCATCGACTCCTCCGACACCCGCCGCGGGCATCCCACTGTGCATGTCACGTTCGCGCAGCGGCATCTGCGCGACGGCTGGGCCGGCGGGTCCGAGTCGCACGGGGCGGCGGTCGCAATTCTGCTCGGCGATGTCGCCCTCGCCTGGTCCGACGACATGGTTCGAGAGGCGGGCCTGCCGCCGGACGCGGCCGCACGGCTGGCACCGGTGTGGTCGGCGATGCGTACCGAGGTGCTCGGCGGCCAGTTGCTCGATATCACCGGTGAATCGCGCGGCGACGAGTCCGTCGAGGCAGCGATGCGAATCAATCGCTACAAGACGGCGGCGTACACGATCGAGCGTCCGCTGCACATCGGCGCCGCGCTGGCCGGCGCACCGGAATCGCTCGTAGGCGCCTACCGCCAGTACGGGACCGACGTAGGTATCGCCTTCCAGTTGCGTGACGACCTGCTCGGCGTGTTCGGCGATCCGGCAACCACCGGGAAACCGTCGGGCGATGACCTGCGCGAGGGGAAGCGGACCGTCCTGTTCGCGTTCGCGCTGCAGCGCGCCGACGAGCAGTCCCCTGAGACGGCCGCACTACTCCGGCGCAGCATCGGCACCGAGCTGACGAATGCGGCGGTAGACGAATTGCGCGGCGTACTTACCGATCTCGGCGCGGTCGACGAGGTGGAGCGGCGGATCACCGAGCTCACCGAACGCGGCCTCGCCGCTGTCGAGGACAGCCCCGCGACTCCCGCGGCCAAACGGCAACTGCGCGAGATGGCCGACGCGGCAACCAGGCGGAGCGCCTGATGAAGACAGTTGCAGGTCCTACCGACCGCGTACTGATCGTCGGCGCCGGGTTGTCCGGCCTTGCCGCCGCGCTGTACCTGCGCGGTGCGGGACATGAGGTCACCGTCGTCGAACGCGCCGACCACCCCGGTGGGCGAGTCGGCATCCACCGCGGCGCGGACTACGAGATGGACAACGGCGCGACCGTATTGACCATGCCCGAGTTGATCACCGACGCGCTCGCGGCGGTCGGCACGGCACCGGAGACGGGCCCTGAGCCACTGTTCATCGACCGCATCGAGCCCGGGTATCACGCGCGATTCCGAGACGGCCGGGCGATCGAGGTCTACGGCGATCCCGACGCGATGGCCGCCGAGGTCGAGCGGGCGTGCGGCCCCGGGACATCGCGTCATTACCGGCGCCTGCGCGGCTGGCTGGGTGAGGTCTTCGACGCCGAGTACGACCGGTTCATGGACTCGAACTTCGATTCGCCGTTCGATCTAGTGAAGTCGCGCGGCGCCCGCGCCGACCTTGCCAAACTGACCCGCCTCGGTGGATTCGGCCGGCTCGGTCCACAGATCAGCCGGTTCATCGCCGATCCCGATCTGGCCCGGCTGTTCACTTTCCAGGCGTTGTACGCCGGCGTGGCCCCTGCCCAGGCACTCGCGGTGTACGCCGCGATCCCGAATATGGACACATGCATGGGCGTGTACTTCCCGCGCGGCGGCATGCGTGCGATCGCGCGCTCGATGGCGGCCGCGTTCGTCGCCGCCGGTGGCAAGCTCGAACTGCGCACCGACGTGGAGCGGATCGAGTTCGAGGGGCGACGGGCGCGCGGCATCCGCACCACCCAGGGCGCCCGGCTCGACTGCGACACCCTGATCGTCACGGCCGACCTCGGCGCACTGGCCGACCTCGGCGTCAAGCGCCGCCGCCCGCTGCGCGCATCGCCGTCCGCGGTGGTCGCGATGGGTACCGTGCCGGCCGAGGTCAGCGCGCGCTGGCCCGGGCAGGCCCACCACGTCATCGATTTCGGCGAGGCGTGGGACGGCACCTTCGCCGAGATCACGGCCCGCCGCGGGCGCGGACGGGTGATGAGCGACCCCTCGCTGCTGATCACGCGTCCGGCCTGCACCGATCCTGGTGAGTACATCGAACGCACCGACTCCTCGGGCCGGACGCAGCGCCACGAACCGCTGTCGGTGCTCGCGCCCTGCCCCAACCTCGACAGTGCGCCACTGAACTGGGAGTTCCTCGGCCCGGCCTATGTCCGCGAGCTGCTCGGCGTCCTGGAGGCACGCGGCTACGTGGGCATCGCGGACCACTTCACCATCGACCACATCGATACGCCGCACACCTGGCTCGCACAGGGGATGATTGCCGGTACCCCGTTCTCGGCTGCGCATCTGTTCCGGCAGACCGGACCGTTCCGTACCCGCAACCTGGTGCCGAGCGCGGACAATGTCGTTCTCGCTGGTTGCGGGACCACTCCGGGGGTCGGCGTGCCCACGGCACTCCTGTCCGGCAAGCTCGCTGCGGCGCGCGTCACCGGCTGACACACGGCCCGATCTGCGTCACCGCGAACCGGGCTTGAACGGCATTTTCCAGGGCAACCACTAAGCTGTTGGCTCGACCGGTTGCTCGGCCGGGGGTAACGATCGACGTTGGGGAGGCAAGCACCGCTATGTCCCTCCCGTCGACGACGCCCCAGACAGCCACCACGAGCGGGCGCGCCCCGGCGGCGACGACCGTTGCTGCGAGCGTCCGATCCTGGCTTGCCACCGCCGCCGATTTCGCGCGCAGCCCCGAGGGGCACCACGCCGTACTCGGCCTTTTCGGCGCGCTGATGATTACCTTCGGCGGATTCGGTGCGGGCAGTGTGCGCCGCCGCGACCCACTGCTCGAGGCCGCACACCTGTCGTGGCTGCGCTTCGGCCACGGACTTGTGCTGTCGTCACTGATGGTGTGGATCGGCGTGCTGCTGATGATCGCCGCGTGGGTCCGCCTCGGCCGAACCACCATCAATGACGGAGTCAGCCTCAACGAACTGCGGTCCATCGTCGGCATCTGGTTGTTCCCGCTGCTCTTCGCGGTGCCGATGTTCAGCCGGGACGCCTACTCCTACTTGGCTCAGGGCGCATTGCTGCGGGACGGCTTCGATCCGTACGCGGTTGGGCCCGTGGCCAACCCCGGCATCCTGCTCGACAACGTCAGCAACGTCTGGACCACGACCACCGCGCCGTACGGGCCGATCTTCCTGCTGCTCGGCCGGGCGATCACCACGATCACCGGGGATAGCGTCATCGGCGGCACCATGCTGCTGCGGCTCACCATGCTCCCCGGTCTGGCGCTGATGATGTGGGCGGTGCCGCATCTCGCCCGCCACCTCGGTGGCAAGCCGGCCGTCGCCCTGTGGCTCGCGGTGCTCAACCCGCTCGTACTGATCCACCTCATGGGCGGCGTCCACAACGAGATGCTGATGGTGGGCCTGATGGCCGCCGGTATCGCGCTGGTGCTCGAACGGCACCACGTCGGGGGCATCGTGCTCGTCGCGATCGGCGTGGCGATCAAGGCAACCGCCGGAATCGCTTTGCCGTTCATCGTGTGGATCTGGATGCAGCACGAACGCGAGCGGCGCGCCGAACGCGGCGAGGGACCGCTCCCGCACCCAATGGCATTGTTCGCCCGCACCGCGGCGCTCGGTATCGGCGTCTTCGCGGCGGTCTTCGCGGTGGCCTCGGTGATCGCCGGTGTCGGAATCGGCTGGCTGACCGCCCTGTCGGGCTCGGCGAAGATCATCAACTGGCTTTCGCTGCCGACGATTCTGGCGCACATCGTCACTTGGTTCACCCCGCTTTCACTCGGCCCGGTTCTCGATGTGACCCGCATGCTGTGCGGCATCGCTCTGCTCGGTGTGCTGGGCTGGGCGTGGTGGCGGTTCCGGCGCACCGAGCGCGAGGCCGTGCTCGGCATCCTGATCGCCTTCATGGCCATCGTGATCCTGTCGCCGGCGGCACTGCCCTGGTACTACTCGTGGCCGCTTGCCCTCGGCGCGGGGTTCGCACTGACCACCCCGACCCTGATGGTCCTTGTCGGCGTGAGTACCTGGTTGATGCTGGTTTTCCAGCCGGACGGATCGATCGGCCTCTACAACCCGCTCCACGTCGCGCTCGCGACGTTCGCGGCGGTTGTCGCAGCGCTCTCGCTGCGCACCGTCGATCCGCTACGGCTCCGGTCCTCGCCGCCTACGGCCGACCCCGGCGGCCAATCCCCTGCGGCCGACTCGGTCTCAGCCGATCCGGTGGGCCAATCGCCCGGCCCGGCCGCGGCCAACCGTGACTGAGCAGGCATGACGCAATCAGGCGATCTCGACGCGGCGTACCGGACCTGCCGCGATATCGCCGCGCGGCACGGCCGCACCTACTTCCTGGCGACACGGCTGCTGCCGCCGGCCCGCCGGCCGGGCGTGCATGCGCTCTATGCGTTCGCCCGCGCCGTCGACGACATCGTGGACGTCGACTCCGAGAAGCGGCGTGACCCGGCAGATCGGGCCCGCGACCTGGACCGGATCGAACGCAGGCTGCGCGGCACGGGGTCGCCGGATGAACTGCCGCAGGCGTGGGAGCCGATCTTCGCAGCGTTCGACGACACCGTGACCACCTACGGGATACCGCGCGAGTACTTCTGGGCGTTCCTCGACTCGATGCGGATGGACGTGCCGGGCACCGCGCTGTTCCGCAATCGCTTCCGCGATATGGCCGAACTGAACCGCTACACCTACGGCTCGGCGGCCGTGATCGGCCTGCAGCTGCTGCCGATTCTCGGCACGGTCGTCCCGCAGGAGGAGGCAGAACAGCCCGCCGCGGCACTCGGCGAGGCGTTCCAGCTGACGAACTTCATTCGCGATGTCGGCGAGGATCTCGACCGCGACCGGGTGTACCTACCCGCCGACGAGCTCGCGGCCTTCGGCGTCGACGACGAGCTGCTTGCCTACTGCCGCGCCACCGGCACGTCGGATCGCCGCGTCCGCACGGCGCTGGCACACTTCGCCGCGATCAACCGGTCCATCTACCGGGTCGCCAAGCCCGGTATCGACATGCTCGAACCGCGTGTGCGGCCCGGGATCAGCGCAGCCTTCACGCTCTACGGCGAGATTCTCGACCGGATCGAGGAGGAGGACTTCGCGGTGCTGCGCAGCCGAGCAGTCGTCCCCCGCGGTCGCCGATTCGCGGTCGCGATCACCGAATTCGGCAAGGGCGCCCTGCGGTATTCGTCTGCGGGCTAGTCGGTAGCGGCCGAGCGGTCAGCAGGACGCATCGGCGGAGCCGATCAGAAAGCAAGCGCCTGCGCTCTCCGGACCACCTCGCGCGCCTGATGCCCGTGCATCGCCGCCGCCGGCGTGCCGGACAGGCTCTCATCGGCCGTGAACAGCCAGCGCAAGATCTCGTCGTCACGGAAGCCACCATCGCGCAGCACCGAGATCAGGCCGGGCAGGAACTTCAACACCTCGCCGTCTTCGCCGAAGAATTCCTCGGGCACGCCGACCCAGCCGGAGCGCTTCACCGCGATGAACTGATGGTCGCGCAGCATCTGATGCACTCGCGTGACGGCGAGTCCGAGTTGTTTGGCGATATCCGGCAGCGAGAGCAGCGGGACCTCGGCGGGCAGAACATCGTCGCAGTAAGGGATCGTGCTCACCTCGGTAAGGTTATCGGTTCGCCGGGACCGATCAGCACGGGACTCTGCCGCATTGGCGCTCGCCGGCTCCCCGCGGGTCGGCGTGCCGGACTTGGCGCTGGTCCTGGCTACCATCGTGTAACCGGATACGACAATTCCGGTGCCGGTGACCGTGGTGAGAAAAGGGGCGAGCATGCGAGGCGCACACGACCCGCTGCTCGGGCACATGCTCGAACGGCGCTACCGCCTCGACGCCCCGATCGCGCGCGGCGGAATGTCGATGGTCTACCGCGGTCTCGACGTGCGGCTCGACCGTCCCGTCGCGATCAAGGTGATGGACCCGAAGTTCGCCGCCGACCCGCAGTTCCTGTCCCGGTTCGAGTTCGAGGCCCGCGCGGTCGCGCGGCTCAAGCATCCCGGCCTGGTGTCGGTGTACGACCAGGGAGTCGACGGGGACCTCGCTTTCTTGGTGATGGAACTCGTCGAGGGTGGCACGCTGCGCGAGTTGCTCCGGGAGCGCGGCCCAATGCCGCCGCACGCGGCACGGGCAGTGGTGGAACCGTTGCTCGACGCGCTCGGCGTGGCGCACGCCGCCGGACTGGTGCACCGCGACGTCAAGCCGGAGAACGTGCTGATCTCCGATTCGGGCGAGGTGAAGATCGCCGATTTCGGGCTCGTCCGCGCAGTCGCGGCCGCGAACACCACCTCGAGCAGCGTGATTCTCGGCACCGCGGCGTATCTCTCGCCCGAGCAGGTCACCAGCGGCACCGCGGATGCCCGCAGCGACGTCTACGCAATGGGCGTAATGCTGTTCGAAATGCTCACCGGCCGAGCGCCGTTCACGGGCGACAACTCGCTTTCGGTTGCCTATCAGCGCATCGAGAACGACGTGCCACGGCCGAGCGAGTTCATCGACGGTGTGCCCGTGCAGTTCGACAACCTCGTGCTGCACGCCACGGAAAATGAACCGGCCCATCGGTTCCCGCATGCCGGGGCGATGGCAGCGGCACTCCGCTCGGCAGCGTCCGAACTGGACCTGCCGCCGTACCGCGTCCCTGCCCCGCAGCGCTCGGCGCAGCATGCCAGCGCGCACGTCCGTCCAGCGTCGCCCGACGCACCGACCACCCGCACCGCCGGTGCCGGGGCCGCGCACGCAGCTGCTGCGGCATCGACGACGGTGCTGGCGCCCGAACCTGCGCACCCCCCGACGCGCGAGGACCGCGGTCCGCACGCGCCGCAGCACACTCGGGTGGTCACCGCGGTGACGTCGCGCGCCGAGGCCGATAATCCGGACGACCCGGGTTCGTCGTATCCACGCTTCCCCGGCTTGCAGATCGACCGGAGTCGGTCCCGCCGCACCACGATCATCTGGCTGCTGGTGGTGCTGCTCCTCGCGCTGATCGTCGGTGTGGGCGGCTGGTGGCTGGGCTCTGGCCGCTATACGGCCATTCCGTCTGTCAACGGCTTCGACCGGGACGGCGCGGTCACCGCGATCGAAAACGCCGGGCTGACAACGAAGGTCAGCGGACGGCACTCGGACAACATTCCGGTCGACAACGTACTCGGCACCGATCCGCCGGCGGGTTCACGGATTCCGAAGAACAGCACCGTGACGGTGTTGATTTCGCTCGGCCGCCCCTCGGTGCCCACAGTGACGCCGGGTGACGATCCGCAGGACGTCTTCGAACGCATTCGTGCCGCTGGCCTGAAACCCGTCGATGGCGGCGAGGCGTACAGCAAGAGCGCGGCGCGCGGCACGGTCGCCGCACTCGATCCGAAGCCCGGTACCGCGGCACCGGTCGATTCCGCAGTCAAGGTGATTCGGAGCAAGGGCGCCCCGCCCGAGCCCCTGCCCGATCTGAAGGGCAACTCGGTCGAGGAGGCCACTGAGGCACTCACCGCGCTCGGTGTCTCCATTCGCGAAACTCGCGTCGCGTTCGATTCGAAGGTGGACGAGGGCCGCGTGATCGGCACCGATCCCAAGGCGGGTACTGAACTCGAGGGCAACGACAGCGTCGTGCTGATCGTGTCGAATGCGGTACGCGTGCCCGGTGTCGTCGGCTCGTCGGTCGGCGCTGCGCGAGCCGAACTCGAGCAGCTTGGGCTCGAGGTGCAAGTCCGCCAAATGGCGAGGACCGACAGCTCGGTGGTGATCACGCAGAACCCCGGCTCGGGCGCACGCGTCGAGCCGGGCAGCAAGGTCACGCTGATCTCGGTGCCGTGATTCCGGCACTCTCGTCATAGCAGGGGCAATCCCTCGGGCACTGCTCGGACGGGCGGCACGAATTCGTTACGTGCCGCTCGCCCGACCGGTCCCGCTGAGTGAGGATCTGTAGCACCCGGATGGATTGAGCTCGATACGACACCGAGGCCGAAACGGCCTAGAACGCCAACGGAATGCCCGAACCGGTGACGGACTCCGCGAAGTACTCCAGCAAGTCC
Organism: Aldersonia kunmingensis; assembly: GCF_001646865.1. GTDB lineage: Bacteria > Actinomycetota > Actinomycetes > Mycobacteriales > Mycobacteriaceae > Aldersonia > Aldersonia kunmingensis. The sequence goes on along the minus strand of NZ_LRRB01000255.1, from coordinate 126 downwards.
TTCAAAGCGACATCCCCTTGACACTGAACGGTCGCTGAACCGGAAGTGCAATTTTCCGGTAGGTCGGCGGTTTCGACGGCCTGGGCAACGCCCGCCCCAAGCAGTGGAAGGGCGAATGCACCCAGG